>CALIAD010000070.1 GCA_938041635.1 uncultured Atopobium sp.
ATTAAATAGTTTTCTGGGCGCACGCTAGTGTCTTTATTGTTTACGTAAGCAGAAAGAGAAAGACAAGGTCTTTCAGGGACACCTAGGTTTTTTCCAATTTCTGTTCAGGAATCATTTCAGAAATCAGCTTTTGGATTCGTCCGGTCGCAAGCGAATAACGGGTGTTATTCAATATGAAAAAGCCGCCGCAATCCTCAAGAATAGGGGTTGAGTAATGAATAACCTGCCTATCCTCGCTGCGTAAATTTCCCACCTTTGTGTTTGTGCACCATGAACAAATCGCTCTAGTAGGTCTTTTTGCGTGTTTGGCCCCACTCTCACAAGTTGCTCCTATACGGTAATCAATCTGTATTCGTAGGTGCCACCCTTAAAATTCTCGGCCTGCTCCATAACCTTCTCGAACACTTCCTCATCCCACTCAGGCGGATAGCCGTTCTTGTAAAGGAGAACCGTCAGGTCCATGTTCAGCTGGCTCTTGATGTCTGCGCGAGTCGCCCAGTCGGCATATTGCGCCTTATCATCCACGAGCTCCTTGATTTGCTTGGCCAGATTCAAGCATTTCTCTTCCGCATATGGGAATCCGTGGTCGTCGCGTACCTTGACCAGGATGTCGTAGAACGCCTTCTCCTCAAAGGTGATGCCCAACTTCTCGAAAGACCCCTTATCCTCCTCGAGGTCCTTGAGGATCCCAAGAAGCTCATCGGACAGGTCGTTGACAAAATCAGCGATGACCTCGTTGGTGAACACCAATTTGTCACGAGCGTTGTAGCTGTCGACGACCTTGCGCAGGCGCTCATCGAACTCCCTCGCCTTAGTCTTATTGACCTTCCCATAGGACTTGATTGCCTTACGCAGCAGCTTCAACAATGCGTTGAACTTCGTAATGGGCATCTCGATTGCGTCAAGGTGCTTCACGAACTCGTCGCTGAACAGGTCCTCGCTCTGCTGAGCCTCGACAACGCTCTCCACCCCGGTGCAGGAAATCGCCTTGCGCACCATTTCCTCGACAACGGCATTCATGGTTTCCGCATCGGGAGTATCGCCCTTCGTCTGCTTGTAGATGATAGAGCGGATGGCAAGGTAGAACTGCGCCAGGTTGATCTCCCTGTCGCTAAGCTCACCAGACGGAAAGCAGATTGCGTATGCCGATTTCAGGATGCGAGACAAGCCCATGAACCTGGTCTCGTTCTCCTTGCTTGTTTGGGCGAACTCAGCCGCGTCGTTGAGACACTTTAGGCGTTCGAGGGGCTCTCCGGCAAAGAACTTCGACGCGTTGAACCCGACGAACAGGTCGTCGATCATGGTGAGGTGATTGCGGAAGATGCCCAACGTGATAGCCAGCTCGTCAACCGGGCTGCCACCGTCGTCGCCGTATTGCTTGATGGCCTGTTCCATGTCCTCCTTGATGCCGATGTAGTCGACCACAAGTCCCTTGTCCTTGCCCTCGAACACGCGGTTAACACGCGAGATGGTCTGAACCAAGGTGTGCTTCTGCAGGGGCTTGTCGATATACATGACAGACAACGACGGCACATCGAAGCCCGTAATCCACATGTCGACGACGATTGCCATCTTGAAGTTGGAGTCGTTGTTCTTGAACTGCTTGTCCAGCATCTTGCGGTGCTCTTTGCTGCCGCAAAGGTTGTAGAGCTCCTTCTCGTCGTTCTCGCCACGTGTCGCGACGATGTTCACCTTGGGAAGCTCCACGAGCTCTTCTAGCTGCTCGGCGGTAAGGGCAGAGTCGTCCTCGGACTTGCGCGACTCCGCCCACTCGGGGCGCAGAGCCACGACCTCCTTCCAAAGCTCGTAAGCATGCTTTCGCTCAGAGCACACCACCATGGTCTTTTGGACCACGTCGGGCTTCTCGGAGCAGAGGGCTTCGTAATGTTCGACAAGGTCCTTCGCGAGCGTCCTAAGCCTGTCTGGATGCCCGAGGATGACGGACAGCGAGCTCATGGCACGCTGGCTCTCTTCGATCTGCTCAGGCGTAGAGCCCTCGGTCGCGCACTTGTCGTAGTACTTCTGGATGTCCTTGACCTGCTGCTCGGAGAGCTGCACGCGAGCGAGGCGCGGCTCATAGGCGATGCGCACGGTGATGCCGTCGTCCGTGGACTCCCTCATCGTGTAGCTGTCGACGACTGGGCCGAACACCATGATGGTCGCGTCAATCGGCGTGCCGGTGAAGCCGCAGTACGTTGCGTTCGGGAAGCTCTGGCGTAGGTACTCCGCGAAGCCGTACTGGGTGAACACGCCCTTCTCGGTCTTCTTGAGCTTGTGGCCTATGCCAAGCTGCGAGCGGTGGGCCTCATCGGAGATGCAGATAATGTTGCTGCGATCCGACAACAGACCGATATCCTCGCTGAACTTCTGGATGGTGGTGATGTAGACGCCGCCGCTCTCCTTGCCGCCCAGCGTCTCCTTGAGGTCGTTGCGGCTCTCGATGCTGCGGACGTCATCCTCGTGCAGGAAACGCTTCGCCTCGACGAAGTCCTCCGAGGTCTGGGTATCCAGGTCCTCACGGTCGACGATGATGACGATCGTGGGATTGCAGAGTTCCTCTGCCCGGCGCTGAATCATCAGGCGGGAAAGGAAGAGCATCGTGTACGTCTTGCCGCAGCCGGTGGCTCCGAAGTATGTGCCGCCCTTGCCGTCGCCGGCAGGCTTAAGGTGCCTGCAGATGTTGTCCAGCATCTTCGTGGTGGCGAAGAACTGTGGGTAACGGCATACCAGTGCGCGGTTGTTACTGCTTTCGTCGGGATAGAAGATGAAATCGCGCAGGATTTGAATGAGCCTGTCCTTTGCAAAGGCGCCTTCGATCATGGTGAACAGCGAGCTGATACCGTTGGAGACCTTGTCCTCATCATTTGCCTTGTTCCATGCGTAGTAGTGCTGGTAGGGCGTGAAGATGGTGCCCAGGCGGTTGTTCGCGCCGTCGCTGATTACGGACATGCAGCAGTACTTCATCAGCTTGGGGATGTCGCGGTTATAGCGGATGGTTATTTGTTCCCAGGCATCGTGGATGGTGGTGTCCTCCTCGATGGCCGTCTTGAACTCGCAGATGACCAACGGGATGCCGTTTACGAAGACAAGCAGGTCAGGGCACCGAAGGGCCACATCCTGCACGCTGTACTGGTTTACGATCTTGAATTCGTTTGCGTATGGATCATCGAAATCGATGAACTCGATATGGACGGCGGGTTTCGAGGCGTCATCGCGGACGAGGTCGAACCCCTCGTTGATGAGCCAATATGTCTGCCGGTTACCGGCGTAGAGAGGCGTCGAAGAGATGTACTGTAGCTCGTTGACGATCTTCGCAACCTCCGTGTCGCTCAGGTCCTGGTCGGCATACCGATTGCGAAGATACCATTCTAGGTCGTCAATCAGCAGAACATCCTCGTAACGGCGGTGGATGCTCTCGCCATCGACATAGGTGTAGTCCTGATCCTTAAAAAGCTGGATGATTGCATACTCCAGCTGCTCCTCGGTGAACTTGCCTTTTTCGAATTCGTAATCCATATCCGTCTCAATCACTTACATCAAAGCACCTTGAACCAAAACTGGACAAATTCCTTTTACCTTTTCGGTTAAGGAGTTAAGAACCCTCTTCCCGTCTAGTAGCGATCCATAAACCTGCGCATATTCTTTTTGAGTAGACAGCGGCGGTAGCTCAATCATGAAATCACAAAATACGGGCCAATCGAGATTGGCTCTAATACTGCTATCACTACAGAACCAACCAAGCCTATCTTTTTCGCTTGACATAAACATCATGTACAAGAACATGGGGTCGAGAACATCTGTCCTGCAAACCTCAAAGGTTGTGTACGCAGGAGAAACGATAACCGGCTCATCCTCGTTGAACATGCTAATTCGTATGCAGATATCTCTTCCTGTCTGCATACCGCTATACACAAATCGATGCTTCCTCACAACCTTATATTTTGTTGCATCTAGACCGTCCGTATTCGCAGCAGTTGGCATGAACTCTTTTTCAATATTGATGCCCATGAATCGATCAATTCCGAAAGAGTTACGCTCGTCTACAACTTGCACAAGATCGCCAAGACGATAGCGAGTTACTTGATCAGAATCATTCTTGCATTCAGAGATGGAAGTCAGAGTGCTCTCGAGTTTCTCCTGACACCGTTTTTGTTCTTGGAGCAATTCAAGCAATGATTTTCTTACGTTTGGAATTTCTTCGACGGCATTGATTTCCGAATCGTGGTCAATGAATTCAACATATGCGCTTGGGGCAAGAGAGAAACCTTTTTCTCTAATTCCACCGTCTTGATTAAGGGCGACAGAGGCGCAAAGTTCAGGGATATCGCGATAATCGCCGCCCTCTTCTTGCCATGACGAATAGATTGTTTTCGCTTTTTCCATCTGCTCGGAAGTGAATACCGTCTTCTTCTTGCGCTTACCCTTTTCATAGGTGTAAGTTTCGATATTCTCATTCCAGGTGCGCAAATCCATGAAGAGGACCTCACCGCGGCGATCGCGCAGCTTTCGGCCGTTCTTCACTCCAGCCTTCTTGTTCATGTTCACGATCCACAACGTTACGGAAATGTCTGTCGTGTAGAACATATCGCGAGGAAGAACGATAATGGCCTCAACCTTGTCGTTCTCAAGCAGCTTTTGCCTGATTGCGCCCTCGTCGCCGTCAGCGTTCAACGCACCGTTGGCCAGCAAAAAGCCAGCTATGCCGTGGTTGACGTCGAGCTTCGAGAGCATGTGAAGAATCCATGCGTAGTTGGCGTTTGAAACGGGAGGGGTCGTATAGCCCTTCCAACGAGCGTCGTCGGTAAGCTCGTCTTCATCGCGCCAGTTCTTCAGATTGAACGGCGGGTTGGCCATGATGTAGTCGACCTTCTTGTCCTTGTGCTGGTCGTTGGTGAAGGTCGATTTCGCCTCCTCACCTAGATTGTGCGCAATGCCGCGTATTGCCAGGTTCATCTTGCACAGGCGCCAAGTGTCAGGATTGCTTTCCTGGCCGACAACCGAGATCGCCGTCATATTGCCGTTGTGCTTCTCGACAAACTTCGTTGACTGCACAAACATGCCGCCGGATCCGCAGCATGGGTCATAGACGACGCCCTCGTAGGGCTCAATCATCTCTGCGATGAACTGCACGACGCAGGCAGGCGTGTAGAACTCGCCGTCCTCCTTGGTGGCTCCGACGGCGAAGGTCTGCAGGAAGTACTCGTACACGCGGCCGATGAGATCCTCTTCCTGGTAGCGTTTCTCGCTGATTTGGTTGATGGCATCGATGAGGGCCTTGATGGAGCGGACCTCTGCGCCAAGAGTCGAGAAGTGATTGAGAGGAAGTGCACCCTTCAGAGATGGGTTCTTCTCCTCAGCAAGGGCCATGGCTCTGTCAATCTTAATGGCGATATCGTTGGCGCTGGCATGTTTCACCAGATAGGACCAGCGAGACTCTTCTTCAAGATAGAAAACATTCGCGGCATTGTAGAAGGAGGGCTTTTCCAGGAAGGATGGAATATCACCGTATTCCTCCATGAGCTCGGCACGGCGCTTCTCGAACTTATCTCCAGCAAACCGGAGGAACACAAGGCTGATGACGGCGTCACGATTCTTCTCAAGGCTACCAACGCCGCGTAGCGCGTTTCTGCACGCGAACAACGCGTCTTCGAGAGTAAGCTCCTTTTCTTTGCCTTGCTTCTTTGCCCTTGCCATTTAATTGCCTTTCTCGATTAACTGCGCAATCAAGCCAGCGCGGATCATCGCACTGAAGCTCATGCCCTTAAGG
>CALIAD010000071.1 GCA_938041635.1 uncultured Atopobium sp.
ATAGAAATAATAATGCCCAGCTTAAGGCCGTTGTACTCGTCGCGAGCCAGGGTCTTCCAGTCCATGGTCTCGGCAATCCAGCACGAACCAATGCCCAGCTGGGTGGCGAGAAGAACGATCTTCTCGCCATAGTAGCCGATGAGTTCACGGGCAATCGCGTCTTCACAATAACCTGCTACGTAGTGGTAAATGGGACCGACAATAGACCTGTTCTTCATGTGAACGGAAGTGCCGTCCTCAAGGTGAGGACCCTCGATGGTAAGGATTGCGGGGTGATCAGGCGCTACCTCTGCCATCTGGGCATTTGCGACGTCAATGGCTTCCTGGAGCTGAGAAAGTTTCTCTTGCTCAATAGGCTTTTGGTCGTACGCGCGCAGAGATATGCGCTGGTCCATAGCTTCTTTTACGTCCATCGTGGTCCTTCCTGGAGCAAGGTTAAAGCAGCGAGCCAAATCGCTTGACGTAGAGGCTCTTAATTATGGTGATAAGAACCATATACCCGCTCATGAGTGCAGTTAGCCATCCAAAGAATGATAAAGGTAGCGCAACAAGACTCAAGGGCTGGGCGAACACCGACAGATACGGAAGAGCACTGACCACAATGATTCCCGCAGAGGTTAGAGCAAGCAACGATGCCGATGGCATGCTCTGAATAAACGGAATCTTATTGGTTCTGAGCGCGTGGAGAACAAAGGTCTGGGTCCACATGGATTCGATGAACCAGCCTGTTTGGAAAGACAGAATAAAGAGTGCTTGAGCAGCGATGTTTCCAGCTGCAGCAAGTTCTGCCCAGGTTCCTCCGGCAAGTGCGGGAGAGACTACAAAGAACATGAGGGCAAAGGTCAGCACATCAAAGATTGAACTGATAGGTCCAATCCAAAGCATAAAGTTTGTAATTGAATGTGCATCCCAAGAGCGAGGGCTTGAGAGGAACGAATCGTCAACGTTGTCCCAAGGAATCGCGATGCAGGTAACGGTGTACGCAAGACCCAAGAGGAGCAGCTGAAGCGCGCTCATTGGCAAGAACGGCAGAAAGAAGCTGGCCACCAAAACGGATAGCACGTTACCAAAGTTGGAGCTTGCGGTTGCCTTGATGTACTTGATGGTGTTGCCGTAGGTTCTGCGACCCTCTTCAACGCCGTGCTCAAGTACCAGCAGATCCTTCTGCAGCAAAATGATGTCAGCGGACTCTTTTGCCACGTCAACAGCGGTGTCAACGGAGATTCCTACGTCGGAGGAGCGCATTGCAGCAGCATCGTTGATGCCGTCGCCCATGAAGCCGACCACGTGGTTGTTGGACCTGAGCGCAGAGACAA
>CALIAD010000072.1 GCA_938041635.1 uncultured Atopobium sp.
TTAATCTTTTTATTTCAGGAACAACTTGGAGCGAGATACTTTTCTATTGCGCCGTAATTGCCGAACTAGGAATCCTTATTGCCGGCTGTTCCTATCTTGCTAAAACACGCTATTGTCAATTACAGATTGATTCTGCGTTTACTATTGAGCGACAGCTGATTGACAAGATTCAACATGCCGATTCATCGTTTTTCTCGTCATATGATTCTGGACATTACCGCCAGACAGTGAATAACGATTCTAATGACGTTTCAATGTTTATACTTACACAATGCGTGAGCTTTGCAACAACTACGGTCTCCGTCTTAGGCACACTGGCAATCATTGTATATTTGAACCCATTAACCGCTCTTGTAACAGCTGTTCTGCTATTGGTGAGTTTTATTATCTATAAGCAAATCCAAGCTTCGGCTTATAAAAGATACAAAGAATCTAAAGAGCTGCGGTCCCAGTATGGATCGATTGAACTCTCTCAGTTTACTGATGTAGATTTCATCAGGCGTCATTCCCTCTTTGAGCGTTTCTTTAATCAGCACTATGCCGTCAATCAAAAGCTTCGTGGTGCCATTCATGAGCAGTACAAGCTTGAGTTTGGCGTACAAGAATTAAACAATGCTGTGATTGCTGTATTTCAAGCCATTGTCTTTATTACCTGTGCATATCAAATTTTCCTTGGAGCACTGCAGCCTGGCTATATTGCAACTATCTCAAGCTATTTTGTATCGCTCTTAGGTTCTATTACGCTTCTTATGGAATTTGGCATGGCTTATCAGAGCATTGCGGTAAGTCTTAATCGAATTGAGCAGATTCTTGAGGTACCTCAAGAATCTGTTGGTAACATCATTCCATCAGAGAACGTCAATCAAATTACCTGCACAAATGTATCTTTCTCTTATCCGCATACAAATAAAGTACTGATGAACAACTTGTCTTGTAGTTTTGCAAAAGGAAATATATACGCCATTACCGGTGGAAACGGTACAGGCAAATCAACATTTCTGAAGCTCATTAACGGAGAGTGGTCTTCTCACCTATCGGGCACTATTGCTATTAACGAGGACTTGCTAGCTCAAATTAATCAGTATGAACTTCGAAAAAATACTCTTGGATTTACCGAACAAGAGCCAAGCATTGTTGACGATACGGTAAGAAATAATCTGACCTTACTCTGCAAAAACCAACCAACAGATGAAGAGATAATCAGCTATATCAAGCTATTCAATTTGGAAAAATTGCTGCTTGGAGACGATCAAAATCTTGATGTTCGCCTTGGCGAACGAAGCTCTGCTATCTCTGGTGGAGAAAAGCAAAAGATTGCAATTATCCGCATGATGCTTATGAACCCAAGTGTTATGTTGCTTGACGAGCCAACTTCTGCATTAGATCAAAACAGTGTTGATGTCCTTCTTAATCTTCTCAAGAAGGTCAAGCAGGACCACATAATACTGCTCATATCTCATGACCCTAAAGTGGTGGAGGCAGCCGACCATATCGTAGAGCTGTAATTTATTGTGCGCTACGTCCCAGCAGTACAACTGCCCAAGCAGCAATGCCTTCTTGAGTGCCCACAAAGCCAAGGCCTTCGGTGGTGGTTGCTTTTACGCCAACTTTATCTGGCGAAACACCCATGACCTCAGCCATGCGGTTTCTCATAGCATCGCGATGAGGGAGCAACTTAGGCGCCTGAGCTGCAACGGTGCAATCACAATCCAGAAGCTCAAAGCCCTCATTACGAACAAGCTGCATAACATGGGACAGAAGCACCATAGAATCAGCACCCTCATAAGCAGGGTCTGTATCAGGAAAAAGCTGGCCGATGTCGCCGGCGCGCATAGCTCCTAACAGCGCGTCCATAAGCGCATGAGCCAAAACATCAGCATCGGAGTGGCCGAGAAGACCTTTGGTGTGCTCAATTTTGATGCCACCTAAGATAAGATCTCTACCCTCTACCAGGCGATGAACGTCGTATCCGTGGCCAATTTTAAGCTCTGGCATGCTCACTCTGCAGCCCCACTTCCGGTTGCGCCTTCTACCAGGCGACGGCTGAGCGTAGCCTCAACAATTGCAAGGTCAGACGGGTACGTGACCTTCACGTTTTCTCGTTGCGACTCAACGCACAACACCGTAAGGCCAAGTCGCTCAACTAACGACGAGTCATCGGTTCCCTGGTAGCCTTCCTGGCGAGCTACTTCGTGGGCTTCAAGAAGTGTGCATGTCTTGAACACCTGAGGGGTCTGAGCAGCCCAGAATGTTGAGCGGTCAGGCGTATCTACAATGGTTGCACCATCTACGCGCTTCAGCGTATCAGTTGCGCGGTGAGCCAAAATTGCTCCCGCAATCTTAGGCGACTTGCGAACTGTACCAATGACCTGCTCAATAGTCTCTACCTCAATGAGCGGGCGAACCGCATCATGAACAGAAACAAAATCATATCCAGCAGGCACTACCTGGAGCGCGTTGTAAACCGATTCCTGTCTAGTGGCACCAGACGTTGCAAAGTGAACGGGCTTGTGGAGCACAAGCTTGGCCACAACACCCTCTTGAACTGCAGCGCGTTTCTCGTCAGAGCAAGCAATCACAATATGAGCCACGCTTGGTGCGTGATCAAACGCAAGGATTGACCAGCTCATCAGCGGAAGACCGCAGACAGAAATAAACTGCTTACCGTCAGGATTCCCAAAGCGCTCGCCAATGCCGCCAGCCACAATGACGGCCACGGTATCGGCTTTTGCTCCATGAGTTGTGAGGCGAGAAGGACGTGGCTTTGACACGACCTTTGCACAGGTGCTGCTTGCAGCCATTATTCTGACTTACCCCACATTCTGCGGAGACTGTTAGCAAGTGCACCGGGGTTCTCGACGCCCAGAGATTTGAGGCTGGACGTATCGTTTTCTGCAACGTGAAGCAGCTGCTGCAGGTTATCGTAAGCGTCAACAATTCTGGCCGCAATCTCATCGTTGACCACGTGAACGCGGGAAAGCGTGCGCAGGCCCAGAGGCTCCATGGACGCATCTTCTCCGCGGCCATCAGAGTAGCCAAGAATCTGGCCGACACTTTCTGCAGAGCGGAGCTCAGTGTTTGCTGTCTCGTGGAAACGGCGGCGAATGGCGCGCGCCTCTTCAGCAGAAGAATCTACAGCGTAATCGCGAATCATCAGGTTATAGGCCTCGTCGATGCCGCCCAAATATTCCTCACGCTGCATTGCGGTGGTTTTGCCCTCGCTACCCAGCTCCAAAAGACAGGCATCAAGCTGGTCGGCTGCGCTCATAAGAACCTCAAAGAGGTAGAAAATACCTGCTACATCACCCAGAGTGACGTAGTTATCAAGCTCAAGCGCAGTCAGGCGCAGAAGCGCGCGATCAAGCTGCTGGCGCGTATTTTGCATAGCAACCGAAAGCTGGTTGACGGTAGACATAATGGCTGGTACCGACTTTAACGGAATAACGTGGCCATCAACGTAGACTGTAATCAACGAACGACGAGAAGACACTGCAATCACAATTGACTTGGTGAGCAAGCTCATGCGAGCAGCGGTACGGTGACGAGTGCCTGTTTCTGCAGTTGGAAGTGTTGCATCTGGATTGAGGTGGAAGTTGGCACGCAGAATTCTGGTGAGATCTTTATCCACCACCACAGCGCCGTCCATCTTGCAGAGCTCAAATAGGCGGTTTGCCGTGAAGGAAACATCAAGTTTGAAACCGTCTCCGCCCGCAGCAAGCACGTTTTCTGTATCTCCCACGCAAATGAGGGCACCAAGACGACCTGCAATAATCATATCCAGTGCAACGCGGAGCGCCGTGCCAGGAGCAGTCATCTTCAGAGCTGTGGCAATGCGGTCCTCGTTTTCTGTTGCGCTTGGATCAAGTTGCGTTGGCTCCATGGCTCTCCCTCAATTACTTGCAGCTTACAGGCTACGTTTTGCAATCTGGTACGTTTATAGTTCAATTTGTTTCAACGTTTCAAGTATACGGTTTTGTTGCCGGCGCGTGTAGTGACGGTTTTGAGAAGACGGGTTTCTCGACGGGTGCTTGGATGGCCTGCTCGACGGGTGCCTACGCGGTCTGCTCGACGGGTTTCTCGCCAAGAGAACTGCGTGCATTAGCTGCGATACAAAAAGACCCGAGGCAGAACCTCGGGTCAGAACTTGCTTACTCAGCGGAGGACATCAGGTCGGACGAGCCGCCTGCGCTACCCTGTGGCAGCGAGGATGGACCCATGCTGACATCCATCTGGTCAAGCTGCGCCATTGTCTCTTTCTTGCGAGGCTCAGGGATAACGCCCGTGGTCTTGGTGAACACAAGCTTTTTGCCCTCAGCGTCAACATCAACAGCAACAATGTCGCCTGCGGTCCACTGGCCAGAGAGAAGCTCCTCAGACAGTGGATCTTCAATCATCGACTGAATGGTGCGGCGTAGCGGACGAGCGCCGTAAACAGGATCGGTTCCGTCTTTGGCAATCAAGTCCTTTGCGGCCTCGGTGAGCTCAATGGACATGCCATTGGCAATCAGGCGATCGCGCAGCTCAAGAACCATGAGGTCAACAATGCCACGAAGCTGCTCGGTAGAGAGCGACTTGAAGACAACAATCTCGTCCACACGGTTCAAGAACTCTGGGCGGAATCCGCGCTTGAGCTCGGACATAACACGGCTGGTAATCTCTTTGTCAGAGAGACCCTTAGAACCCTCTGACGAGAAGCCCATGGTGTTGGTACGGGCAATCTCGCGAGCGCCAATGTTGGAGGTCATGATGACAACCGTGTTGGAGAAGTCCACGTGACGGCCTTGACCGTCAGTCAAGCGACCCTCGTCCAAAATCTGCAGCAAGATGTTGAAGACGTCTGGATGTGCCTTCTCAATCTCATCAAAGAGCAGGACAGAGTACGGACGACGGCGAACAGCCTTGGTGAGCTCGCCTCCCTCATCGTAGCCCACGTATCCTGGAGGAGCACCCACCAGCTTAGCTACAGTGTGACGTTCCATGTACTCGGACATGTCGTAAGAAAGCAGGGCGTCTTCGGAGCCAAACAGGAACTCTGCCAGGGCTTTTGCAAGCTCAGTCTTACCTACACCGGAGGGGCCTAAGAAGATGAAGGAGCCGCCAGGGCGCTTAGGGTCTTTCAGAGGACTGCGGCTTCTGCGGATTGCCTTTGCAACCTTAACAACAGCCTCGTCCTGACCAACAACGCGCTGGTGAAGGATATCTTCTGTACGAAGCAGTCTTGAAGCCTCGGTCTCGGTGAGGTTAGAAACAGGAACACCGGTGATGCCAGAGACAACCTTTGCAATATCGTCCTCATCAACGGTGACGATGTTCTTGTCCAGCTGCTCACGCCACTCAGTCTCCAGACGATCCCTCTCTGCTACCAGGGATTTCTCCTGGTCACGCAAACGAGCTGCCTGCTCAAACTCCTGTGCGCTTGCTGCCTCAGACTTCTGGGTACGAACGCGGAGAAGATCTGCGTCTACCTGGGCAATCTCTGGTGGAAGGCTCATCTTGTGGATGCGTGCGCGAGCGCCAGCCTCATCGAGGACATCAATTGCCTTGTCTGGCAGGAAGCGGTCCTGGATGTAGCGGTTAGAAAGCGCAACAGCAGCCTTAATAGCAGCTTCGGTGTAGTGGACGTGATGGTGCTTCTCGTAGCGGTCCTGAAGACCGTGGATAATAGAAATGGTGTCGTCGGTGTTTGGCTCGCCGATGTTGACTGGCTGGAAACGCCTCTCAAATGCAGCGTCCTTCTCGACATGTTTACGGTACTCTTCTGCCGTAGTTGCGCCGATGACCTGGATTTCTCCACGAGACAGCGGTGGCTTCAAGATGGACGCAGCATCGATGGAGCCTTCTGCGGAACCGGCGCCAATGACGGTGTGAATCTCGTCGATGAAGAGGATGTCATTCTTGGATTTCTCCAGCTCAGCAACAACCTTCTTCATGCGGTCCTCAAACTCACCGCGATACTTGGAACCTGCTACCAGACTTGCCAGGTCAAGCGTCCAAACCTGCTTACCGCGCAGAATGTCAGGAACGTTGCCGGATGCAATGAGCTGAGCCAAGCCCTCAACAATGGCGGTCTTGCCAACGCCAGGATCGCCCAGGATAAGTGGGTTGTTCTTCTGACGGCGCGCAAGAACCTGCATGACACGCTCAATCTCGCGGTCACGACCAATGACGGGGTCAAGCTTTTTATCTGCGGCAAGCTTGGTAAGGTTGCGACCAAACTGCTCCAGCATGGAAGCATCGTCGTTTGCGTTAGGACGCATCTGACCAGCGCCAACAGGCATGCCAAAGATGCCACCCTCAATGCGAGGTTCTGCCATACGAGGACCAGCAGATGCATCATCTGGAGTCTGAGCAACAAGCTCATCAACAGCGTTTCTTACCGCGTCGCCGGAGACACCCATGGTACGCAGGGCATCCATAGCGCGACCATTACCCTCGGACACAATACCCAAGAGCAGGTGCTCTGTTGCAATATAGCTTTGACCGTGGGTCATAGTTTCTCTGTACGCGTCTTCAAGCACGCGCTTTGCGCGAGGAGTAAACGGAATGTGACCACCAGGAATAGGGTCTCCTGCGCCCGTGGTGAGCTCTTTTACGGTTGCCAGAGCCTCGTCATACGAGACCTCCAGCTTAGCCAGAGCCTGAGCAGCAATGCCCTCCCCCTCTTTGATGAGAGCAAGTAGCAGGTGCTCGGTACCAACATACATCTGGCCAAGACCGCGAGCCTCGTCCTGAGCCAGGCTCATGACTTTACGCGCTCTGTCAGTGAATTTATCAAACATGTGCTGAAACCTCTCAAAACTCTCTATATATTTCTGATTTATACCCATCAGAAGGCTCTGCAAACATACGACTCGCGTTGGATTTTGCTCCTCCGTACGAATCACACAAACGTCGGGCGAGAAACCCGCGCTGCCGAGAAGACCGCGCCGCCGCACGCTCAGTGATGCAGCCGCTGCAGCGAGATTCACAGCGTCGCCACACACAAAAAGCCCGGTACCTGCAACGAGCGGATACCGGGCTGATACGTTTGTGTACTGTGCGGGGCAGCTATGCTTCCGAACTCTTAGCGCTTCTCGGGCTTGAGCTGTGGGAAGAGAAGGACGTCGCGGATAGAAGGCTGATCGCAGAAGAGCATCATCATGCGGTCGATGCCGTAGCCGATGCCGCCCGCTGGTGGCATACCGTACTCAAGTGCGCGGATGAAGTCGTAATCGTACTCCATGGCCTCTTCGTCGCCCTGGCGCTTGGCCTCCATCTGGGCGGCAAAGCGCTCCTCCTGGTCAACAGGGTCGTTGAGCTCGGAGTATGCGTTTGCGTACTCGGCGCCGCAGATAATGAGCTCAAAGCGGTCGGTCAAGCGAGGGTCATCTGCCTTGCGCTTGGTGAGCGGAGAAACCTCTGCAGGATAATCGCAGACAAAGGTAGGGTTTACGATGCTCTTCTCGCCAAGCTCGTCGTAGATCTCAAACAGCAGCTTGCCGGCCTGCCACTCTGGGTTCCACTCAATCTCATAGCGATCCAGGACTGCACGGAGTTTCTCGACAGGGGTGTCAATGGAGAGCTCCTCGCCGGTGACCTCGGACGCAATCTCTGCCAGGGATGCGACGCGCCAGTTGCCGGAGAGGTCAACCTCGGTGCCCTGGTAGGTGATGACCTCGTGGCCCTCCTCGCAGCCGCAAGCCTTGCGGGCAATCTCCTGGAAGAGGTTCTGGGACAGCTCGCGCATGCCGGCCAGGTCAGAGTAGGCGGCGTACGCCTCCATGGAAGTAAACTCTGGGTTGTGCGTGAGGTCGGTGCCCTCGTTTCTGAACTGACGACCAAGCTCGTAGACGCGCTCAAGTCCGCCGACAAGCAGGCGCTTCAGCGGAAGCTCGGTTGCAATGCGCAGGTAGTTCTCGGTGTTCAGAGCGTTGTAGTGCGTAATGAATGGCTTTGCGTTTGCGCCGCCAAGAATCTCCTGGAGAACAGGGGTCTCAACCTCCATGTAGCCGTCCGCCTCCATAAACTGGCGGATGATGGAGATGATCTGTGAGCGCTTGCGGAATACGTCGCGGATCTCAGGGTTCATGATCAGGTCAACGTAGCGCTGGCGATAACGAACCTCGCGATCGGTGAGGCCGTGGAACTTTTCAGGCAGAGGACGCAACGACTTGGAGAGGACCTCCAGCGAGGTCACTGCCAGGGAAAGCTGGCCGCGGCGCGTACGCATGATAGCGCCGGTTGCGCCAATGATGTCGCCAAGGTCGAGAAGACCCAGGAGCTCCCAGTTCTTCTCGTCAAGGTCATTGATGCGGCAGAAGAGCTGAATCTGGCCGGTATAGTCCTCTACCACGACAAACGCGATCTTGCCCTGGTTGCGGATGGCGCGGACGCGGCCGGCCACGGAATAGACTTCCTCGCCAGTCTGGCCGTCCTCGAGGTCAGCGTAGCGCTCCTCCAGCTCAGCGACGTGAGCGGTGACGGTGGACTTGATTGGGTATGGGTCAACGCCGGCGTCAAGCAGTGCCTGGCGACGGGCTTTGCGCTGCGCGCGCTCGTCGTTGATGGAAGCCTCTGGGGTGGCCTCGGTTGCGTCGGCGGCAGACGAGCTACCAGCGATGTTGTTCTCTACTTCGGACATGTATCCTCCACGTAAAAACGCCCCGCGCCAGACGGACACGGGGCGACCAAATATCTTTTGTGCCAGTCTAGCGAGTAATAGAGGTAATGGTGTACTTCTTCACCTTGCCGTTTGGCGTGGTGAACTCAACCTCGTCGCCCTTCTTGTGACCAATAAGAGCCTCACCAGCTGGGGACTCGTTAGAGATCTTGTGCTCAAGGGAGTTAGTCTCAGTAGTACCAACAATTACATACTTAGTTGTCTTGCCTTTTGCATCAGCAAGCTCGACGGTTGTACCAATTGCAACGGTAACGTTGCGCTTGCTGCCGCCCTCGACAACCTTTGCGACGGAGAGAATCTGGCGAATCTCGTTGATGCGGGACTCGTTGTGAGACTGCTCTTCTTTTGCTGCGTCATACTCAGAATTCTCAGAAAGGTCACCAAAACCGCGAGCCTCTTTGATGCGCTCAACAATCTCGTCGTGTTTCTCGCCCTCACGATAAGCCAGCTCATCGACAAGCTTCTGACGGCCTTCTGGGGTAAGTACAATCTCTTTAGTAGTGTCCATCGTGTTCTTTCTGTTGATGGGTCAGTCGGTCTATACGCGTGAGATGGGGCTACTCAGCCTTTTTGGACTCTTCGTCCTCAACAACCTCAGCCTCTGGCTCCTTGGCTTCTTCCTTGGTCTCAGACTCCATGCCCTCGCGAACGCTCTTGACGGTCTCGCCGACAGCCTTGCCGAGCTTTGGAAGGTTCTTAGGTCCAAAGATGACCATAACAACGCAAACAATAATCAGAAGCTCAGGAATACCAAGTCCTAAAATCATATAAACCCCCAGAAAATCTTTTCCTGTAAAAGCGTTCAGAAAAAACGCCGTATCGGCTAGTATAACCGAGGGAAACCTTACTAACAAGGAATTAACATGGTCTTACATGATTTTTGGACATTTTTTATCTGGTCGACCGTTGCGGGGCTTGCCATTATTGGCATTTACCAGCTACTTCTGTTAATTCTGCGTGCTCGAGGCGTTTTTGTGACGCGCACAAAATTTGGTCTCACGATGATTTTTGACTCCGAAGACGCCGACGGTACGCCCATTAGGTTGCTCAACGTTAATGGCACGTTCCAGTCCGTGAGCTATATTGCGTCTAAGCTGCGCTTTGAGCTTTGCGTTCACTATCACCGCATGATGGCGCAGCTTATCCAGCAGGTGGCCCCAGAGGGTCGCATTGTGATCTTGGGCGGCGGAGGCTTCTCGCTGCCAAAGTACCTGGTCACGCACATGCGCGGCAGCGTTATCGAGGTGATTGAGATTGATCCAAAGATCGTCTCGCTTGCGCGCGAACATTTCTTTTTGGACGAAGCGCTGGCTGTGGCATCAAGTGAGCTGCGTGTTATCGAAGATGATGCCTGGAAGGTTCTGCAGAATGCAGATGCTGGCAGTATAGACGTGCTGGTAAACGAGGTATTTGCTGGGCGTAAATCGCTTGGACCTCTAGGAACAGCGACCGGCGCGCAGGTGGTTAAGGAAAAGCTTGCGTCTGGCGGAGTTTATCTTGCCGATGTTCGCTGTCCGCTAGAAGGTCGCGGATCTGCGCTACTTCCCCAGGTTACAGGCGTGTTTGCGCACGAGTTTGTGCACGTTGCGTATGTGCCCGAGTGGCCCGATACTCCTAAAACCCCAGGTAACAATCTTCTAATTGCAACCGATGCGGACATCGCACTACCCGAAGGCGCTGTTGTAGTGAAATAACATCACTTTGAGGGCTGACCGCTATCCAGTTGACCGAGCAACATCCAATCACCCAAAGAAATTGCATATTCCACCTTGTTTATACGGAATTTTGTATCAAGATTTCAACCCACAAAATCTGAACCCCTCTTTTGGGTAAAAAATCCGTTTAGTTGGAGGTCAAATCGCAATCACGGAAATTCCTGACTTGCGTTTGCGCAGGTGGCAAAAAGTGTCCAGATTTCACTATTTTTGTCCAACGAAAAACCGCAGGTAAACGGCGTGCATAAAAATCAACCGCCGCTGCATATTCCAACTAAACGCATTTTTTACCACTTGCGCCCCAAGCGTTCAACAAAACCGCAGTTGGCTGCAATTTGTACCACCCCGGTGAGGTTTTGTTCTGCAATAGGTACGATCCCAGTGTTGTTTTGGCTCGCAATCTCAGGCCGTTTACCTTTACTGAGAAGTAAATTCCTCAATTTCCCAAGAAAACATAACGTGAAATGATTATTGTTATTTCTGAAAAGCTACGAGAGCGCCATTAATGCCGCACGCTTAAACGCGCTACGCATCAGTCAATGTACCTGGGAATACAATGCATTTGGGAGTTGCTATGAAGACAGGTTTTGAACTACTGAATGATCCGTTTTTGAACAAGGGAACCGCATTTACGCAGGAGGAGCGACAGAAATATGGCCTGGTAGGCCTTCTTCCTCCAAACATCCAGACCATCGAGGAGCAGGCAGAGCAGGCATACGTGCTTTTCCAGCAGTATCCTGACCTCGAGACAAAGCGTCACTATCTCATGAGGCTTTTCTCCGAGAACCGCACGCTGTTCTACAACCTGTTCTCCAAGCACGTTGAAGAGTTCATGCCTATCGTCTACGATCCAACTATCGCACCAGACATTGAGCAGTATTCTCAGCGCTATGTCGATCCACAGTATGCATGCTTCCTGTCAGTTGATCATCCTGAGGACCTTGAAACCTCACTGAAGAACGCAGCCGCAGGTAGAGACATCGACCTGATTGTCGTCACCGATGCAGAAGCAATCCTGGGTATTGGCGACTGGGGCACCAACGGCGTCGAGATTTCCGTTGGCAAGCTCATGGTTTACACCGCCGCAGCTGGTGTTGACCCTAACCGCATTATGCCTGTTGTTATTGATGCTGGTACTAACCGCCAGGAACTTCTCGATGACCCACTATACCTGGGCGAACGCCACAAGCGTGTTGATGAAGATCGCTATAACGCATTCATTGACAACTTTGTAACCACCGTCGAGAAACTCTTCCCTAACCTCTACCTGCACTTCGAGGACTTCGGCCGCTCGCACGCTGCAGCAATCCTAGACCGCTACAAGAACACCTACCCTGTCTTCAACGACGACGTCGAGGGCACTGGCATTGTCACCCTCGCAGGCATCCTCGGTGGCCTCAACATTTCTGGCGAGAAACTCGTCGACCAGGTATATCTCTGCTTTGGTGCAGGAACTGCTGGTTGCGGCATCGCTGATCGTGTGCTGCAGGAATTTGTGGACCAGGGAATGGATCGCGAAGAGGCCCGCAAGCGTTTCTACCTGGTAGATCGCCAAGGCCTGCTCTTCGACGACATGGACAACCTCACCCCACAGCAGAAGCCATTTGCTCGCAAGCGTTCTGAGTTTACAAACGCTGATGAGCTCACTAACCTGGCTGCCGTTGTAAAGACGGTCCACCCAACAATTATGGTTGGTACCTCTACTGTTCACGGAGCCTTCACCGAGGAAATCATTCGCGAAATGGCTGCTCATTGTGAGCGCCCCATGGTCTTCCCTCTGTCCAACCCAACTAAGCTTGCGGAGGCAACCGCCCAGGACCTGCTTACCTGGACTGATGGTCGCGCACTTGTGGCCTGCGGCGTTCCATCCGATGACGTGGAGCTGAACGGTGTAACCTACCAGATTGGCCAGGCCAACAACGCTCTGATCTACCCTGGCCTTGGCCTGGGTGTTCTTGCATCAAAGGCTCGCCTGCTCACGGACCAGATGATTTCCCTGGCAGCTCACTCGCTTGGCGGAATCGTCGACACCACAAAGACTGGAGCTGCAATTCTTCCTCCAGTCTCCAAGATTACCGAGTTCTCCGAGCGTATTGCCGTCGGCGTTGCAGAGGAAGCAATCAAGCAGGGCTTGAACCGCGAGCCAATCGCCGATGCAAAAGAGGCAGTTGACGCCCTCAAGTGGTTCCCTGTCTACAAAGAGCTCTAAAACTCGGTGCGGGATTTTACCCGACGCGGAACTCCGCTACGTGCGAAACTTTGCCGGCGCGGAATTTGGCAAGAAGGTCAATTTAACAGCACTTTTACGCACAACAAAGCCTCTTCTCAATGGCGAGAAGAGGCTTCTTTCTTGTGAGTTTTTGCAGCACCCTGCCCCGGCGCCACGTTGGTCCTGCGGTGCACTGACCTAGTAGAGCCTTAGTCTAGCAGCACACCTTCAACTGCAGAGGCAGAGCCGTCGAGGACGTTACACTTTTGGATCTGGTGAACAAACCAAGTACGGAATGCCTTTTGGTCGACGCCCACGCATACGGTTGCATTGGGTTTCTCGCCAAGATATCCGGCCAGGTCAACAACGGTACAGCCGCTTGTCAGAGCGCCGTTGCACTCAACATCCACAAACACATCTTTGGTCTCGAACATCTGAGGCGCCAGCAGGTAGGCCACGGCCGTTGGGTCGTACATGCTGAAGCCCTCCTCCTGGTAGTGGACGCGATAGTTGAGCAGCAGCTTAACCAGCATGTCGCCACTCTTGCCAGAGTTCTGGATGTTCTCAATGTCCTCAGGCATCACGCGAGCGGCATCGCCCACCTCAAGGCCAACCATGGCCACGTGAACGCCGGATGCAAAGACAATCTTTGCCGCCTCAGGATCAACGCCCACGTTGAACTCGGACATGACGCCAAGATTTCCGCGGGTCAGGGCACCGCCCATCATAACAATGCGGTCGATATGTTCCTTGACCTGTGGATATGCTTTCAGCAGCAGCGCAATATTGGTCAGAGGGCCAAGCGTCACCAGCGTGGTTTTCTCGCCAGCGGATGCGCCTTCCATAATGACGCGACGCTGTGCCTCAAGTGCGGTTTCTTCAAGAAGACAGTCCGGCTGAATGCCGTCGAACTCGTAGCCTCTCATGCCGGACGCACCGTGAACGTCGCTTGCGTCCATTGGTTTTCTGAGCAGCGGCTCAGCAGCACCGCGCGCAACAGGCACGTGTTGGTTCCAGAATTTGAGCAGCTTGAGGGTATTGTTGGTAACGTTCTCGATGCCAACATTTCCGCTGACGGTAGTGATAAGCTTGATATCCAGCGCCTTTGCGGCCAGGGCAAAACCCAGAGCAATGGCGTCGTCGATGCCAGGATCGGTGTCGATAATGACGCGCGTCTTAGTTGAAAGCGTTGTCATAAGTCTCCTTTGTACGTTTGAGCTGCGTGTGGACTGCGTTTGGACTGCGAGTTATGAAGCAACAATCACGGTAATTTTAACCTAAAACTCAACTACCTGCTGATACGTTGGAATTGATTGCTGAGCGCCAACCTTAGTAGTAGCGAGCGCTGCGGCCTTCGCGGCTACGTCGAGCGCCTGCTTGATGTCGTGACCCTCCAGCTGTCCCGACGCCTGGAATGCGGCGAGTGTACCCATAAACGTGTCTCCTGCGCAGGTAGTGTCCACGGTGTCCACACGATAGCATTCCTGCTGATAGACGCCATGTGCATCGGCAGCAATCGAGCCCTTGGACCCCAGCGTCAACACCACAGTTGCCACGCCGCTTTCAAGCACCTTCTGCACCGCAGCCTCGGGCTCTGCCAGCGGGCTAATCTTGCCCTCGCCGAACAGGTCCGCAAACTCAATCTCGTTCAGACAGAGCAAGTCCACGCTGGCGAGAAGACCGGTGGTCATGGTAGCTGATGGCGATGGGTTCACCATCGTATAGAGCCCCAACTCATGCGCGTACCTGATAAGCTCAAACGAGGTCGACAACTCACACTCAAACTGCGTCAAGAACACGTCACCTGGCTCCGCAATGCGATCAAGCACCGCTTTTACGTCGTCAACTGTGCGTGCGTGATTAGCGCCATGGTCCAGAATAATACGATTATCGCCGTCCACGCGCACTATCACGGCAACGCCAGAGGAAACTCCAGACAGTTCTTCTACCTGCTCCGCATTGACGCCGTAGCCAATAAGCGACTGCTTGAGGTCCTGTCCAAATGAGTCAGTGCCAACCGCACCAATCATGTGGACATCTGCACCCATTCGAGCTGCAGCAACAGCCTGATTAGCGCCTTTTCCACCTGGGCTGGTGACAAGATTTTTGCCGCCAATAGTCTCGCCCTGCTGAGGCATCTTGTCTGCCTCGATGGAGACGTCCATGTTCAGGCTTCCAAATACGATTACTTTGCCCATAAGATGCTCCTTCTTAGCAAGAGTGCAGCAGTTTGGCGTTTTGTCGTTCTGCTTGTCGTTTCTTCTCTGCGGTACTGCTCGACAGGGTTTCTCGCCATATCGCGGCAAATAAATACGCAGATTAAACACGTTATTTATTAGATATATAGTAATAGCTTGACCAATCGCGTCAACCCAACTACTCTTAGAGATATCTGAATAGACGTGACGTCCGTCCATCGCAAGATGCCCGCTTTACTGGACGTCCTTTGCAGAACTCCAATATAAGGAGGTGCTTTATATGCCTAGTCGAAGTAACAGCTTACGTCTGACAGCAGATGCTGACCCTGTTCATTTATGTGTGACGGATATAAAGAAACCTCTTATTCAAAAGTTTTAATTTTTACTGCACCGCAAGCCTATAGGGATATAAATTTGCAGGTTTATAGAGCAATCCTGTAGATATATGAATCTATGTGGCAGGTTTCGGATCATCAGGTTTCAAGATCGTCCAGCCCGGATTATCTGGCTCGGATTGTCTGGTTTCAAGTCCCACACATAACAGAACGCTTTCAGTTTGCGTCATACACCAACCCGTTAGTCATTCGTTTTCACTAATCATCGGAGGTGCACATGGCAATCATGAAGCGCACAACCCAAACAAAGACAGCCCAAACAAAGACAACTCAGGCCACTTCGGGAGAGCTTGGACAGTCCTTGACCTTTGCCGCAACTCACTCGGTAAAGAGCGTCTGTCGAAAGTTCCATACCACCCCGGACGGCCTTGCCATCGACATTGCTCAGGCAAAATACGACCTCGACGGGCCAAACGTCATTACCAGCGCCGCTGAAGAGCCTTTTATCATTCGCTTGCTCAAAAGCTTTGCAAGCCCTTTCACCTTCATTTTGATTGCCCTCGCTGGCATTTCTTACATCACTAATGTGGCTCTTGCCGCGGATGGCGAGAAGGACCCGTCAACCGTCGTCATCATTACCGCAATGGTGCTTATCTCCGGCATTATCGATTTTGTCCAGAGCTCCAAGGGAGCCTCAGCAGCGGCTGCGCTCTCCAAAATGGTAACCTCCACCACAAGAGTTATCCGCCGTCCTATCGACTTTGATGACACGGATGCGGATCAGGTCGTCAACCAAGACGTTAACCAGAACTCGGATGACGCCGCAAATGCCGCCATGGACTTCGAGGACGAATACGCCGCAGATGATGCCGCCGACGAGGCCGAAGACACCGCCGACGAGCCAGAAGCCCTTGAAAAGCCCAAACTCGCTTCCGCGCTGGGAGAAGAAATCCCCTTTGAACAGGTGGTTATTGGCGATATCATCCGCCTTGCCTCGGGCGACATGATCCCCGCGGACTGCCGCGTTCTGGACGCCAAGGACCTCTTTGTCAATGAAACCGCACTCACCGGAGAATCAGAACCTGTCGAGAAAACCGCTGGTGTAGTCCACGCTCGCCGCCGCGCAGATGGAACGCGCTATCCCCTCTCACTCTCTGAGTGCACAAACCTACTGTTCGCGGGCACTACGGTTCAGTCAGGAAGCGCAACGGTGGTGGTAGTTGCAACCGGCAATAAATCCTACGTGGGCACCATGTCTGAGCTGCTCCAGCAGCCTTCCGGCGAGACCAGCTTTGACGAGGGTCTCAAGTCCGTCTCCAAGGTGCTTGTCTCGTTCAT
This sequence comes from uncultured Atopobium sp., assembly GCA_938041635.1. Taxonomy (GTDB): domain Bacteria; phylum Actinomycetota; class Coriobacteriia; order Coriobacteriales; family Atopobiaceae; genus Lancefieldella. Next base: position 16,455 of record CALIAD010000072.1, read on the forward strand.
GCTGATCATGTGCCCCATTGTGTTCTTTGCAAACGGATTCCTCAAAGGCGACTGGTTTGACGCACTGCTCTTCAGCGTCTCTGTTGCCGTTGGCATTACCCCTCAGATGCTGCCTGTTATTGTGACCACTTGCCTTTCTCGCGGTGGGACGCAAATGGCCAAGCAGGACGTTATTGTTAAGAATCCGGCCGCAATCCAGAACCTGGGCGCCATGGACATTCTGTGCACCGACAAAACCGGTACCATCACCGCAGACGAGGTTGTGCTTGAGCGTCACCTCAACATTCTGGGTGAAGAGGATCCTCGCGTGCTCCGTCACGCGTATCTGAACAGCTACTTCCAGACCGGCCTTCGCAACCTTATTGACAACGCAATTATCAAGACTTCCAACGATGAGCTGCCCACTAACCTGTTGAGCATTGAGTACGAGAAAATCGACGAGGTCCCGTTTGACTTTGAGCGCCGCCGCATGAGTGTTGTGGTCAAAAACACAAAAAATGACAAGACGCAGATGATCACCAAGGGCGCCGTTGAGGAAGTCCTCAACGCATGCTCCTTTGTTGACCTGGACTCCGAGATTAAGCCGCTGACTCCCGCCCAGCGCAAGAGCGTTATGGACCGCGTCTACCAGCTCAATCAGGAGGGTATGCGCG
>CALIAD010000073.1 GCA_938041635.1 uncultured Atopobium sp.
ATTATCAAAGATGAAACTATTGAGATTGCTATTCCAGCGGGCTGTAAGTATGGCCAGCAACTGAGCGTCGCTGGTAAAGGTATGCCTCGTTTGCACACTAAGGCCCGTGGCAACCTTTACGTTCTGGTTCACATTGAGACTTCAACTGGGTTGACTAAAGATCAGTTAAAGACGCTTACCTCCCTTATTGATGAGCGCAAACAAAGTGGCGCTCAAGAAACTCAAGATGAGCAGCATGATCAGCGTTCTACAGCAGAAGATTCCTCTGATCATAAAGACAAGAAAGCCAAAAAGGCTTCCAAGAAGAGGCGCTAATGGCTCATGGAATTGCACTCATAAATCTTGGATGTAGAGTTAATCGCGTTGAGCTTGATTTAATGGCAGACTCTCTGCTCCGCATGGGATGTCGCATTGTTGAAGAGGATGAGGCTCAAGCCATTGTCATCAACACGTGCGCTGTCACTGCAGAAGCTGAGGCTAAGACGAGAAAAGCCGTGCGTAAAGCAGCACTTATGCCGGGAGCTCCTCTGGTAGTTGCAACGGGTTGTGTTGCAAGTCTTTTTGCTGACGAGCTTGCCTCTCTTGCTCCTAACGTTGTGGTAGAAGCCGAGAAAGACAAAGTTGCAGATAGAGTTCTTGAAGAGTTAGGCTTTGCTCCAGAATCCGTAAGCGACGACGGACTTGTTATCTCCAAGCCAACTCCAACAGGTCGCACACGCCCTGGTATCAAGATTCAAGATGGTTGCGACAATCGCTGTACCTTCTGCATTGTCTGGAAGGCGCGCGGTGCGGGAAAATCCCTTGATCCTCGTGAGGTTGTTTCGCAGGTAAAAGATGCTATGAGCAGGGGAGCTCAAGAAGTTGTCCTTACGGGAATTAACCTTGGTAGCTATAAAGCTCAACTTAAGGATGAGGGTGAGAAAACTCTCAGGCTTCCAGATCTTCTCGAGTATGTGCTTGAAAAAACAGAAGTAGGCCGCCTTAGGCTTTCTTCTCTTGAGCCACCTGATGTAAATGCTCGTTTGGTAGAGGTTATTGCCGCTTCCAACGGAAGAATTGCACCTTTTTTGCACATCTGCCTTCAATCCGGATGTGACGCTACGCTTGCACGTATGGGCAGGGTGTATAGGACAGAACTTTATCGCAACGCTGTCGAGGAAGCTCGTTCGGTGCTGCCAACTATCGCTTTGGGAACAGACCTTATTGTTGGTTTTCCTGGAGAAACTGATAAAGAATTTGAAGAGTCATATGAGTTTTGTCGTCAGATGGGCTTTTCAAAGATGCACGTATTTAGGTACTCCAAACGACCTGGAACTCCTGCGGCTACCGCTCCAAATCAGGTAGATCCAAAGGTGATGGCCGAGCGCGCCAAGAAAATGCGTGATCTGGGCAATGCCATGCGCTTTGATGCTGCTAAGAAGCTTGTTGGTACCTGCGATAATGTGGTGGTACAGTATCCTGGTAGGGGAATTTCTGGCGGTCTTTTTGATGTTCAGGTTGATCCTACTATTGAGCTTGATGAGCTTATTGCTATGCGCTTTGACGAAGTTTTACCTAATGGAACGCTAAAAGCTACTCGTTTGTAAATTGGGGGAACATGGAGCCAACACAGATTCGCTTAACTATTCCTGATTCAGTAGACCCTCTGTACCTGACGGGTCCAGCTGATAGTTTGCTCAGAGAAATCGAATCGTCATGTGCAGCTCTTATTTCAATCAGAGGCAAAGCAATCTTTTTGTCAGGAACTTCTCAAGAAATTGAGCAACTAACACTTATTTTTTCTCGCCTGATTCAGATGGTTGAATCAGGATCTAGGCCAACGCTTGAAGATGTAAAGCTCCTGTTAGATAGCACAAAAAGAAATGCCAGCTTAGAGCAAACAGGCACACGAACACTGTTTGTTACCCATAAAGGAAAAGCTATTCAGCCTAAAACACAAGGTCAAATTGAGTATACAAAGGCAATAGCAAACAACTCCATTACCTTTGGCATTGGTCCTGCGGGAACTGGTAAAACGTATCTGGCAGTGGCTATGGCACTTGCTGCTTTAACATCTCAGCAAATTAGCAGAATTGTGCTGGTAAGACCTGTTGTAGAGGCAGGAGAGTCTCTTGGTTTTCTTCCAGGCACGCTTCAAGAAAAGCTGGATCCCTACATTAGGCCGCTCTATGACGCCCTCTTTGATATGACCTCCATGGAGTATGCAAATAACCTTATTGAACAGGGAATTGTTGAGATTGCTCCGCTTGCATTTATGCGTGGTCGTACCATGAATGATGCGTTTGTCATTTTGGATGAGGCGCAAAATACCACGCCTGAGCAGATGAAAATGTTTTTGACTCGCCTGGGTTTCTCGTCAAAGTTTGTGATAACTGGTGATGCAACGCAGCGAGACCTTGTGGGAAGAAGTGGTCTGGACGTTGCTCGACAGGTGTTGGGTAACCTTGAAGACGTTGCTTTTGTTGATTTAGATAGAAATGATATTGTTCGCCACACGTTGGTTGGTAAGATAGTTGATGCATACACTGCGTATGAGAAGAAACAGCTAGGGGAGTAACGTGGTTAACGAGTACGACATTGTGATCGAAGAAGGCGTCGCGTGCCCAATTTCCGTGGAAGAGATTGAAGCCGATTGCAACCTTGTACTCTCTGAAGAGGGTGTAGAGCGCCCTTGTACTGTGTCCATTTCCATTGTCAGCGATGAAGAGATTCAGCAGGTAAATCTTGAGTGGCGAGAAAAAAATGCGCCTACAGACGTTATCTCACTTGAGGTAGAGCGCCCTGATGATCCAGATTTAGCTCCCGGTGAGATGTGTGAGTTGGGCGATATTATTCTGGCTCCCAATTTTATTGCTCGCCAGGCTAAAGAATATGGCACTACGGAGGCGGACGAGTTTAGGCTTATGCTTGTTCATGCCATGCT
>CALIAD010000074.1 GCA_938041635.1 uncultured Atopobium sp.
TTGCACGTTAATGAGCCCCAAACTTTGGTTTGGGGCTCATTTTTGGCGAATTTGGTCCCAAAAAGGTAAAAAATGCGTTTAGTTGGTGTATTCATTTTAAAAATGAGCAGTTTTGGCGTTATTAGTAAAAGAAATAGTTAAAACTTTTTCGCTTATCCTGGGCAAACACGAATATAAAAAGTTGAACTAAATTCGTACATCCCCAACTAAACGCATTTTTTACCGCCGGAGCTCTCAAAAACGGCAATTTTCCGAGTCCTGTGAAAATTTTGCGTATAAAATGCATGAAATATGCAATTTTGTGCATAACCAGTAAATCAACGACAAATAGCCGGCGCTTCTATGGTGACGGAATCAAACTGTCGCCGGTAGTCTTACTAAGTTACGCGATTAGGCTGTATGTCCGTGAGTTGGCAGCAACAAAAGTGCTGCTCAACGTTAGTCGCTCAGATGCAGGGAACCAGCGTGTCGAGAAAACCGCACGTCCATCATTCAGATAAATCTCCACGGTAGACCCATCAACAATAACTCGCAGGTCAAAAAGCTCCTTTAGCCTAATAGAGCGTTGAGTTCTGCCTGCAGCGGTGTCCTCGTCAATGAATTTCAGGGCAAAAATGCCCTTGGAGTAAGAAAGCACAAGCGCGTCGTTGAGAGTAAGAGTTCCGTCTCCGGATACGCCCGTAATCTCAATATCTGCAGATAGTTGATCTATTTTGACGACGGCGTCGGCGACAAATTCCACACATTCGCGTCGCTTAGCATCAAGCTCTTTAACTGGATGTTGCAGGATAACACCATCACCAGACAACGAAAGTTCTCGGGGCAGAGTAAGGTTGTGGCAGAATTCAATGCCTTCAGGATAACTATGGTAAGTCGGATCGATGATGCCCATCCATCCAATCAAAATGGTTCGGCCAGAATCATCGACGAACGTTTGAGGTGCGTAGAAGTCAAAACCATGATCCCAGAGCACAAAGCTATCGGTGGAAACAGTTTCAACATTGATAAGCTTTTGGCCCTCTGGAAGCGGAAAATAGCCCGACTGCCAGATGTTTTGCCACTTGTCGAGAGGCTCGCTTGAAGTATTCTCTTGCAAGTTAGCGGAATCGCTCAAGCGCGATCCCTTGGACGCATCGGCGCTTGGTTCCGTACCAGCACTTGGTTCCGCATCGGCGTTTGACTCCGTACCAGCGCTTGGCTCCGTACTAGCGCCTTCACTTAGCCCTTGCGGACACACAGATAGAAACTCCTGGTCATCTAGCTGCACCAAAAAAGGGCATTCCCACATGTAGCCAAACGCCTCACGATGACCCAGGTCGTTAGCCCCGCGTATAACCGAGTGGAGCGTCCACGACTCGCCACAATCACTGGAGTCGTAAATCAACACCGCTCCCGAATCGCAGCGTTCATCTGCGGATTTCGCGGGACCAGCCGCAGTGTCCCTCTCGCGAGCACCTAACAGCATGCGCAGAACCCCGTCTTGCTCCCAAACCTTCGGGTCGCGCACGTGGTTTGTGCAGGTACTGGGGTAGTCGTTCGGTTTCAAAACAACGCACTTTGGCGAGAAACTCTGTCCATCTTCAGAGGTCAGCATAACTTGATAGGCCTCTCGACCGGCATCAATGCCGTCGGCTTCTGGGCGTGTTTCGTCCATAACATTGCCGGTGTAGAAGAGCCGCATGACCTCGCGGGACGCTGCATCGTTGTCGTCTGCCACACCGCCGTCGTGACCGCAGTCACCACCTTCCGCGTCATGCGCCTCAATCCAGGCCGAACCCGAAAACGCACCGTCCTTATCGCAAGCTGCGTCTGGAGAAATCGCAATAGGGAGCGTCTTCCAAGAGAGTAGATCCTCACTCACAGCATGTCCCCAAAATCGAAGTTCGTTAGCAGGCCACTCTGGAGTGTACTGGTAAAACGCATGGTAGACGGACTTAAACTGACAAAGTCCGTTAGGATCATTCATCCAACCCTGAGGTGGGAAGAGATGAAATTGTGGCGTCCAAAAGTCGT
>CALIAD010000075.1 GCA_938041635.1 uncultured Atopobium sp.
ACGGTGGGCATATTGGCCGCCACGGTAATTAGCATTGAGGTCAAGAGCGGCAACGTTCAACGCATCATACAGGCTCTTATGCCACGTAATGTCGTAGTCCGCATTCTGGTAATAGCCCTGGATCTCTTCGTTGGTATCCGCGAGGTCCAGAATAAACTGCACACCAGACCTCTGAGCAAGATCGGCCGCGTAAGGCGCGCGATTGTTCTGGTTATCAATAGGAGACGCCGAGCGATACACCACGCCCTCAGCAATATTTCCACCTTTCATGGGGCGGAAGTTAGCAAAGACCTCGTCACTTGCGTAGTCGGAGCGATTATTGGTGTACGTTGCACTCAAAGCCTTCTGAACCGCTGCATACTTCTGCTTCTCGTGGAGCGTCACCGTAGCCGTATCTCCCGCCTTAAGACCAGCGCTTTCCCATAGAGGCTCGCCATTATTTACGCACACATAGACGTAAGGGTAGCCTGGATATGCAACAACCAGTGGCTCGTTGGTTTTGGTGTAATTGCCGTTGTAGTACGGAATATCGGAGAGCTTGTATCCGTTACTAAACGTAACGTCCACGCTGTCGCCGTACTCAAAGCCCAGGTTATTAAAATCGTCGATGGCGATATCCAGGTAGCTGCCGCCAAACTTGGGCTCGTATATTGCCTCGATTTCCCCCGTTGTGATTGACGACTGCGTTGCTTGCTGGGCAGGGTTGTTCTGCAGGAACGGAAACACGTTGCACCCTACCAGCGCAAACGAGAGCACCAACGTTATAAGCACACTCAAAGCCGTTGTAAAACGTTTCTGTAACTTTTGCATTTCTCGCCCCGATTCTGCCGATACCTCATGTCACATGATTCCGCATGTCAAGCCCACAGTACTTTCACTATACGGCTGACGAGAAACCCCACCTGTCCAAACAGATAAGGTTCACATGAACGGTGTCGTATTATCGGTAGATGGAGAAGGGGGATGTACAATCACTTATCGCATACTCAGCTAAATGATTATTTGTTTGCGACCATGGAGGCGTACTACCGACAACTGTTCTCGTATTCGGATCAACAATATGGGTCAATCTACGACATAGCTGATGTGATATACGGGGCGCCATTTAGATCTTCATTATTCAATGAAGTAGGTGATGGATGGCCCTTAATTAGAATTCGGGATCTGGGTACCTATTCACCGCAGTATTTCACTGAGGAAGACCATCCAAAACGCACCTTCATCCAGCCAGGTGACGTAGTTTCAGGCATGGATGCCGAGTTCAAGCCAACACTATGGCTCGGTGATACTGCGGTGTTAAATCAGCGTGTGTGTGAGTTTGTCCCACCAAAGAACACGCCGGTTACCAAGAGCTACTTGCTGTGTGCCATGCGCCCGCTTTTGACCTATATACAGAATTACGCCACCGGCACCACGGTTGCGCATCTCGGAAAGAGTGATCTCGAATCGCTTGATGTTCCGTTACCTCAAGAAGATGACCTTGTTCGTTTTGGCTTAATTTGCGAGCCCATGCGGCATGTCATCGTTTCTAATGCTAAAGAATCCAGGAGGTTGAGTAGCTTGAGGGATTGCCTCCTTCCCAAGCTCATGTCCGGCGAGATTGACGTCTCGAAAATCGAACTGTCTACACCGCAAAATAATCATAGAACTAGTTGATGATATAATTTCTTGTCCAGAAGATAAATTCTATGCTGGGCAACAATCAATTGAATGGTCAATCTAGGAGCAGGTGACGTAAATGGATGATGCAGTTATAACGGCAATTGCGACAGCAAGTTCCCAACTCACCGTTCTCGCCGCAAAAGGAATAGCTACTCAAGTTAGTAATAGATTTCAGGCTATTAGACAAAAGAAAACTCATGAAGAGCTTTGCAACTCGTATGAGGAACTAATAAATGAATTAGTCGCAGAGCGTGCTCAAGCGATTGCTATTGCTCAAGCATATGAATCAGAGTTGAACAGATACGAAATAACAGATGAGGATATCCAGCACCTGCAAAATACGGTAGGGCATGCGCTAGACATCCTGAAACCCTTCTCACCTGATAGTGACTTCTCGAACTACGAGCAGTTCAAATCCCTCCTATCTGTCGATACGCTAAAAGCTATGCAACTTCTGGGGTTTGACTACAAAAAAGCGATAGGCGACCCTTTGACTGAGGTATGCGCGGATGCAATTCGTGTGAATCTAGGCCAGAAACAAACGACTGCCAACCGCAATAACCAAAAGAAGCGTAGCTCAGCTAAATAATCATTTAGCTTAAGCAGCTAGCTTGCAAAACAAACAACTTTCCGTAATGATTTTTCTCTTTTACAACTGAAGGAGAAAACCATGGATGAAACTCTAATTAACCTAATCTCACAAAAAATGGAATGCTATCTATCTTCAGCACAAATGAAAATATTGAGAGCAATACTGAAGACAACAACACAATGCCCAACTAAACTTGAAAACACTGATTTGATTGCTCTATTTTTATCAGCAAAATCTGTTGAAGGTTGTTCTAACACCACTCTTTTGTATTATGAAAACACTTTGCGTTCATTAGAACAATCTCTTTTACGCCCAATAAGTAAAGCCACTACAGATGAATTAAGAAATTACCTAATCAGCTATGAAGCCAAACGCGGCTCAAGTAAGACCACCATTGATAATATACGTAGAATCTTTTCAAGTTTTTTCTCATGGCTTGAAGATGAAGACTACATTGTTAAGAGTCCGGCGCGACGTATTAAACACGTCCGGTCCCCAAAGAAAATCAAGTCCGTGTTTTCAGACGAAGACCTGGAACTGCTACGTCAAAGCAGTAGTAATTTACGTGATACTGCAATTATCAATATACTAGCCTCAACAGGAATGCGCGTTGGAGAACTTGTCCGACTTAAAATCAAGGATATTAATATTAATGAGCGAGAATGTCTTGTAACTGGTAAGGGCAA
>CALIAD010000076.1 GCA_938041635.1 uncultured Atopobium sp.
AAACTGGTCCTACAACCTCTGGAATAACATCTCCTGCCTTGTGGACAATGATGGTATCGCCCTCGCGCACGTTTTTGCGACGAATCTCATCAAGGTTGTGGAGAGTTGCGCGCGCAATGGTAGAACCCGCAACCGTGACGGGATCAAACTCAGCAACAGGTGTGAGTACACCCGTACGACCAACTTGAATACGAATTTCTCGCAAAACGGTTTGCTTTTCCTCAGGTGGGAACTTAAATGCAATAGCCCAACGCGGAGCGCGAGAAGTAAATCCTAGAGCTTCTTGGCTGGCAAACGAATCAACCTTTACCACCACGCCGTCAATGTCGTAGTTAAGGTCTCCTCGCTGCTCAAGAGCTTGCGCACAGAAATCATGAACCTCATGAGCGCTCAGGCAACGACGGGCATGAGGATTAACATTAAAGCCGCAGCTACGAAGCCAGTTCAAGAACTCCCACTGACTGTGAACATCAAGAGGACCCTCATCAGCCACTGCGTAGATAAAGGTCTCAAGGTCGCGATGAGCGGTAATCTTTGGATCCTTCTGACGCAAAGATCCAGCGGCTGCATTTCTTGGGTTTGCAAAAGGCTGTTTACCAGCAGCATCCGCGTCTTCATTCAAACGAATAAAGGAATGCTTTGGCATATAGACCTCACCGCGCACCTCAATGCTCTGGTTAAGGCCCCTATTTTCAACCTGCTCAAGACCTGCAAGTGCAAGCTCTCGTGGAACATCAGAGATAGTCAATACGTTTGCTGTAACGTTTTCTCCCGTGCTGCCATCACCTCGTGTAGCAGCGCGAACAAACTGTCCGTCACGATACGTTAATGCAACACCTAAGCCGTCAATCTTAAGCTCACAGGTATATGCCACAGGGTTTGTAGGTGACGCACCAAGAGCCTCATCAGTTCTGGAAAGCCATGCATCCAGCTCCTCTAAGTTCATGGCATCATCCATGGAATACATACGGGCGGCATGCTGGACTGGCTCAAACTGCTCAGAAACATATCCACCTACGCGCTGGGTATAGCTATCCTCAGTTACAAGCTCTGGATATGCTGCCTCAAGCTGCTGAAGCTCAATAAGCAGACGGTCAAACTCAGCGTCAGTAAGCTCTGGATTATCAAGGGCATAGTAGGCATATGCCGCATGGTTCAAAATTCTATTGAGCTCTGCCGCACGAGCGACATCTTTTGGCGAAAGTGCTGCCATTACTACTCCAAACATAAAAACGTAGGTGCAAGAAATCTTGCACCTACCAGGTATTTATTTGCGTCCTCTTAAGGTTCTACCAAGGGCCTTAAGGGCTTCTCGCCTTGCGCTGCCATATGGTGCAATGGGGTCAATAATCTTGCGCAGAGGGCTTGCATCAGAAAGCGCGCGCTCGTGGAACTCTGTGACGTCGGAGTCATTTCTAGCGCCTGGCACCATGTCCTGAATAATAACCTCGTAGAACGGAGTGTTACGCGCGTACTTCCAGAAATAGGAGGCCATGTCGCAGCTAGCGTTCTGCCAAGGCTTAATAGCACCAGCAAAGTGAACAATCTTTGGAGCACGACGTGCTGCCTGATAGTCATCAAAGACGCTATTTGGTGCCATTGGATAGAGTTTCTCGGCACGACCAAAAATGTTGTGTGTCACGTTCCAGTCAGCAGGGAGATAGACAACGCGACCCTGGCACTCGCTGTTCAGAATATCTTGATCGTTGTAGATAAAGATTGGATTGGATGCAATACGTAACCACTCTGGAACAGTGTGATAACGGCGCAGCTCAGCAGTATTAAAGACCATAACTCCCGCCTGGAAGTAGGCATAAGGATTCTTAAGATTAAGCACGTCAAGGCTGTACTTCATGCGGTCTCCACCGCGAACGTTAAGGTTTGCCAGATAGTCAATATCAAGCGTTGCGGCAATAAGATTGTTGCCCATTCTTACATCATACAGTTCAGCAACATTACCGTTAACCACAAGATCAGAGTCAAGATAGACAACCTTATCGTAAGCAGAAAGAATATCTTGAGCCAAGAAACGGAAGTATGTCTCAACACTAATATGAGCATTATTAGTGTCTAGCTTGTAATCTTTGACCATGCGCCACACGTTATAGAACGTAATACGAGCATTCTTATAGCGCGAGAAGTACTTCTTGACCAACTCCTGCTTTGAGCCGCCAATATTGGTGTTAAGGACAACCACGTCGTAGAAGCGGTTAGGATCAGCGTTTTCAAGCATTGAACCCATAGCGCAGGTAAGAATTGGAACGTAGTTGTTGTCTGCTGCAAAGACAACAGGAACAACGTTCTGGCTTGCAATCTCAGGCTTCTCTTCAAAGAGAGGAATGAACTTCTGACGAGGCTCTGGATTGGTAAAGTGAATGCACTGGAGCTCTTTTACCTTCCAGTTTTTGCCCTCTGTACGCAGCATATGCATACGCCAGATATTAAAGAGGCGCTCAGTCAGATGACCTGGGGTTCTTAGGGCCTCTTTGCTATAGGTGGACATATCAGTACGGGCAGTCCACTCATCAACAAGTGGGAACACCCATGCTGCATAGCGATCAAAGAGCTCTTTACGCATGATATACATGTTGCAGAAGCACTGCTGATGACCATTGAGAAAAGCGTTTACGTCCTCTGCATACTCTGGATGTCGCTCAACGATAAGCGCAGCCATGGTATCCATATCCTTTGGATGGAGTAGCGGAGCGGAATGGTACTGCTCAAGAGGTGTATTAGCGCTTCCAGGGAATTTGCTAATATCCTTTACCCCAGTGGTAATGAGGTCATAGCCCTCAATGCACTGAGCAATGGTCTGATCATCAAGACCATATTTCTTGATGGCATCCTCATCAATGAAGTCATCCATAACCTCACCAAACGGATTTTCTGGATAAACCGTATCGGTAAAGTTGAAGTAGCGACGATAATGACCAAAGCCAACATAGCGAACATTGGTGATGTTCTTCCATGCCCAATACTGTGTAGTCATCTCACAGTACATGGGGTTTTTCTCGGTAATGGTATCGCCCTCATCGTCATGGAGCATATACGTAAAGCGATTGGTCTTCTGGCCTGGTCCTACCTGGATAGGCTGAAGGTAGTTACTTGCGGGAACATCAACATCTTTGTGAGAAGTAATCAGAATGCGAATAGGCTGCTGCTCAAACATCTTTACCATGTGCTTTCTCTCTAGATATTCCATGTGCTCATCGGCAAACTGTTTCATGCGAACTGCCCTATCAAACGACAGTCCCTCATCCTGATGCATGAGAGCGGCATATTTCTTTGCATATGTCCTATAGCGATATGCATCGCTGTCTTCTGGAAGCTCTGTACCAGTGGCAATGGCCTCGTATGCTTTATCTCTTACAAAGCGATAGAGCTCTCGAACAGCTACTGATGGTCCAAAGAGAATGGCAAACGGCTCAAGGGCTGCCTCTTGATCTTCAGGAGCAAGACGAGACTTCCAGTCTCCAATCAAAAGCTCCATCAGTTTGTGCTTCATACCTTCAAAAGACCTCACGTAAGCAGCATTGTCTGTTTTGCCAATATAAAGTTCTGTCTGTTCAATATTGTCTAAGAACTGATAACAGAACTCACCAAACTTATCTAAAGAAATGCGAGAAGCTCCTGTTACACCAATACCAAAGTGGTAGAGAAGACCTCTGCAGGATTCAAATCCATCAGCAGACTGAGCCTTATCGGAAAGAACAAATACCTCATAGGCATCTTCTGCTCTTACTAGACGCTCTGAAGTCATCTCTGTAAAAGCAGAACGGAAAAGCTCTCCACGATATAGACGCTGTGTAGTACGCCAATCAATCTTCTGGCCATAACCTTCATCGTAGATAGCACAAAGGACTTCTTCACCCTGTGTTAAGTGGGACTGCTGGTTGATGAAGTTACCAAAGCCTTCTGCCTCAGCTTCACTTACACCATTTTCTGGAATAACAGTAATGCCCAGATGAAGAATATCAACAGGGTTCTGATCAATACGAGCAACTACCTGCTCAAGAAAAT
>CALIAD010000077.1 GCA_938041635.1 uncultured Atopobium sp.
TTAAAAACATTATTCAAAATATTCTTATATGTATTTTTATCAACTAAATAATAAATTGGAAATGCTATATATAAAACAAGAAATAATACTGGGACAAAAAGGCGCATAGGAGCCATGATTACTTCATTACTAAAAATAACTTTAATGATATTAGGGCAAAGAAAAATAGCAAAATTAATTATCAAAAACAATAAAGCCATTATCCCTAAGTCTTCAAATAAATAAATTACTTTTTTATTTTTTAAAACTCTTTTTTTACTATATAATTTATTATATAAAAATATAAAAATTCCGATTGTGAGTAGAAATATACTTAAATATACAATTATTATTTTAAATACTAATTCTAAAATTAGGAAAAAGATACAGAGTGAACAAACTCTGAATGGTTTTGAACTAGCGATGTATTTTATAAGAGTAATGCTAATTAATAATAATATGACAGAACCGGTTCCATAGATCATTACTAGAGGAAGTTGACCTCTCCAGTCTGGAAAGAAAGAAGAACTAACGATTCCATATGCTAACATTCTCCCGTACTGATAGGGATAATATATTATTGTAAATATAAGTGTGCAAATCAACGCTAATGAAAATTTTCTTCTTTTTTTAATTTTCAAAAAGCCCACACCGAGATGACTGCTATAGAATTTCACTTCAACTCCAATTAAATTATTCAATTAGATATCAGCTACTCTCTATTTAACTTTAATACTTTTTGAACGGTTTTTAGATTGAAATCACTTTAAAATACAAGTCAAACTGATTTCGTTTAAATAATCTTTAACTTTCTCCATTTCTCCGTCATTAATTTGCCTAATGAATTCAGAACCAATAACTGCCCCATCAGCGCCATTTGAAAGTACCTCTTTTATACCCTTATTGTCTTTGATGCCAAATCCTACAAAAGCGGGTAAATCGGAAAGCTTTCTTAGCCTTTTGATCGTTTCAATATACGCATGCTGACTTGATAAGTCTCCCCCTGTTTTGCCCGCGGCAGAGACCACATATGCAAAATGAGTAGATTCATTGATGGCTTGTTCCATCTCTAAGTCCGACATAGCTTCAGAGAATATTCTTACAATTCCTGAGTAATCATTACGAGTTTGAACGCCATCAACACAAAGAACTGCGTCATAAATCCAATATGGCAATTCTTTAACTTTAAAATTTTCCAAACCTTCTGCATAAGTCATAAGAACAATGCGTGAGGAAAAAATCTTCCTGACTTTAGATAGCTCTTCTTTAACAATATCAGTATTCAACATTGGTAATGTTTGCTCATGTGTCTTCTTGATTGTCTCACCATCCATAAAAGGATTACTTACTGGCAATCCAATCTCAAGACATCCGATACCGTGTCCTTCAATTTCTTGAAGGACACGGTAAAACATTTCCCAATTTGGGTACCCCAGCGGTAAATACAGCGCCAGTTTTCTTGCCAGTTCATTGTGCTTATTACTGCTGGAATACTTTTGCATTAGAGATCCTTAGAATGGAAGGGCATGGAGAATAAAGCCAAGAAGCGGACCATATACACAATAGTCGGTCTCAGAGAGAATGCGCATAATTGGCTCATAAGAACCAACAAATGGCAGAAGCAAGGCCTGGCCAAAAATTAGGATAAAACCATTGGCAAGAGAGCCAATTACCGCGCCTCTAGCGCCACCATGAGCATTACCAAAAATTGCAGTTGCTGCACCAGTGAAGAACGTTGGAATAAGCGCTGGGAAAACAATAATTGGATATCCAACTGCAGCAAGAATTACCATACCTACTAGTCCAGATAACAAGCTGCAAAGGAAACCAACAATTACGCAGGTTGGATAGCCTGGGAACAGCAGCGGAACATCCAGGCCAGGTTTTGCTCCAGGGATAATCTTATCTGCAATACCGTGGAATGCTGGAATAATCTCTGCAAGCATCATTCGAACGCCAGTAATAATAACGGTAATCCACATGCCAAAGCTAATACCCTGAAGGATTGAATAGACCAAGACGTCCTGTCCTCCAGAAATATTTTCCATAACCCATGTAGGATCTGCGACAATACTTACGCAAAGGAACAACAAAGTCATTACCAACGTTAAGGCAATAGTCATCTCACGGAGGAAAGCAAACTGCTTTGGAATTTTGATCTCTTCAAGATCGTGCTCCTTGTTACCAAAAGCTTTTGCGAGATATGTAGAAATCAGAAGACCAGTAGAGCTTGAGTGAGCAAGGGTAATCTCTTCTCCACCCTTAACTCCCTTAATGCAGTGATTGACATATGCGCAAGAGAAGGTCATATAGCAACCAAGAAGCACTGATCCAACTGCCACAATTCCCCAAAAATCAAGAGGTGTATTGTACTTAAGTAGGGCAGCAATCAGACCTGCGAAGAAGAATGCAACATGAGCTGAAAGATGAACGAACTTAAATTTTGTAAATCTTGCCAAAAGCAAGTTAATCAAAAAACCGAAAGCAAAAATAAGAGAGAGCTCTGTGCCTAGGTCGGTCATATATTCAGCACTAGCAGTACCAATATCAGTAGCAGGAACAGAACCGTTTCCGAAAGCTTTTCCAATCATTGTTGCCAAGGGCAAAAGCGCCATTCCAAGCGTTTGTCCTCCAACATTGACCATTGTGAAGCCAATCATCGCCTTAATTGCAGATGGAAGAAGCTGGCTCCATTGCCTTTTCATTGCAATCATTCCGATTACAACGACTAATCCAATGATAAATACCGATTGGCTTAGATAATGATTGACGATATAAAGAAAAATCTCCATGACACTATCCTTCCATCTGATTAATGTGCTGCATTAGCTGCTCTTTTAGATACGCCTTATCCATCATGTTATCGATGCGAATTATTGGAACAGAGTTATCCCTC
Source organism: uncultured Atopobium sp. (assembly GCA_938041635.1). Classification (GTDB taxonomy): domain Bacteria; phylum Actinomycetota; class Coriobacteriia; order Coriobacteriales; family Atopobiaceae; genus Lancefieldella. Next base: position 2,876 of record CALIAD010000077.1, read on the forward strand.
AGTGCATCAGCAAAATCTGATGTGGTAATAATCAAATCATATGCAGAAGGATCTACAGAGCCGATGTCGGACGCATCAACAGTTCCATCAATTCCTTCGGCATCTAAAATTTGCTGGGTAAAGAGCCTCATCATCATGCTACTTCCAACACCAGCACCACATACTGTTACAACCTTGATCATAATTGCCTACCTCCTACTTGTAATTGCAATTACTTCAGCAGCTTTGTCTGCCTTTAATATCTTTTGGACATTTTCTTCATCACTTAAAAGCTCTGCCAAATCTGCAAGCGCGTTCAAGTGGGTTTGATGATCGATTGCGCAAAGAGCAACCACTAGCTGAACAGGGTCATTCTTTGGGTGACCAAAATTTACTGGCTGCTCAAGGGTAATAAGCGAAAAGCCAATACCTAGAGCGCCTTCTTCTGGTCTTGCATGAGGCATTGCGATGCCTGGGGCAATAACAATATAAGTGCCGTTAATTCGGACATTTTCTATCATTGCCTCAATGTACTCTTCCTTTGCAACACCTTTCTTAACTAGTAATCTTCCAGCCTCTCTAACTGCATCATCACTATCTTTGGCACAATAATGTGTCTCAACTAAGTCTTCTGTAAGGACCTCTTCTAGCATTGGGAAATACCTCTCTTCTTTATCTTGTTTAGGTAAAAAACCTAAATACTCTGCAAGTTTTCGCTTTAAGACCTCTTCATCAGATTTACTGAGAGAAACCGTTTGTGAAACAATAGACGTAATTTCATCTGGGGAAATAGTTCTTTCGCTCACTCTGAGAACATTTTCTATTTTTCTTTGATCTTTTAAATCAAACTGAGGAGAAACTTCAACAACCTTGACGTTCTTATACGTAAAAGGAAACGTGCTGACAACAAAATCAACACTGTTACTTTCCAGCCATTTCTGTGCTTCATTCGATCCAAAAGTTCCAAGTACTGAAACCTCGTACTTTGACTCTAGCCTTGAAGACACTATTTCAGATGTAGCCACACCGGCGTGGCACACCACGATAACCTTAGGTCTTAATTCGACGGGTCTTTTTGTTCTCTCCTGGGAAGCCATGAAGAACATAGTAAGAAATGCAATTTCGTCATCAGAAAAGGAGACTGAAAGTCCTTTTTCCAAAATAGAAATTGATTCAGTTGTTGCTCTATATAAGTCTTCAAACTCATTTATCACATACTCCAAAAGCGGATTGTATACTGCCTCTCCACTTACAGCACGCCAGTATGCAGGCCTTAAGTGATTGAGTATGCTTTCAAAAAGTTTTTCGTCATTAGCAAAATTTGATGGCGTAACCAGCTGATCCATTCTATCGATGAATTCAGAAACTAAAATTCTCAACCTGATCCAGTTTTCAGAGATGTAATCACTCATCCCAACAACAGTTGATTCTCTAAATTTTGCTGAAAGAAAATACAGTTCATCCTCTGTAATATCTTCACCATAAAGTTCTTTTAAATTATCTACGCATTTATTTACTGCACCGTATTCAGGACTGCCCAGCAAATCTGCTTTATCAATGTTGCAGGAAAAGCCTAGAAGCTTATTCCCCTTAAATCTAGCAATGGATACAAGCATGTAAGCAATTAACTTTTGCTGAGCATTTTCCGAATATTCAACTTGAAGACAATTTGATATTTCATCTATTGAACTTTTTATTTGATTGATTTGTTCACCATCCTGCTCGCTTATAAATGCATACAGATATGGCCAATCTTTTGTTAAATTATCAGCAAAAAGACCTCTTATCTTGAGCTCATCGCCTGTGACTGACACGCCTTTAAAAGGAGTGGCATCTAAACAGATATAACTTCCAATGAAGCCCTTTTTAATTTCATCCAAATCTCTTTGGATAGTATTTTTTGAAACCCCAATAGCTTGCTGAAGCTCTGAAATCGATATGTCTTTTGCACTTAAGACGATAAGATTGAGAATAACTCGTCTTCTCATTTCTGGATCAAGATAAAAAATATCGTCTTTTTTCACCAATTCTGAAAACTCAATTTCAACTGGATCTTCATACGTCAAAACGCCTCTAACATTTTGAATTGAAGCGCAACCTTGAGAAATCAGGAGTTGGTTTAAAGTTGATAGGTCTTTATAAACAGTTCGAGAGGTTACATTGTGCTGCGCCGCAAATTTCTCAACAGAAATCTGTTCAGCTTCCCGGCACAATTTATTAAATAAATTTTCCACTCGACTTTTCATTTTATTTCCACCTCATAAATAGGTTATATGCTGTTTCAAGACCGAACAAATATCATTTGATTCATCCACTTTGAAGCAAATGGGAAGCTCCTTATATATCAAATTATTAATCATTTTCTATTTATCTTGCCTTTTAGCTGATAACAATAAGGCCTCGATGACTACTCATCGAGGCCTTATTCCCTTAGACTAAAATATTTGTTAGAAAGCCTTATCCCAGCAGGGTATTCCTACCGTAAGCTTCGCGCCAAGCAACGGAAAACTCATCAACAGCGATCTTTGTTCCTGGATGGTCAATCATAGTAAATACAACCTCTGGCGGAACGGTTACCGATTGAATACCGGCAGCAATAAGAGCATGAACCTGCTCAACATTCTTGAAAGACGCTGCAATAACCTTAGTGTTCTCAAATCCCTGAGTCTCAAGCATCTGAAGCAGATCCAGTACCTGGCCAATGCCGTCACCGTAATTACACATACGGTTAACGTAAGGAGCCAGGTAATCTGCGCCATTCATTGCTGCAAGGAATGCCTCATCAGCAGAATAGATAGCGGTTGCAAGAACGCCAAGACCCTCAGACTTAAGCTGCTTAATTGCCTTGTATCCGTTATGAGTGACAGGAATCTTTACATAGGTGTTCTTTGGACGAAGGCTGCAGATGTAACGAGCTTCCTCAAGCATCTGCTCATAGTCAGTTGAAACAACCTGAACAAAAAACTTCTGCTCTGGGCGAAGGTACTCAACAAACTCCTTAATAACCTGCTCTGGTGTCTTACCACTCTTGGTAATAATCGAAGGGTTAGTTGTAACGCCCTCGATGGTCAAAAGTTCATCGAGCTGTTTAACTGCCTCAAGATCCGCTGTGTCCAAAATAAATTCCATGCTTAACTCCTTTATATATTTCGACGATTACTCACCGTGTCGAACCACTTTTAAACCAAAGCTTTTATACACGTTCTCGATATCGGAAAGTTCTTTCTCCGTAATTAATTCACTATCTGCACACTCATATCTCATTCCTAAAGATTCATATTTTCCTTCACCTAACTTGTGAAATGGCAAAAGATCAACCTGCTTAATCCTATGTGCACAAATTACCTCAGCATTACTTTGTGCGTTTGCAATTGACGCAGTATATCCAGGGATAAGTGGAACGCGCGCAATTACCGTTGCTCCGATCCTCACAAGTGCACGGATATTCTCGTCCCTTACGTCTATATCAATGCCAGTAACCTCAATACTGCGCTTTTTATCAGCAAGCTTGAAGTCAACCAGGAACACATCACAAACACGTGCCAGCCTTTCAGCATCAACAAGCGGAACAGCAAGTGTTGTTTCAAGTGCCGTATTAATGCCTCTATCTTTACATCCCTGCAACACGTCCATAATATATTCTTGACGCTTACTACCTGCAAGACATTCTCCGCCGGAAAGCGTAATTCCCCCATCGCTCTCGTCAAAGAAGACCTTGTCTCTTGATAGCTTATCAACGAGGATATCTACTCTGTGTTCAGTGCCTTCAAACCTTTTAGCGCCGGTTGGGCACTCAGAAACAGGAGTATCACAAGGGCATCCATTTGCATCCAAACGACCATCTTTCCTAACTGAACAGCCAATGCACAGACTCTTGTGAAAAGAAATCTCCTGCTCAAAGGAAAGATTCTCTGGGTTACAGCACCAGGGACATCTAAAAGGGCATCCTTTTAGAAAGGCAACCGTACGTATTCCTCCACCATCATGGAGAGAATATCTCTGGATGTTAGTGACTATGTCGCTCTTATAGCACATGTTCCGTCCGGTTGATGATGTCATCCTGGATTGCCTTAGACAGCTCAACAAACATAGCACTGTATCCCGCAACACGAACTACCAGGTTCTGATACTTCTCAGGATGCTGCTGTGCATCAAGAAGCGTTGCGCGATCCACAACATTGAACTGGATATGCTGCAGGCCAAGGCGAGAAAAACTACGAAGATATGCAGAAAGCTTCTTTAGGCCTAGCTCTCCCTGAAGTACGGAAGGAGAGAACTTAACGTTGAGCAGGCTGCCGTTGGTGTCCAGCTCGTTTTTAAGCTTGCTAACCGACTGAAGGCTCGCAGTAGGACCGTTTTTATCGCGACCAACCATTGGAGAAAGGCCTCCGTCAGCAAGCTGCTCACCTGCAATGCGTCCGTCTGGAGTTGCACCGCATGCTGCGCCTAATGGAACATGAGCAGAAACGGTGTAGCTGCCAGGTTGGAAGAATCCACCGCGAACGTTCTGGTACTTCTCGACTTCTCTTCCGTAGAACTCCAAGAACTCAGAGCCGAGAAGGTCAACCTCGTCATTATCGTTTCCGTACTTTGGATAATTATTGATGAAGGACTGACGGATCTTCTCGTCACCCTCCGCTGACCAGTTGCGTTTCAGAAGCTCAATAAGCTGCTGATAGGTCATAACAGGCTCAATGGAGTTACCGTTTTCGTCCTCTCCAAAGACGACGCGCTTGATAACAAGTAGGGAGTCTGCAAGATTTGCCGTGCCAACGCCCTGAACGCCAGATGGATTATAGCGAGCGCCACCGTCGGTGATGTCGTGGCCAGTCTTAAGGCTGTCGTGAACCAGGACAGAAAGAAGCGGGGTTGGTGAAGTCTCTTTGTGTGCCTGATCACAAACGTTGCAGCCGTCAACCATTAGGCCAACGTACTCTGCAATAGTCTCTTTTACAGCACGCTTGAGGTCGTCAAAAGATGCAAAGCCCTCTGGGTTGCGCTCAAGAGTAATCTCAAGGCAGCGAACCATATTGAACATAGAAATATCGTGCAGACCATACATTCTTCCTGGGATAGAGAGCTCAACACAGCCCACAACCGCGTAGTCACGAGCGTCTTCCTCGGAAACGCCGCGAGACATAAAAGATGCAATATTAACTTCGTCGTTAAAGACCTGAGGAATTCCGTCGCCCAGACGAATGATTTCTCCGGATTTCTCCAGTAAAGACTCCGGAGTGTCCTTGTGCATTCTCAGTGAAAGGTTAGGCTGTGGCAGTCGGGTGTCTTTCTGCACGTCAAGCAATAGATAAGACAGCTCGTTGGTACAGTCGTTTCCCTCACTGTCAACACCGCCAACTACAAGGTTAAAGCCACTTGGGAATCCCGCGAAGAACTGTGCGGAATCGGTGGAGCGCAGGAAGACGATAGTATTTGTCTTGAGATAGAAGCACTGAATAAGCTCACGTAAGAACTCTGGGTTTTCGCCTGCAGCAAGGCTTGCCTCATAGAATGGCACAAGATACTGATCCATGCGTCCCAGTGAAATGGAGCTTGCGTTGCTTTCATGCTGAAGCACGAGCTCGGTAATCCAAGTGAGCTGCAGAGCGTCGTAGAAATCGCGAGCTGGCTCAGTAGCAATGTGATACAGAATCTCTGCAAGACGTTCAAGCTCCTGGGCACGAGTCTCAGAAGGAGCGCTTTCTTTTGCCTGTAGAACCTCTGCCTCATAGCGTCGTACATAGGCAATAGTTGCCTTGAGCACGATAACAGCCGCTGCATAGAAGTCATTCTCGCTATCCTGCGCAAGCTTTTGCTCAGCCTCTGCAAGAAGTGCACCAAAGCCGTTCTGTAACACCAGAGGGAAATCGCAGATGATGTGGCCTTGGCCCTTGTCAGTTTGAGCAACTGAGAAAATGCGAGTCTTCTGTGCTTCAGCAAGGTTCTCTGCAAGATGAGCCTTGTACCAGTCATTCAGCGATTTATTTGTCCAGAAAGGATAAAGCACCTCTCTGTAATAGGCCTTATCTTCCTCGGAGATTTCAAAGCGGTCCTGTTGTCTGGATGGGAATTTATCCAACTCATCCAGGATCCAATAAGGAGACATCTCTGGAGAAACTACACCCGCTCGAGGCGTGTCTGTTCTATTGCCAACAAGAAGGTCGTACTCATCAAGCACAATCTTGTGGTTCTCTAGCAGATACTGAAATGCCTTTGCGCGTCTAATAACAGGAGACTCGCCCTGTGTTTTTTTGTAACTCTCCATATAAAGACGGGCGCGTTCCATAGTCACCTGGCGTGGCTGAGCAAACAAGGAATCCTTAATAGCTTGCGTGCGCTGAGATAACATTAACTCCCCCTTAAAGTTCGAAATTACCATTGATTGTATTTTGTTTCTTCCTTATTTTCAATTGTTTCGTATTGAATTTTTAGATTTCCGAACAAAACAATAATAATGAATACCGTCTATCGTTATTTATAGGCCGTTCACGGTAAAGTTTACTGACATATTGAATATATATTGACGCGTTTCAACTCTATTTCTATATTATTTCGGTGAAATCAATACACAATAATACGGAGTCAAGGCGTTATATACGCTAAAGCAATAAAGAATCATTAGTAAAGGAGAGCCTAATGGAAGCTAAAGACTCAACAAGTCAGGCTAAAAAGATTCAGCAATACCTGATGAGCGGTGTTTCGTACATGATTCCTGTTGTAGTTACAGGCGGCGTTCTCTACGCTGTAGCTGCAATGCTTTCAATGAACACCATTGCAACAGAGAGCGCAGTCAAAGCATCAAACATTGTTGTTGATGTGCTTAGCCAGATTGGTGGCGTCGGACTTGGCCTTATGGTTCCAGTTCTTTCTGCATTTATCGCATTTGCAATTGCTGATCGTCCTGGCATTGCTCCTGGCCTTATCTGTGGTCAGCTAGCAGTTAACGTTGGCTCTGGCTTCATTGGCGGCATTATTGCCGGCCTTCTCTGCGGCTACCTTGCTGCGGCGCTTAAGAAGGTCAAGCTGCCAAAGGCAATGCAGTCCCTTCTTTCAATCATGATTGTTCCAATCTGCACTTCTCTAATTGTCGGAACAATTATTATTTGCGTCATTGGTGCTCCTTGCGCATGGCTTCTGACCACTCTTACCGTTTGGCTTTCTAGCATGAACGGTACAAGCGCTGTTGTTGTTGGTGCAATTTGTGGCGCTATGATTGCATTTGACTTGGGCGGCCCAATCAACAAGGTTGCATACTCCACTGGTGTTGCTGTTGTTGGTACTGAGGTTCTTGCTGGCCACAATGCGCAGTTCTTTGGCCCTATTGCAATCGCTATCTGCCTTCCTCCAATCGCAGCTGGTATTGCTTCTTATGTCTTCAAGAAGAAGTTCACCGAGGCTGAGCGCGACGCTGGCATTGGTTCCATTGTTATGGGTATGTGCGGCATTACCGAGGGTGCAATTTCTTACACCACCGCCGATCCAGCACACATGATGCCAATCAACATTATTTCAAGTGCTATTACTGGCGCTATTGCTGGTGCTCTTGGTGTCTACTGCAATGCCGCCTGGGGCGGTCTGGTAGTTCTTCCTGTCACTTCTGCTGGTACTTATCTGGTTTCCCTTGCAATCGGTATCGCAATTTATCTTGGACTGGTTGCAGTGTTCAAGAAGGACATCACCGAAGAGTCTGCTAAACCTGCAGCAGCAGACGACGTTGATATTACTATCGAATTCTAAGGAGCATTCATGAAGATCTTAGCTGTAACTGCTTGTCCATCTGGTGTTGCTCACACATATATGGCTGCTGAGGCACTGAAGAACGCTTGTGCAGCAGAGCAGATTGAGTGCAAAGTAGAGACTCAGGGCTCCATTGGTGTCGAGAATGCTATTACCGCTGAGGATCTTACAGGCGCAACAGCAGTTGTTCTTACCAATGATATGCCTATTAAGGATGTCGAGAGGTTTGCTGATCTTCCAAAGATCAAGCTTCCTGCAGCAACTGTTATCAAGTCTGCTCCTGCAATTGTCGCAAAGGTTAAGTCAGAGCTTGGCTAATCTGCACAGAAAATAATTCAACAAGCAATATAAGAACCCCCGCTTGATTGAACTGCCTCCCATTTCTTGGACATAAGAAATAGGAGGCTTTTTATGCGTAT
>CALIAD010000078.1 GCA_938041635.1 uncultured Atopobium sp.
CTTTTCTCGCAAGTAGCGCTTCAGGTATTTGACCTTAATGTTGGCGTTGGTGAGTACGAGAAGGCCCTTCAGGATTACGCTCGCATCTACCACACTGTAGAGCGTACTGATCCTAAGTACACTACCAAGCTTCCTGACGTTTTATACAAGACCGAGAAGTTCATGCGTCCTTCAAACAATTCATACGTTGCCGCAATGGCTCACCGTATTGTCATGACTGAAGACTTCCCTACCGCTAATCTCAAGCGTCTTCCTTGGAAAGAGCCTTACACAGGAGAAATTAAGACTGAAAGTATTCTTGATCTTATGGATGAAGCTCGTGAGTTCTACAAAGAGCTTGTTCAGGCAACTATCTTAGGTCAAAGAATCACACTAGAAGAGCTGGTTGATGGCATTAATTATATGGGCAAACCTGTTGTAGAAATGGTTGATGACGAGGACTAACTCGCGGCAAAATACAAATGCGTTGAGCATTCAAACACGTAAGCAAAAGGCGACTACCAAGGTAGCCGCCTTTTTTCTAACGCTTATCTACAATCTGATGCATGCTGTAAAAACGCATGCTGTAGAGGGCGATTTTACAGAAGTGCTTCTTCCCATGCAGGCTCTTTAAATCCAAGAAGAATGGTATTGCCTGCAACAACCAATGGGCGCTTGACCAGCATACCCGTGGTAGCAAGCAAATTATAGGCGTCACTATCGCTCATACCTGCATCAAGCTGCTCCTTGATGTTATTATCGCGATATACCATACCTGAAGTGTTGAAGAACTTTCTGATAGAAAGACCGCTCAGTTTGTGCCATTCAGCAAGCTCTTCTGCAGTTGGATTCTCCTCTTTAATATCACGCAAAGTATAAGAAACACCATGCTCATCAAGCCATTTGAGGGCTCTCTTACACGTAGTGCAGCGAGAATAACAAAGAACCAAAATGTTTTTATCTACCATGACTGTTTCCTCTTGGATAGATTATCGATTGCATAAGCGCAAACTATTTTGAGTAGAAAGCAATCCTAAAATCAATATTCCTAGAGATATACCATAGAGCATACCAACAAATAGATCATTAACGTTTGATGCCACACTCAGGATGATTGCTAAAATCAAAAACATCATTCCAAGAGAAACATACTTACTTTTTAGTAGGTTCATTTTTTCGTCTCCTTTTCCTATAGTTTCCAGATAGTTTAACTCTTCACCTTGTTACTGAACATGCGCATTTATGCAGGTGCCTGACCTGTTTCAAGAATTTGCTGGAGCGCCACCTCATCAAGCACGGGAACACCCAAGCTCTCAGCCTTTGTAAGCTTAGATCCCGCGGCTTCTCCTGCTACTACAAAGCTAGTCTTTTTGGATACAGAGCCGGAAACCTTTGCTCCCATGGCTTTAAGCTGGGCACCAGCCTCATCACGTGTGAAGTGTTCAAGAGTTCCCGTTAAAACAAACGTAAGCCCAGCAAGTGTCTGAGGAAGCTCGTTTTCTGGCTTCTCTTCCTCGAGCACTACGCCTGCCTGACGAAGACGCTCAATAACGGCAACATTTTCTGGTATCGAGAAGAACTCGTGTACAGATTCTGCAATCTTGGGGCCAATACCTGGGATTTCAGCGATCTTCTCGACAGGGGCTGTAGCAAGCGCCTGGATAGAGCCAAACTCCTGGGCAAGGAGCTCTGCAACGTTAGCGCCAACATGCCTCATGCCAATACCAAAGAGTACGCGTCCAAGACCACGCGTCTTTGATTCCTCAACCTTTGCCATAACCTTCTTGGCAATAGTGTGACCCACAGGAATGCTGTCGCCAGAAAGGTGATCTGCAGTATCTGTATCGTAAACACGACCTGTAGGCATGTTTGCCAGCGTTTCTTCAGTGAGCTTATCGTAGAAGTCAGCTACGTCAGAGAGGACACCCCCTTCAACCATACGATTAATAAGCTCGTCACCAAGGCCGTCAATGTCCATGGCCTTACGGCTGCCCCAGTGAATCAGGCGCTCAACTGCCTGAGCAGGACAATCAATAGAGACGCAGCGGAAAGCCACTTCTCCTTCTTCCTGAAAAACAGGGCTCCCACAGCTTGGGCAGGTAGTTGGCATCTGGAACTCAACAGCATCTGCAGGTCGAAGACTCAAAACTGGTCCTACAACCTCTGGAATAACATCTCCTGCCTTGTGGACAATGATGGT
>CALIAD010000079.1 GCA_938041635.1 uncultured Atopobium sp.
CTGCGTCCGAAAGAGCACCTGCGTCCGACTTCTTCTCTACCGACAAAGAAACCGCTGGTCCAAACACCTTCTCAAGCATATCCGCCACGCTGTTAAGCTCTGGTGGAAGTGCTGAGCGAGCAGCAATGTCCTCTGGCGAAGCTGGTGCTGGAGCTGGAGCCGGTGCTGGAATTGGCTCGGGCTCAGGTGCTGGCGCAGGTTGCGGCGCGGGTGCTGCAACAGGTGTAGGCGTAGGTGCAACTGGAGCCGCGGGTGCGGGCGTAGGCGCGACTGGAGCTGGAGCGACATCTTCAGCGGAATCGTCCAAAACCGCAGCTACATCGTCATCACTGTAAGGAACCTGATCGTAGTCAAGAGCCTCAACGGGAGCTCCGCCAGACGCAGGTTCATCCCAAGGCATTGGATACGACGACTCAGTAGAAGGAGTGGGAGCCGCAGGTGCAACGGGAGCCGGAGCCGGAGCTGGGGCTGGAGCCGCGGGAGCAACTGGGGCAGGAGCCGGAGCTGGAGCCGCAGGTGCAACGGGAGCTGCAACCGGTGCTGGAGCTGGAGCCGGCATCTGAGCTGCGCGTTTTTCTCGCGAGATTGCCGTTGCAGCGAGGCTCGACTCAACATATTTGATGCGGCGCGGACCCATGACCTGGGCAACGCAATCTTTTACAAACTCGGAAACTGCTGGCGCACTGAGCATCCTCATTGCAAACGAGGAGCCCTTGGGCAGCGTAACTACCAGCTCAGAGCCATCATCGGACTCAAGCGTTGAGCTGACCAGCAGTGCTGCATGAGCGGCGTTCTTAGACGCACAAACCTTGCCGACTTCTTTCCACTGCCTGACGAGAAGTGCGTCTGCCTGGTCAACTACCTTTGGAGCAGGTGCAGGTTGTGGCGCAGGCGCTGGTTGCGGAGCTGGTGCGGCCGCGGGTGCTGGTGCAGGCTGCGGTGTTGGAACTGGCACAGATGCAGGCACAGCGACTGGTGCAGGTGCAGGAGCCGGAGCTGGAGCTGGCGCTGGGGTTGCAACTGGAGCGGGAGCCGCCTGTGGGGCCGGTGCAGGCGCAGGAGCTGGAGCTTGCACGGGCTGCGGCGCCGGAGCCGAGACAGGCGCGGGAGCTGCGGGTTTCTCGACAGCTGGAGCTGTAACAACACCGTTTGCCAACTGCTGCTCAAGAACTGCCACCCTGTCGGCCAACGCTTCCAAAGAAAGCTCCGTGTTAGGGCGCGCTAGCTTGGTGAACGCAACCTCCAGAACAAGTCGCTGGTTAACGGCGGTACGCATCTGATTTGCAGCGTCACCCAGAACGGTCAGAACTCTGGAGAGCCTATCAACCGAGCCAAATGCCTGAGCCTCTTTGGTAAGCTGCTCGGTTGATGCTGTGGAATTTGCCAGCGCTGGAGAATCAACGCCTACAGCTGCGGCAATGTAAAGATCTCTTACGTGAACGGCAAGCTCACGAGTGAACTGCAGCAGATCTTTGCCACCTTCAAAAAGCGTATTTACCGTGGTAAAGAGCGAAGAAATATCTCGCTGAGCCAGAGCCATCGCAGCATTGTTAATAAGAGAGCCGGACGACTGACCCA
>CALIAD010000080.1 GCA_938041635.1 uncultured Atopobium sp.
GTCGGAGCCCACACCAGCTCCTGCACCAACACCAGAGAAGAAGTCCACTCTTCCTGCAACTGGTATTGCAGACGTTGCTGTTCCAGCTTCTGTTCTTGCAGTAAGCGGCCTTGGTTTTGTTGCTGCTTCTCGTAAGGTTCGCAAGTAGGGGAAGAGCCTGCGGCACCGACTGAGTTGCAAAGCCGACGGGTTTCTCGCCAGAAGAATATAACGTGCATGTAAAAGCGCCTGACCGCAGGCGCTTTTTTGTGCGGAAACTGGGCGGGCGGCCAGGCGGAAATTGGGTACACTCTGGATAACGAAATTCGGAGGTTGTTATGGAAGATCAGCAGCAGAAGTTCTCGCAGGACGGCGGCGTGGAGCAGGAGTCGGCGCACCTATCTTCAACTGCGCTTGTGCTAGAAGGCGGCAGTTATCGAGGCATTTTTACCGCTGGAATCCTTGATGTGCTTCGCGAGAAGGGCGTCACCAACTTTGAGAGTGTGTGGGGAGTTTCCGCAGGCGCTATCAACGCCGTGAGCTTCAGGTCCAAGCAGATGGGCCGCGCCATGCGCATTATGCTGGCCTTTAGGGACGACCCCCGTTTTCTTTCGATCCGCTCGCTGATCACTACTGGCGACATTGCTGGTGCGGATTTCATGTTTGACGAGATTCAAAACCATCTGGATCCCTGTGATAACGAGGTCTTCAACCAAAATCCCATGCAGATGTATGTGGTGGCGTCCGATGTTACATTTGGCACGTCGGCGTATCTGCACGTAAAAAAGTTCCCGGAAGACGTGACCATGGTCCGAGCGTCTGCGTCGATGCCAACGGTTTCTCGTATGGTTGAGCTGGACGGACATCGTTATTTGGACGGTGGAACAACCGATTCAATTCCGTTTGCGGCGGCGCTTGGTCTGCCCGACGGAAAGGCAGAGCGTGCGGTTAACATTCCCGACCACAAGCCGTCAAAGAAAGCGCTGGTCATTGTCACGCAGGACAGGAACTTCGTAAAAACCGACGTCAACGAGCAGATTGCCATTCGCTCGCAGCTCTATTCGGCGTATCCGTACTTTGAAGCCGCGCTGGCTTCTCGCGCCGAGCGTTACATGGATCAGCGCAAACAGCTCTTTGAGCTGGAGGAAGAGGGTAGAGTGCTGGTGCTTGAGCCTCCTGAGCCAGTTGAAGTCAAAGTTAACGAGAAGTCCGGTGAGGCCCTGCTGTCTCTATACCTGACAGGTCGCCAAGTTGCACTTGAGCGCCTCGAAGAGATTAAAAGTTTTATCGAGTAGGGTGCGCGAACCGGCACTCGCGTGACCTGCGGTGGCTTGCGCGTGACCTGCGCAGGAAGCACAAATTGATACGAAAAGAGTTTGTTTTGAAGATTCCCATGAACAAGTTTTTGAAAGTGATGTTTGCGCTGGTTATCATTGCAATGACCGGTGCGGCAATTCTGCAAATTGTCGCTCCCGAGTACATGGGAAGCAACGCCGCTTATGGCATTTCGACCGGATGGCAGCGAGAGATTGGTTTTTGGAATCTGGCGGTGCTCATCATTTTGGTCACCACTTGTTTCCACTACGATTGGGTCTATCTACGTGCGATTTTGCTCGCGCTGATTTTGGGCGGCATTGGAATTGGAACCAATCACTTCATCCATTTTTTGAGTGCTCACGAGTCGGTAAATTTGGTGGGCGCTATCGAGAATTACGTTCTTGCAGTTGGTTGGATGATTGGCTGGAAGCTCGAATGCAACCGCAGGAAAACCGCGGGCGTCGCTAAGTAGCTGCGGAAAGACCCGCGCGTTTTCGTATGACGGCGCTCCGAGCGAGACGTTATGCGCGCCTGATTTTCTCGTCATGTCTGAATTCTTTGCCGGAAAAGCACGCCATGTCTGAGTGGTTTTGCCGGTTTTTCTCGCCATGTCTGAGTAAATTTACTCA
>CALIAD010000081.1 GCA_938041635.1 uncultured Atopobium sp.
AAAATACCGACCTCCTAATCGTTAGATTTTGGTCTAACTTTTGGGGGTCGGTACACGGTTGCTGTTTTTTGTTGCATAAAAATACCTTATGGGGGTATACTGTTTACAGAAACTAATACCCCCTTAGGGTATGCAAAGGAGGACAGATGGCTCAGAAAGACAGCCAACCACAGGAAACTTGTTGTCATTGTGATCACAAGGCTACTCCTCGCTCAAGCGAGCTTAAAAGTGGAGTTTCTCGCCGTATTAACCGTGCAATCGGCCAGTTAAATGGCATTAAAACAATGATTGATGAGGATCGTTATTGCGGAGACGTCCTTATTCAGCTTGCAGCAGTTGAGTCTGCGGTTAAGGCCATCTCAAGAGAAGTAATGCAGGATCACCTGGAGTCTTGCGTGGTTGACCGCATCCAGTCGGGTGATACAGAAGTTATTGATGAGGTCATGGACCTCTTTAAGCGTTTTATGTAAGGTGGCGTTATGGATCAGAAAGTTTTTGATGTACAAGGAATGACGTGTGCAAGTTGTTCTGCGCACGTAGAGAAGGCGGCAAACTCTGTTTCTGGTGTCTCTGAGGCTCGCGTTAATCTGCTTAAGAATTCTATGGAAGTTGATTACGACGGTAATCCAGATACCCTCAAGCAGATTTCTGACGCAGTAAGCAAAGCAGGCTATGAGGCAACACCTCGTAGCGACAAAAAAGATTCTGCTGCAACTACTAAGGCAGATGCTACCGATGCTTCAGAAAAGGCGGTAAAGCAAAAGAGGATTGAACTTATCTCCTCAATGGCGTTTGCCATTCCACTGTTCTATCTTGCCATGGGTGAGATGATGGGAGCACCTGTTTCGCCTGCTGTTTCTGGTATGAATGGCATGATGAACTTGGCTCTTACCGAACTCTTGCTTTGCATTCCTATTCTGTTTATTTGTCGCCACTATTTTGTTGGTGGATTCCGCTCATTGCTGCATGGCGCTCCTAATATGGACTCGCTCATTGCGCTGGGCTCAGCAGCGTCGTTTGCCTACAGTGTTGTCAGTTTGTACCAGATGGCAAACGCTTTTGTTGCAGGAAACATTACTGCAGCTCATCAGGCAATGCACGGTATGTACTTTGAGTCCGCAGGTTTGATTCTTGCTCTGATTACCTTGGGTAAGTTCTTTGAGGCTCGCGCAAAAGGTCATACCACAGGTGCAATTAACGCACTTATGAACCTTGCCCCAAAGACTGCTATTCTCGTCAAAGACGGTGTTGAACAAGAAGTTCCTGCAGATACCGTTGTGGTTGGAGACGTGCTTGTGGTAAGGGCTGGTCAGTCAATTCCTGTTGATGGCCAGCTCATCGAGGGAGAAGGATCTGTCGATGAGTCCGCTATTACCGGAGAGCCCGTTCCTGTAAGCAAGGTTGTTGGAGACTCCGTGACAGGCGCTACGGTATCTACCGGCGGCTGGTTTAAGATGCGTGCCACCGCTGTTGGCGATGACACTACCCTTGCAGGCATCATTCGCCTGGTTGATGAGGCAACAAGCTCCAAAGCGCCTATCGAGCGTCTTGCTGACAGCATTGCTGGCGTCTTTGTCCCCGTTGTCATTGGAATTGCATTGGTAACGTTTGCAGCATGGTTTGTCTTTGTAGCACCTGGTGACTTTGCTGTTGCTCTCTCGCACGCTGTTGCTGTTCTGGTTATTTCCTGCCCTTGTGCACTTGGCCTGGCAACACCTACCGCCATCATGGTAGGCACCGGACTAGGTGCTTCAAATGGCATTTTGGTCAAGTCTGCCGAGGCGCTTGAGGGTGCAGTGCGCGCAACCGTGGTTGTTCTTGATAAGACGGGAACGCTCACTGAGGGTAAGCCAAGCGTAACTGATGTTCTTTGTGCAGATAGTACCTCCGAGGATCAGCTGCTTGAGTACGCATATGCGCTTGAGCAAAAGAGCGAGCATCCACTTGCGCAGGCTATTGTTACGTATGCTCAAGAGAAGCTTGGAGAGTCTGCAGGCAGCTCTCTTGATGTACAGGAGTTCTCACAGGTTGCTGGTGGTGGCCTTATAGCAACGGTTGGCGAGAAACGCCTTGTAGCAGGAAACGCTCGTCTTATGGAGCAGGAGGGTATCAGCACACAAGAGTTGACTTCCCAGGCTCAGCAGCTAGCTGAACAGGCAAAAACACCGCTGTACTTTGCACTTGAGGGTAAGCTTCTTGGTGTTATTGCTGTGGCCGATAAGGTAAAGCAAACTAGCGCATCTACCATTGCTCGTCTTCGTACTATGGGCGTTAAGTCTGTCATGCTTACCGGAGATCAGGCAACAACGGCAAACGTCATAGGTAAGGAGCTTGGTGTTGACCAGGTTATCTCTGATGTCTTGCCAAGCCAAAAAGAGTCCTACATTAGGCAGTTCCAAGACGCTGGAGAAAATGTTGTTATGGTTGGCGATGGCATCAACGATGCTCCAGCGCTTGCGCGAGCAAACGTGGGAATTGCAATTGGTGCAGGTACCGATGTTGCTATTGAGTCCGCTGACATTGTTTTGATGAAGTCTGATCCAGCTGATGTTGCTACCTCAATTGAGCTTTCTCGCGCCACCATGACCAACATTAAAGAAAACCTGTTCTGGGCTCTGTTCTATAACACCATTTGTATCCCTGTTGCTATGGGTCTGTTGTATCCATTTGGCATTTCGCTGAACCCTATGATTGGTGCAGCCGCCATGGGCTTCTCGTCAGTCTTTGTTGTATGCAATGCACTGCGCCTGCGTACCTGGAAGCCAAAGAATACCAGCTCAGCAACTCGCCAAGACGCTCATGACACAAAACCAGTTATTGACGTCCAAACTAAGTCCATAAACGACGCATCCGCGTCACAGAAGGAGGAATCTTATATGGAGAAGAAACTAAACGTAGAGGGCATGTCTTGCCAGCACTGTGTTGCACACGTCACACAGGCTCTTGAGGCTGTCGAGGGTGTTTCTAAGGCAACCGTCTCACTTGACGAGAAGAGCGCTGTAGTTGAGCTATCTTCTGATGTCGCTGATAGCGCATTGGTTGATGCTGTTGTTCAGGCAGGATATGAGGCTACTGTTGCCTAAGGTAGGCAAGTAGACGGTCCTTCTCGCTAGAATCGCCAAATACCGCACGTGCAGCATTTTCAGCAAGCTCACGTGCGGTATTTTTGTCTAGACCGCAGTGCTGCTGTAAAAGCTCAAACTCGTGCGAGAGGGTAGTGTTGGAGACAGTCATGTTGTCCGTGTTGATAGTGACCGTCAGGCCAGCATCAAGCAGCTGTTCAAGCGGGAAGCGCTCTATTGACTCAAAGATGCGCGTTTGAAGGTTGCTGGTAGGGCAAATCTCAAGCGCAACATTTGCAGCTTTAAGGTCCTGGATAACGCCTGTGTCCTCCAAAGAGCGAACACCGTGACCAATACGTTGTGCGCCAAGTCGAAGCGCAGCCTTGATGCTTTCTGGACCAGCAGCTTCTCCCGCGTGAATAGTAAAAGGAACATCTTTTCTTTGTGCTTCAGCAAAAAGTGACGAGAAATTCTCTGTGGCAAAGAGCGCTTCTGCTCCTGCTAAGTCTGCTGCTACGACGCCATTTCCAAGGTACGCTGCAGCCAGATCAATTGACTCTTCATTTTTGTGCTTAAGCGCTTCATCTGTGCCACGCATAGCGCAAATAATGTATGCCGTGTGGAGCGCTGACTGTGGGTGCTCTGCATAGAAGTCAGCTCTACCAGCAAGAGCAGCCTCAAGAACTTCTTGCTGAGAAAGACCTTCTGCAGTAAGGCTTCCTAGTGCAAAGCGGGGTTCAGCGTAGAGAATGCCCTCTGCGTCAAGCTGCTCATGAAATGCCTTTGCAACCGTACGAATGCCCTGTGCTGACTGCATAAGCTTGAGCGGCAGCTCAAATGTTGCAAGATACTGGTTAAGATCCTGGCAATGAGCCGGGACTTGCATCTTTTCTTTGAGTTCAGCCAAAGAGAAATCAAGTCCCGCATCTGCTGCAAGTTGAGCTGCGGCAGGAAGTGGGATTGATCCATCAAGGTGGACATGCAAATCGATAAGAGCACAGGAGCTCATGGCGCCTCCTACAAGAATCGTATGCTATGGCGCAAAGAGCGCAAACTAGATAGCTACATCATACGGTAGGGAAGTGGCGTTTTCCAAATCGTTTGCAAGTTTTTCAAACTGGTATCCATTGACGCGCTCGAGTAGATGTACCTCATCAGGCAAAACGTCATAGTGAATCTGCGAGCAAATAGCACAGGCAATAGATCCAATGGTATCCGTGTCTCCACCCATCTCCGCAGCTATTCTCGCTGCTTTAGAGACTTTTCCTTGTGAGAGCTTTACCACTGCAAGAACTGCAGGGATGGTCTCTATGGTTTCGTAACCACAGCCACAGTAGTCGTAGATGTCCCTTGATGCTGCTAGGGGAGCCTCAAGGTTTTTGGCACCCTCGCAGAATTCCAATGCCATGATGCACTTTTGATACATGCTAGGCATAGGCATTTGTGTGCCAATTTTTGTGTAGAGAGCTCGGTGTCCGTAACTTAAAGCAGTTTCAAGAGCGTCCTCAACCGTAAACGAGTTTTCAGAAAGACCTCTACTTATGGCGGCCACGATCATTGCTGCGCCCATAATGGCTACGTTGGTTCCGTGCGTAGGAAGCGCAAGCTCAGTAACGCTGTTAATGAGCGCATGTTTGTCTTTCCAGCTCACAATTGAAGCCATCGGCGCACATTTCATGGCACATCCGTTAGTGGTTCCAAGGCGACCACACGTTTTAAGCGAGTGGCCAGAAAGTCGATTGGCTAACGCAGCTCTTGTGGAAGGGCCAACTACCTGAGCAGCGTTTGGCTCTGTTGCCACATAATTTTCTAGCGCATCAAAGTAGCGGGATTGGTTAAAAACTCCCTGGTTATCAATGATGTTTTTAGTCAAAATGATTGCGTTTGCGGTGTCATCTGTAGTTTGACCTGCGGTAAAAGGTCTTCCAAAAAAGTCATTTTTAGGTGGATTTGAAAGACTTTGAACTCCATCAGGAAATGCAAAATCAATTTGGTGTGGTGACATCATCTCTGTTGGCATGCCATAGGCGTCGCCATAGGCAAGGGCCGTAAGCATCCTATAGAGTTTGATTTTTCTTGCCGTATTCATGTTACTCACGCTTCTTTATGTCAGAAGAACGTGATGTTTTGACTCTGCAGAGACTCTTGTTACCTGCAGAGATAAGCTTCTCATAGCAGCTTGCCATGATTGCTCCCCTCAATTAGATATTCTCTGTCTTTGCAGGTTTTTTCTTTACTGTACCGTAAGGAATGCCTCACTCCTTAGATCCTTACTTTCCCAGCTTGTAGTCGCAATACAAGCTAGATGGCTCAGACAGAAAATATCTCCCCCAAGTATGTTTAAAGATATCAAATATTTAAGTATTACTACAGGGGGTAAGGCGTATTAATCGGCAGACGGTAGCTGAAGAGAGCTTAGAGGTAACTTGCTCACAATAGTGACTACATGCTGTTTTATATTCTCTCTAACGCACTGAGCCATTGCTGGGTAAAATGGATGGTAGCAATCTGAAAGGAATGGACATGCCCGCAATTTTGACTCATGACTTCTTTGGCAAGGATGCCTTTGATATAGCTGCAGGCAAACTTGGTTTTTCTACGATGGAAGAGCGAGAAGCTTTTCTGTTGGGCAACCAAGGTCCAGATCCGCTGTTTTATTTAGCAGCAGATCCGCTGCTGCATCGCTACGCTAAATATGCGTCGATCATGCATAAAGAAAAAACGCCTGAACTTCTTCTTTCTATGCGAGACGCAATTGCGCCTCTGCCACTTAAAGACGTTGCGGTTGCTCGCGCCTATATTGCGGGATTTCTCTGCCACTATATGCTTGATTCAACAGCTCATCCTTTTGTCTATTACTGGCAAAACATGCTTATCTCTCAAGGCGTAGAGGGCTTGGATGAATCTGCTAAAAATCAAGTACATGCAGAAATCGAGAAGGACCTTGATGAGGCAATTCTTTACGCTCATCTTGGTAAAACGGTAGCTACCTATAGGCCTTATAGCGAGGTTTTGAAGGCATCGCTGCATACGCTTTACGTTTTGGATAGGGTATTTTTCTTTGCGTTGCTATGGACGTATGAAAAACCTACCGATACCAGGATTTTCTCGTCAGCTGCTGTTGATTTTAGGATTATCCAACATCTAGCATATTCGCCAACAGGTAAGAAGAGAAAGCTACTTGGTAATCTTGAACGCACTTTCGGTACAAATAGGTTCTCTTTGATTGAGGCGCTCTCTCACGGGGCAAGGGAATCCTCTGATTCTGATTTTGATAACAGAGCAGGAAATGAGTGGACTGATCCTTTTACGGGAGAGGTTCGCAAAGAGAGCTTTTGGGATTTATATGATCATGCGCTGGCAAATGTACCGTATGCTCTTGACGTTTTCTTCTCGCCAGACTTTAATCTTGATACTGCAAAAGAGCTTACGCAAAATCTGAACTTTGATGGTCAGACGCTTGCAGATGAAGGTTCGACAGAATAGGTTTTTGTGGCAACGTACGTTTTTTCTGATATTCACGGTCATGTGGAGCCGCTCAGGCGTGCTTTAGCGCGTATTAATCCAACCGAGTCAGACGTGTTCTATTGTCTTGGTGACATGATTGACCGTGGTCCTAGCTCGCTTGCCACTATTAAGATAATTCGCGAGCTTCCTAACTGTACCGTTTTAATGGGCAATCATGAGCAGCTTGCGCTGCAAGCATTGAATCCAGAAGCCGATATTGAAGCTCAGTTTATGTGGCAGATTAACGGGGGAGACGCAACGCTTGCTGAGCTCAAGACGCTTTCTGAAGAAGAATATAGTGAGCTGATTGACTGGCTGCAGGCGCTTCCTTTGTACGCCACCGTTGAGGTCCAAGGCAGAGATTTTGTTCTGGTACATGCGGGCATAAGGTCTAACGGCGTTCCCTTGCCAACCGCCTGGGATAAGGCTTCTTTGGAGCAGTACTTAAGCAAGCAGTCTGAAAATGATCTTTTGTGGATTCGTGAAGAGTTCTGGCAATATCCAACGGATTTCCGCACGTCAGAAGCAGCATATCCCGTTGTAATTTGTGGCCATACACCCACTCCTTTGTTATCAAGTTTTGGTGCAAAAAACTTGAACCGCAGTGCCACCACTCCTGATGGCCTTGCGCAATGGGTCCAGTCAGATGGCGATAAGTGGGGAATTGACACAGGCACTACAGGTGGAGCCGGCTATGGTCAAGTAACTGTGCTGCGCCTTGATGATTTGCAGGAGTTTGTTGAGCCGCTGCAAGAAGGCGAGTAATCGTGGCCGCAAACAGACCTCAGCCTGCTGGCGATGCTGCCAATATTGCGCTTACACATGTAGAGAACACGCTTGACCCCATCATCTTCCCTGACTCTCGCGTGCTGCTTTTGGGATCCATGCCTAGTCCCAAGTCTCGAGAAATTGGCTTTTACTTTGGCAACCCTCAAAATAGATTCTGGCGCGTAGTTGCCGCGTTATATGGCGAGAAACCCCTGCAGTCCATATCTGAAAAAATTGACTTCTGTAAAAGACATCATCTTGCTCTTTGTGATGTGCTTAAGGCTTGTGATATTAAGGGTGCTAGTGATGCTTCTATTGCAAATCCGATTCCACACAATATTGGCGCTCTTATTCAAGATTCATCAATCTGCGCTATTTTTACGCTAGGTGGAACCGCAACAAAATTTTATAAGCGCTACACCGAGCAACAAACTGGTATTTCCTCACGTCAACTGCCCTCTACAAGTCCTGCTAATGCCCGTATGTCAGTTGATGATTTAGTGGAAGAATTTTCCATTATCAAAAAATTTACCAATTGTGAGTTGACAATATCCTAGTAGCGGCTAGGATTATACGCATGCGAATTATGGCTACGACATACACTGCACTTTGTGCATGCACCGCGATGTGTCTGGTGCCCGGGTCACATACGACCAGGGTGTAATTGTCGCTGAGCAAAATTTTCCTGGTACAGACTCGGGCGTAAAGCTATTTTGTAACTCTTGTGTGAGTATTCGCACATCCCGAGAGGATTTATTCGCATGGACTGGAGCTTCATAGGGGAACACCTCCCACTGTATGCAGAAGCTGCAAAAATAACGCTTACTATCTCTTTCTTTGGAGTTCTCTTCTCGCTTATCGTTGGTTTGATAAGTGCTCAGATTTCGCTGACAAAAATTCCTGTTTTAAGTCAGCTTAATGCTGTTTATGTTGAGCTTTCCAGAGGAACACCCCTGCTTATTCAGCTGTTTCTTATCTACTTTGGTCTGACTAAAGTTGGTCTCAAAATGGATGCAGAGGTAGCTGCTGTTGTGGGTCTAACGTTTCTTGGTGGCTCCTATATGGCAGAAGTGTTTCGTGCAGGCTTTGAATCAGTTGCAGTTATTCAGTTTGAATCTGCACAGGTTTTGGGCCTCTCAAAGATTCAAGCTCTCCAGCACGTTATTCTTCCACAGGCACTTTCTGTAGCAATTCCAGGCCTCGTTGCTAACATCATTTTCTTAATCAAGGAATCTTCCGTTGTTTCCGGCATTGCCCTCGCAGATTTGATGTATGTAACCAAGGACATTATTGGCATGCAGTACGACACTACAGAAGCCCTCTTTATGCTGGTAATTGCCTATGTGATTATCCTTGTTCCTATTTCTTTGCTTGGCAGCTGGCTGGAGAGGAGGCTTGACTATGCCCGTCGATAACATTTTGCTGCAGGAAGGAGTAATAACGCGCCTTCTTGGAGGTCTTGCAACAACGGTGCACATTGGCCTTATCTCTGTGGTGCTTTCCATTCCTCTTGGTATTCTCGTTGGACTTTTTATGACATCCAACAACAAGGTGGTTCGCGCAATTCTTCGCGTTTACCTTGAGGTTGTTCGTGTTATGCCTCAGCTGGTGCTGCTCTTTGTGGTGTTCTTTGGTACTTCTGAATGGTTTGATGTCAATTTTGATGGCATTGAAGCTTCAATTGTAGTTTTTACCTTCTGGGGAGCAGCCGAGCTTGGTGACCTGGTACGAGGAGCGTTGGAGTCAATTCCAGCATCTCAGTATGACAGCTCGTTTGTACTTGGCCTTTCTCGCCAGCAAACGTTCTTTAAGGTCATCCTACCTCAGGCTTTCAAGCGTCTTTTGCCTCCAGCTATCAACCTGATTACACGCATGATTAAGACAACGTCACTTTGTAATCTGATTGGCGTGGTTGAGCTGCTCAGAGTTGGTAGTCAGATTGCTGATTTTTATCGCTTCAAGTTCCCAACCGACGGAGCGCTTTGGATCTATGGAGCTATTTTCTTCCTGTATTTTGCCGCCTGCTTCCCACTTTCGTATCTTTCACGCAGGCTTGAGAGGAGCGCCTCACATGAGTAACACCGTTTTAGCAGTTAAGGACCTCACTAAGGTATATCCCTCAAGCCAGAAACCCGTACTTGATAAGATTTCGCTTTCCATCAATAAAGGCGAGGTAGTCGTGGTGTTGGGACCTTCCGGTTGCGGTAAGTCTACGCTCCTTCGCGCTATTGTTGGCCTGGAGGATATCCAAGGGGGAGAGGTACTTCTCCACGATCAGGTAATTTCTGGTCAGAAGAGGGAAAGTGCTGCAACAGGCATTGGAATGGTTTTTCAAAGCTACGATCTGTTCCCTAATATGACAGTTTTGAAAAACGTAACTCTGGCTCCTCTGGTGGCGCAGAAGCGTTCAGAGGCTGAGGTCTTAACTCAGGCAGAAGAGCTGCTGCGTCGAGTAGGGCTGTGGGAGAAGAAGGATGCCTATCCATCAGCGCTTTCTGGCGGTCAAAAGCAGCGTGTGGCCATTGTACGTGCTCTGATGACTAATCCTGAGGTGCTTTTGCTGGACGAGATTACTGCGGCTCTTGACCCCGAGATGGTTCACGAGGTTTTGCAGGTAGTTATGGAGCTAGCAGAGCAGGGAATGACCATGCTGGTGGTAACTCACGAGATGCGCTTTGCTCAAGCAGTTGCCGATCGAGTCATCTTGATTGATCAGGGGCACATCGTAGAAGAGTCGTCCAATGCACAAGAGTTTTTCTCGGCACCTAAAACAGAGAGGGCACAAGAGTTTTTGCGTACCTTTGAATTTGAACGTGTACATAAGTAAACAACGTGTTTTTGCACGTAGATGATGTAGTAATTGATACAACTTGTTAGGATTTGAAATGAACTTCTTTGAAAATACTTCCACTTCTCTTTCCCGCCGTGCTTTCCTTGGTGCAAGCGCGCTTTCTGCTGCAGCTCTTTTGGCTGCTTGCAAGAAAAAGGATTCTGACGGAACTCAGAGTGGATCTTCTGATACAGACTCAAAGTTTAGAACCCTTGATGACATCAAGAAGGCAGGCACGGTAAATATCGGTGTCTTCAGCGATAAAGCTCCTTTTGGTTATGTTGATGCAAACGGCAATTACGCTGGTTACGACATTGTTTTTGCTGAGCGTCTTGCAAAGGATATGGGCGTAAAGATTAACTACATTGCCACTGACGGACAGAATCGCGTGCCTTTCTTGCAGTCCAATAAGGCAGATATCATGCTGGCAAACTTTACGGTAACCGATGACCGTAAAGAGAAGGTTGATTTCTCTCTGCCATACATGAAGATTAAGCTGGGCATTGTTTCTCCATCCTCTGCGCCAATCACAGATGTTTCGCAGCTTGACGGCAAGAAGCTTATTGTTTCTAAGGGAACCACGGCTGAGGTTTGGTTTGCTAAGAACGCACCTAAGGTTGAGCTGGTCAAATTTGATAGCTATGCTGATGCGTATAACGCACTGCTCGACGGCCGCGGCGATGCTTTCTCAACCGATAATACCGAGGTACTTGCATGGATTAAGTCTAACCCTGGCTTTGTTGTTGGCATTGATGACCTGGGCGACTCCGATACTATTGCCGCTGCAGTTCACAAGGGCAACTCTTCGCTGTTGGAGTTTATCAACAACGAGATTACCGGTCCTCTTGCAGAGGAGAACTTCTTCCACAAGGCTTATGAAGAGACACTTGCTCCAATTTACGGCGACGAGGTAGATCCAAATACTATGGTCGTCGAGGGCGGCAAAATCTAAGTTCTGGGTTTAGTCCGTCTTTACAGCTCAATTACACCCATTTCGCGAGAAGACCTTGCAGCTTGTAAGGTCTTCTCGCGTTTGTAGCCAAATTGTTAATTTGTACAGTACTTTTTAAAAAAGATTCTTTGTGCTGATAAAGTAGGTCAACTATTTTTTGACCAACCAGGGCAAAGGAGCTGATAATGGCAGCTGAACAGCAAAAGACAACTCGTAAGATTGGCGTCCCTAGGTTCCCCGGCGATATTATGCTGTATCCGCTTTCTGTAGGCCTACTTCTTCACTCATTTGTTCCTCAGGTTCTAGAAATTGGTAGCTTCACCACTGCTGTTGCTAAGGGAGCTCCTGCAATTGTTGGCATTGTTTTGCTGTTTGTTGGTGCTTCTATTGATCTTAAGACGGTTCCCAAGGTTTTGAAGACTGGCCTGACCATTCTTATTCCTAAGCTTGCTATTGCAATTGCCTTTGGTCTGTTTGTTGCTAAATTCATGGGCGATAACTTCTTTGGTCTTAATGCACTTTCCATCATTGGGGGCATTACCTTCTGCAATGTTGCTTTGTACATTGGTATTACTGCTGAGTACGGAACTCCTGATGAACAGGGAGCGGCTGCAGTTTTGTCCCTTGTTGCTGGTCCTGCAGTTACCATGATTGCTCTTGGTGCAGCAGGCGTTGCAGCAATTTCTCCTACCGCACTTGCGGGTACCCTTCTTCCTCTGGTCCTTGGTGTTGTTCTTGGTAACCTTAGTCCTTTTATCAGGGGGCTTTTGGTTCCTGGTATTAACCCCTGTATTGCTGTTGTTGGCTTTGCTCTTGGTTGTGGCATGAGTGTTGAGAATCTCATTACTGGTGGTCCATCAGGTATTCTCTTAGCAGTACTTTGCATCATTACCGGTATTCTTACCATGCTTGTTGAGCGTCTTCTTGGCGGCTCTGGTAAGGCAAGTCTTGCAAGCGCAACTATTGCAGGCACCGCAACAACCACTCCTGCTGCAGTTGCTTCTGTTGATCCAACGTATACGGCTCAGGTTGTTGCAAACGCAAATGCTCAGCTTGCAGCTGCGGTAGTTATTACTGCACTGGTAGCTCCTGCGTTTACGGGTTGGCTTGATAAGAAACTGGCTAAGAAAAATGATGCCGGTGAAGTACAGGCTTCAGAAGAAGTATCTGCTACTGAGTAATTAAGTAGGCTTCATGTAATGAATAAACCCTCTTCTACGTGAACTGCCTCCCATTTCTTGGACATAAGAAATGGGAGGCAGTTCATATGCGGG
>CALIAD010000082.1 GCA_938041635.1 uncultured Atopobium sp.
TGGGCTCTGCGGGGTCTTCAAAGTTCATGAAAGCAAGGCCGCCAAGGCAAACAGCGAGCTGATCCATAAGACCGCACGGCTTACCAAAGTAAACGTTTTCTGTGTTCTGGCTCATTTGGGCAAGTTTTACAGCAGAAATCTCGCTGCCACCTTCCCAGAGAGCTTCCATTGCACGGCCGGCTGCAGCCTCAAACGCAGCAGAGGAAGAAAGTCCGCCGCCACCAGGAACATTGCTAACTACTGCCATGTCAAAGCCGGATGGCTCAAAACCAAGTTTGACCAGGTTTGCTGCCATACCGCGAACAATAGCCTTAGTGCTCAGATACTCAGCTTCGGTGGGCTCAAGATTTGTGTAGTCAACCTCAAAAGGATCATATCCCACACTGGCTACACGAATAACGCCCAGGTTGTTAGGGGCGCAAATTGCATCAATAGCAACGTCTAAGGCACCAGCGATGACATGACCGCCCTCGTGATCTGTGTGGTTTCCTGCAATCTCGGAGCGACCAGGCGCATGTACCGCAAGATAGCGGTCAGCTTTTCCAAACATTTGCTCAAAGTGCTCTTTTGCGCGATTGAGTTGAGCTGTGGTTTTCTCGTCAAACGTGTGAGCCATGGTGTTCCTTTCCCTTTAGTGCCGTGAAGCTACAGGTACCTTAAAAGAATCGATAAACAATTTGCGAGCTGTAAGGCTGCTCAGGTGTGCAGGTAGGCTGAGGCCACTCTGCATGGTGAGCACAATCTGGATAAAACTCGCTCTCAAATGCAAAACCAGCGTGAGGCTTGTAAATAGCGCCGTCTTTTGCGCGAGCCTCATCAATCCAGTTGCCGGTATACAGATGGGCGCCAGGAGCGGTAATTTGAATTTCTAGTGAGCGTCCGCTTTCTGATGTGGCGAGAAGGGCGGGGCGTAGCTGGCCATTTTCATAGTTAGTAATGGCAAAGCAGTGATCATAACCGCGAGCAATTTTGAGCTGCTCATTATCTGCGTCAAGATCTTTGCCAATGGTCTTAGGTGTGCGGAAATCAAAAGGAGTTCCTGCAACAGAGTCAACGGTTCCTGCAGAAACTGAGTCATCTCGTAAGGGAAGATATGAGTCTGCCTGGATAGTGAGCTGGTGACCTAGAACATCACCAGAATCATGACCGTTGAGGTTAAAGTAGACATGGTTGGTCATGTTTACAAAAGTTGTAGCATCAGTTGTGCAGGTATACGTAAGATTTAGCGTTGACTGTGAGGCTTCTTCAACAAGCGTATAGGCCGCAGTAATATGACGGTTTCCTGGCAGTCCATATTCTCCATCTACCAGGTCAATGCTAAAGGTTACCGTATTATGCGCTTCATCAATTTCTGCCTGCCAAATGCGCTTATGGATACCAGCAACTAAATCAGTGTGCAGGTTATTTTGATTGTCTGGACCGTTGTTTTTAGGAAGGTGATAGACAACTCCATTAAGCGGGATTTCTGCCTTATCTGCTCGATTAGCAGAAGGTCCAATGGATGCGCCAAAGCAGGCGGGGTTATCTAAATACAAGTCAAACAAGCCATAGCCAAGAACGACATCTGCTTGTGTGCCATAGATATCTGGTACAGAAATGCCAAGAATGGTTGCACCAAAATTACTCAATTTAACTGCTGAATGAGCGCCGCGAATAGTATAGGTAAGCGCAGCAGGGGAGTTAACAAAACTATCAAAAGGTCGAACATCAATCATCGGATACCTCCGAGATACCACTCATAGTGCATTACCCCTACTATGTTAACGTACTCATAACGAACTAACAGGAAATTATTAAATTTTCAGTCAGTGGTATTTTTGCGGGGGCAAACGGTTAGAGCGCAGGTCAAAAGTCCTTCTCGCCGAACGGTTCTTTTTTTACCGTGAGCGTTTAATTTGCTGATAAATATGCAATTTTATCGCGTCATGTCAATCTGCCTGTTAGTATGAGTACGTAAACAAGCAGATAATCGGAGGAATTCGTGACTCGCTCGCATAGTTCTAGCTCAAATAAGCGCTCTGTTTCAATGGCTGATGTTGCGCAAGTTGCTGGTGTTTCTCAGCAGACCGTTTCGCGTGTTGCTAATGGTGCTCAGAACGTCAGCAAAGCCACGCGAGAAAAAGTCCAGGCCGCAATGGAGTCTATGGGCTTTAGGCCAAGCTTTGCAGGTAGATCGTTGAGGTCTGGCTCGTATCAATCGGTGGGACTTTGCTTGTACGATATTCGCGAGTTTGGTAACTTGGCAACCCTCGATGGCATTGTTTCTGCAGCTCGTGAGCATGAATATGCAATTACAATGATTGAGAAAGGCTCCGACGACGGCTTGTGCCTGCAGGACATTTCTCATCGTATGTCCAATCTTCCCGTTGACGGCATGATTATCAGCATGAGCCTTATGGCATCAGACTTTGAATCATTTGTGCCGCAGCCAGGCCTTGGAACAGTCCTTCTTACCATGCACGAGCATCCCTATTGCACAACTGTTGACTCAGATCAGTATGGTTGCTCAAAGCTTGTTATTGACCACCTCTATGAGCTTGGTCATCGCAAGATTCGTTTTGTAGCAGGCCCTTCATACTCAATTGACTCGCAATTTCGCGAGAAGGGCTGGCGAGACGCCATGTCTGAGTATGGGCTAGAAATTGTTGAGCCTTTAGCTGGCGATTGGACCGCCAATAGTGGCTATGAAATTGGTAAAAAACTGCGAGAAACTCGTGATTTTACTGCAGTTTATGCAGCAAACGACCAGATGGCGCTAGGCATCATTGCGGCATTTGAAGAAGTGGGACTGAGCGTGCCGGAAGACGTGAGCGTTGTTGGTGTTGACGACTCTCTTGAAGACTATCTGCCAAACTTCTCTTTGACCACTGTACGCTTTAATCTTCTAGAGCGTGGTCGCGTTGCTCTTGAGCATGCCATTCGTGCATCTCAACCAGGATATGAACCTGAAGCAATTAGAATTGCTCCACAGCTTATTGTTCGTACCACTACAGCAACACCACAGAAGTAGAGAAGTCTCTTAAAAAGTCGGGTTTCTCGCCATAATCAGCTATACTGTTCAGGCAATAGTTGATTAGAGGAGTTGTATGTCTGAGTCACCAAATAAAGAGTTAGGCTGGTCAGTTCAGGTTTCCTTGGATACGCACGAGATTCGTGCAGGAGAGACTGTAACTGCTACTCCTAAGATTATTGGTGCAGATCCTGAGGGCTTTAAATTCCACTATGTGTGGAGTTTAAACGACCGTTGGGATGAGGGTTTTTGGGATACCACAGAGCATCAATTTGGTGATTCAATTCCTAATACGTCGTGGACATATACCTTCCCAGAGCCTGGTCGCTATCATCTCTATATTGATGCATTTGACACACACAACAACCCTCAGACAGTTACTGCCTGGGTAGTTGTTGCTGGCGATGACGATTTTATGCGTCCACCACTTCCATCTGAAGACGCAGAGACCGTTGTTGCGGTAAACGGCGTTTCGGAGATCTTTAACATTGCCTCTGAGCAGTTCAACTCACTGAAAGAGTACTTTATTGCCTTTGCACGCGGCGAGGTTGCTTTTAAGGAGTTCAAGGCTCTTGATGACATCTCGTTTGAGGTAAAGCGTGGCGAGGCTTTTGGCCTGGTGGGCACCAACGGTTCCGGCAAGTCTACCATGCTCAAAATCATTGCGGGCGTACTTGAGCCCTCTAAGGGAACTTGCGAGGTCAAAGGTACCATTGCGCCTCTTATTGAGCTGGGTGCTGGCTTTGACATGGAGCTGACCGCTAAAGAGAATATCTACCTTAACGGTGCTCTTCTTGGTTATAAGAAAGAGTTTATTGACTCGCACTTTGACCAGATTGTAGAGTTTGCTGAGCTTGAGGGCTTTATGGACATGCCACTCAAGAACTACTCCTCTGGTATGGTGGCACGTATTGCCTTTGCAATTGCAACCGTTACAGAACCTGACCTGCTCATTGTTGATGAGACGCTCTCGGTGGGAGACTTCCTTTTCCAGCAAAAGTGCGAGAACCGCATCAAAGAGTTGGTCGCTTCTAATAACGTTACCGTTCTTCTGGTTTCTCACTCCATTGACCTGGTTCAGCGCATTTGTGACCGTGCTATTTGGATTGAGAAGGGCAAGCAGCGCATGCTGGGTCCTGTGGATGAAGTTTGTGAAGCTTACGAGCACCTCAAGAGATAATTAAAATTCCTAACCAAAAGTTAGGGTCTGTACGAGTACAATATGTGTGTCTTTAAATGTGGTACGAGATACCCGTAAGGCTCATAGTCATAGTTTTGCCTTTTGGATACCTTGTGCCTGGTCAGGTGAGGTATCTTTTTTATTGGAGGCGCTATGGCTCAAGAAGGTTCGCACTCTCTCATTGTGGATGAGCAGTCCCTTGACCGCATGCTTACACGAATTGCTCACGAAATTGTCGAGAATAACGATGCAATTGAAAACGTTGCTTTGGTGGGCATTGTTCGCCGTGGAGAGGTTTTGGCTTCTCGTCTTGCGGAAAAGATTTTGAGTTTTACCGGATTTAAGCCAAAAGTTGGCTCACTTGATATCAGTTTTTATCGCGATGATTTTAGAAGAAATACCGCACCGGTTCTCCATGCAACTAATATCGATTTTGATATTACAGGTACAAGCGTTGTGCTGGTAGACGATGTTCTTCAGACAGGAAGAACTATCAGAGCAGCACTTGATGCGCTCATCGACTATGGTCGTCCTGAGCGCGTTCAATTGGCCGTAGTAGTTGACCGTGGTCATCGTGAGCTTCCTATTAGACCTGACTATGTGGGAAAGAATGTTCCTTCATCAAAGAGCCAGGTAGTCAGCTTAAATATTAAAGAAATTGATGGTCAGGACTGCGTCTTGCTGTACGAAGCTGACTATTCTGACCCCTTTATTGAGGGAGGAAACTAATGCTTTCGGTTAAACATTTGATTGATACAAACAGTCTGACGCGTGACGATATCCAGCAAATTCTTGATACAGCTCAGTCGTTTGAGGCTGTAAACAACAGAGACATTAAAAAGGTGCCGGCACTTCGTGGCCGCACTATCGTCAACCTGTTCTTAGAGCCTTCTACCAGGACTCGCTCTTCATTTGAGCTTGCCGAGAAACGTCTCTCTGCCGACGCTTTAAACATGGGAGGATCTACCTCATCTGTGGTTAAGGGCGAGTCTCTGGCAGACACCATTCAGACTATCGACGCCATGAACGTTGATATGTTTATCTGCCGCGCAAGACTTGCAGGTACGCCACAAAAGATTACGGAGCACACCGATGCCGTTGTCATCAATGCTGGCGACGGTAAGCATCAGCACCCAACGCAGGCAATGCTTGACCTCTATACCATTCGCAAGAACTTTGGACACTTAGACGGCCTTAAGGTTGCCATTGTTGGCGACCTTTCTCACAGCCGCGTTGTTGGTTCTTTGGTGCCAGCACTTAAGACTATGGGCGCAGAGGTTGTTCTGGTAGGTCCTCCAACATTCTACGTAGACGATCCAAGTTGGTTTGGTTGCTCTCAGACCTCGCACTTTGATGAAGTTATTGGCGATGTGGACGTCGTGTACATGCTTCGCGTGCAGCTGGAGCGTATGGAAGGAGCGCCTATTCCTTCTCGCCGTGAGTACAACAGACTTTGGGGCCTTGACGAGCGCCGCAGCAAGCTGATGAAGCCTGAGGCAATCATTTGCCACCCAGGACCTATGAATCGCGGTATGGAAATTAACAGCGAAGTGGCCGATTGTGCTCGCTCTCGTATTCTTGACCAGGTCAATGCAGGAGTTTTGACGCGCATGGCCGCAATGTATCTGCTTTTGGGAGGAGACTCTGATGGCATTTCTGCTTAAGGGCGCACGTGTTGTAGACCCACAGCTTAACCTTGATGCCGTAATGGATGTTCGTATTGAGGGAGAAACTATTGCTGAAGTTGCAGCAACTGTTGCGCCTCAAGAGGGAGATACCGTTATTGATGCAAAAGGCAAGGTACTAGCACCTGGCCTTGTTGATATGCACGTCCACTTTAGAGATCCTGGCTTTGAGTATAAGGAGACTATTGAGACGGGCTCTAGAGCTGCGGTTCACGGTGGCTTTACTGATGTTGCTACTATGCCAAACACCAATCCTGTAACCGATAACGGACCAGCTGTTCGCTTCCAGATTGACCGTGGTAACGAGGTTGGCCTCATTCATGTTCGTCCTATGGGTGCCCTTACCAAGGGCTCTAAGGGACAAGAGCTTGCTGAGATTGGCAACATGGTTGACGAGGGAGCATCCGCATTCTCTGATGACGGCCACGGTGTCCAAAGCGCTGGTATGATGCGTACCGTTATGGAGTATATTTCCCAGTTTGACCGCGTTGTTGCCGCTCACTGCGAGATTGAGTCCATCAGTGCTGGCGGCGTTGTCAACGAGGGTCGCGCAAGCACGCGCCTTGGTATGTTTGGCTGGCCAGCACTTGGCGA
This sequence comes from uncultured Atopobium sp., assembly GCA_938041635.1. Lineage (GTDB taxonomy): Bacteria > Actinomycetota > Coriobacteriia > Coriobacteriales > Atopobiaceae > Lancefieldella. The sequence continues at coordinate 6,470 of CALIAD010000082.1, forward strand.
GGAGCTGGAGATTTCCAGAGACATTGATCTTTGCCGCCTTACCGGTTGCCCTCTGCACATCTGCCACATTTCAACGGGCAGGGGAGCAGAGCTGGTACGCGCAGCTAAGAAGGAAGGTCTGCCGGTTACCGCAGAGGTTTGCCCTCACCATCTCTTCTTGTCTGAGGACGACATCACTGATACGTATAACACCAACCTTAAGATGAATCCACCACTCAGAACCGCTGAGGATGCCCTTGCGCTTCAGGCCGCTGTTGCAGATGGTACGGTTGATTGCATTGTTACCGACCATGCACCTCATGCAGCTCACGAGAAGGACTGTGAGTGGGAAATCTCTTACTTTGGCTGCATTGGTCTTGAGACCTCGCTGCCTCTGATGATCACCAACATGGTGCGCACCAACAAGCTGTCCTTTACGGGCCTTGTCCGCGCTATGGCCGTTAATCCTCGTCGTATTCTACGCCTTGAGCCTGTTAAGATTGCTGCTGGCTATAAGGCTGATCTGACCCTTTTTGACCCAGAAAAGAAGGTTCAGATTACGCCAGAGTATTTTGAGAGCAAGTCTAAGAACTCGGCCTTTATTGGCGCCGAGCTTTATGGCGTTGCAACTGATGTGTTTGTTGACGGCAAGCGTGTTCTTGCCAATGAGGTAGTTGTTCCTGGAGGGGAAAAGTAATGCCACTACGTGGAAATGTACAGGTATTTGACTTTACGGTTCTAAGCAATACCCAGGTTGCCCAGAATCTGTATAGAGCTCAGCTCAAGGTACCAGGTCTTTGTAAGTCCTTGGAACCTGGTCAGTTTGTAAACGTCAATGTTCCAGGTGATAAGCGCCATATTCTTCGCATCCCACTGTCCTTCTCGCTTGCTGATAAAGCAACCGATACGCTGGAGCTTATCTACGCAACAGTGGGCGAGGGCACACGTAGGCTTTCTCAGATGAAGCCAGGGGACACCAGCGACATGACAGCTCCATGCGGTCGTCCCTGGCGCCTCAATGCTTCTAGCAAGAGAAGTGTGCTGGTGGCAGGTGGTGTGGGCATCACGCCAATCATTGCAGCAGCGCGCAAGCTTACTGAGCTTGGTGTTGAGTTTGACGCGGTTATTGGTGCACAGACTGCCGAGAAACTCTTTGGAGAAGAAGATCTTCTCGCGCTAGGCGCACAGAACGTGTACGTCACAACAGATGATGGTTCTAAGGGTACCAAGGGTTTTGTAACAGCAGCTTTGGAAGAGCCTTTGAGCCAGGGCGTTTGGGATGCCATCTATACCTGCGGTCCTGAGCCTATGATGAGAAGCGTGGCCAAGCTGGCAATTGCTCATAACGTTGCCTGCCAGGTTTCTATGGAGCGTATGATGAGCTGCGCTTTTGGTGCATGTAACACCTGCAATGTCCCACTTGCTAAGGGCGGCTATGCATCTGCTTGCATGGTTGGACCTGTCTTTGAGGCAAAGGAGATCGCATGGTAGATCAGGTAAAAATGGCCGTCAATCTTGGCGGCATCCAGATGAAAAACCCTATCAATACCGCTGCGGGCACCTTTGGTTATGGCTGGCAGTTTGAGGGCTTCTACGATGTCTCCCTGCTTGGCGCAATTACTATGAAGGGCGTTGCTCGTGTTCCCTGGGAAGGAAACCCTGCCCCTCGCATGTGCGAGCTCAACGGCGGCATGATGAATAGCGTTGGTCTTGCTAATCCTGGAGTGGACGATTTTATCGCCCATACCGATGACTACATGAAAGATCTTGAAGGCCGCGGTACACGCGTTATCATGCAGATGGCAGCACATTCCGTCCAAGAGATGATTGACGTTGTCGAGCGCCTTGAAGAGCTTAACCCACACATTTCAGCTATCGAGCTTAACGTAAGCTGTCCAAATCTCGAGAAGGGCGGAAAGCCCCTGGGCGGTACTCCAGAGCAGGCTACAGAGATTATGAAGGCAGTTCGTCCTTTGACTAAGTTGCCTATCCTGGTCAAGATGGCTCCTGTCAATGTTGCTGAGATTGGTAAGGCTTTTGAGGCTGAAGGCGCAGACGGTCTTACACTCATTAACTCTATCCCTGGTATGTCAATTAATGTTCACACCAGAAAGAGTAGGCTCTCTAAGCCAACAGGCGGCCTCAGTGGTCCTCTTTGCCATAACGCTGCTGTCCGTATGGTCTGGGAGTGCGCACAAGCGGTCTCTATTCCTATCTGTGGCGTTGGTGGTGTAGAAACGGGCGAGGACGCTGCAGAGTTTATCCTGGCAGGCGCTACGGCTGTCTCGGTAGGTTCTGCAAACCTTTACGATCCTATGTGTGCTCCACGTATCCTGAACGAGCTTACTGACTGGGCAAAGTCCCAGGGTGTATCTGACATCCATGAGCTGATTGGAGCTGTTGAATGCTAACAGACGAGCAGGCACGCGATGCCGTTATTGTTGCGCTTGATTGCACAAGAGAAAGAGCTTTGGAGCTCACCGATCTTCTCGCCGGCCACGCGCGTTGGGTTAAGGTTGGCATGACGCTCTTTTATCGCTACGGACCCTCGATGGTAGACGAGATGCACGCACGCGGTTTTAAGGTGTTTCTTGACCTCAAGGTGCATGACATTCCATTTCAGGTTAAAGGCGCTGTCCACTCTGCATCGCTTTCTGGCGCAGACATTCTTTCTATTCATGGCCTGGGAACCGCTCAGATGATTGCTGCTGGTCGTAAGGGTGCAGAAGAGGCTGCAGCAGAGCGTGGCGTTGATGAGTCCGGCCGCACCAAGCTGGTGGCCATTTCTGTCCTCACCAGCATGGACGAGGATGCACTCCATTCCATTGGTGTTGACGGTTCCATTAAGGACGAGGTTGCTCGTTTGGCATCTCTTTCTTATAGCGCTGGCGCTGACGGAATTGTCTGCTCGCCCCAGGAAGCACAGGAAATGAGAGAGCTTTTGGGACCAAATGCTCTCATCGTGACCCCAGGAGTACGTCCAGAAGGTGCCGAGAAGGGCGATCAAGTCAGAATTTCCACACCTTCAGCAGCAATTAAGGCTGGAGCAAGCAAATTGGTAGTTGGTAGGCCAATTACCTGCGCAAACGATCCAGTCGAAGCATTTGAAGCCATCATTTCTGAGCTGAAAAATTAACAAAAGTTTCTGGAATTATGGTGAACAGGTGGTTTTTGATGCGGAAATATTAAAAAACCCCTTGTAAATAACGTGTTATGTGGCAAACTATTTTGCTGAAGTGCAAAAGGCACATTAAATTGAGTTTCGTATATGACGTACGAAAACGATGTTTGGAGGAACAATGGCTCTACCTACACTTACCGATGAGCAGCGCAAGGCAGCACTTGAGAAGGCAGCTCAGGCTCGTCACGCTCGTGCAGAGCTTCGCGAGAAGGTTAAGACTGGTAAGGTCTCCCTTAAAGAGGTCCTTGATTCTACCGATCCTATTGCTGAGCGTATGAAGGTTTCCGCTCTTATCGAGTCCCTTCCTGGCTATGGCAAGGCAAAGGCAGCAAAGATTATGGACGAGCTCGGAATTTCCGCAACTCGCCGCGTTAAGGGCCTTGGCGCTCGTCAGCGTGAGCAGCTCCTCGAGGCACTGACCAAGTAGTGGCTCGTTCAGCCAAACTTTTTGTAGTATCTGGACCGTCAGGTGTAGGAAAAGGAACGCTTGTCTCTCTGTTGAGAGACAAGCGCCCAAACCTAGGCCTGACGGTTTCGGCTACTACACGCTCTCCACGACCAGGAGAAGTCGATGGAGTTGCGTATCATTTTCTCTCCGATGAAGAATTTAAAAAGCGCGTTGATGCTGGTGAATTCCTTGAGTGGGCTCATGTTCATGGTCATTGCTATGGCACGCTCAAATCCGAGGTTGATCGCCTGATTTCTGCAGGTCAGTCTGTTGTTCTAGAGATTGACGTTCAGGGTGGACTTATGGTCCACAAACAATATCCCAACGCCATTCTCGTCTTTATTAAGCCACCTTCATTTGAAGAGCTTGAACAGCGCCTTAGAGGCCGTGGTACAGAAGACGAGAAGACCATTTCTACGAGACTTTCTAATGCGTCACGTGAAATGGAGTATGCAAACGACTATACTGTTTGCATTGTGAACGACAACCTTGAGACTGCTCTCAGCAAGCTCGAGGAAGTTTTTGATGACTATGAATCAGACGGAGGTCAGCTTTAATGTCTGTTATTAAGCCTGAGATTGACAGCCTGCTTCAGAAGACTGAGCAGAATCCATTCTTGCTTTGCTCTCTTGCTTCTAAGCGTGCTTGCGATATTAACAATATGCTTCACGGCCAGCACCTGCGTGTAACCGCTGTTCAGGATTTTGATGACATTACTACTGTTGCAAGTGGTAAAGATTCTGTCTCTATTGCTATGAAAGAGATTAACGACGGTACCCTTGGCTTTGTTAAAGAGTCTTTTGACGAGGCAATTAAGGGCGAGAACACCATCGTTTACTAAGAGTTATGACTGAAAGAGTATGTCTGGTTCACTACCACGAAATTGGTTTAAAGGGTAAGAACCGATCCACTTTTGAAAATCAGTTGGTAACAAATTTGCGACGAGCCCTCCGACACTTTCCAGTGGCGGGGGTTTCTCGCATTTCTGGCTACCTTCTTGTAGAAACCACTGATAAACAAGCAACTGAAGAGCTGCAACATGCCGTGGCCCAGGTTCCTGGTGTTGCTCGCGCTTCTTTGGCGTATCGCTGTGGCTTAGATGAGCAGGAGTTTTGTAACGCTGCCGTGAAGGCGCTGGGGGAGTCCGGTGACTTTACTACGTTTAAAGTGCATGCTCGTCGTTCCTCAACGGTCTATCCAAAGCATTCCATTGAGATTAACCAGCTTGTAGGCGCAGTACTTTGCGAGAATTTCCCTGATAAAAAAGTTCAGATGCATAATCCGGATATGACGGTCTATGTGCATGTTGTTCAGGGTAACGCATATGTTTATGCTGCATCTATTCACGGCGTTGGCGGTCTTCCTGTTGGCACCGCTGGCAAAGTAGTATCGCTTCTTTCAAGCGGTATTGATTCTCCTGTTGCAACATGGATGGTTGGTCGCAGAGGTGCTACGGTTATTCCAGTTCACTTCTCTGGCCGCCCTATGACTTCCGATACCAGCGAATATCTGTGTCAGGATATTATTGAGGCACTTGAGCCTGCTGGTCTTATTGGCAGAATGTATGTTGTGCCTTTTGGCGAGCATCAGCGTGAGATTTCTCTTGCTGTTCCACAGGCTCTTCGTGTCATTATGTATCGTCGCGTGATGTACATCATTGCGCAGAAGATTGCAGAGCTTGAGGGCGCTAAAGCGCTGGTAACTGGCGAGTCACTTGGCCAAGTTGCTTCTCAGACGCTGGATAACATTGCTGCTGTCAACGAGGCAGTTACCATACCTGTTTTGAGGCCACTGATTGGCTCTGACAAGCAAGAAATCATCCGTCGCGCCCAAGATATCAATACGTTTGATATCTCAACGCAGACGGCTCCTGATTGCTGCACATTGTTTATGCCTCGCCGTCCTGAGACTCATGCAAGAATGCGAGAAGTTCTTGAGGCGTGGAATTCTTTTGATCATGAAGCCATGATTGATGACCTTATGCAGCATATTGAGTACATTGACTTTAGTCAGTGTCCTTCATATAAGCCACCAAAAACACTTGCCGTTCGTCATAAAGAGCTTGCTCCTGCAGAGTTTATTACTGACTAGGATATTCCTGCAGATCAAAGGCTTTGATGGCTTTGCTTAGATGCATTTTAAGAATCCGTCCCGTGAAGGGGCGGATTTTTTATTTGAATGGATTGATAATCTTATTTAGGACAATTTTGTTGATTTCAGTTTGCTTCACTTATCTGCAAATTGTTTATAACTGTGTCAGATTACCAGCAGTTTTATGACAAGATCACCAGATAAATAGTTAAAAGTCGTGTTTCTTATTGACCTAATAGTTGAATATAAATCTGAGGTGATTGTATGGCTCAGATTTCAAATAACCGCACTCAAATAATTAATAAATTGATGAGAAGGTTTAACCTCTCTAAGCAGCAACTCTTGGCGGTTATTGCTGTGGTTGTTCTAGGTATTGTTTCAGTAGTTGTATTTATTGGGATGATTAGCACTGGAACATCAGAGTCTTTTGACAGATCGCATAATCAAGCAAACTCGACACAGGGAGCGATTGTTGCGGAAAATCCACAGCACTCGCAAGAGGATAAGTCTACAGAGCAGCCAGGAGATGACCATAAGATTAAAGAAGCATCTCCTCAAATGATGGTTCATGTTGATGGAGCCGTTAAATCACCCGGTCTGTATGCACTTCAGATGGTAAATCCACGTGTAAACGACGCAATTCAAATAGCAGGTGGCTTGACTGAAGATGCCAACAGTCAAGGCATTAATCTTGCGTCTCCTGTAGAAGATGGTCAAAAAATTTATATTCCTCGAAAGGGAGAAGAGGCACCGCCAGAGATTTTGCAGCCAGAGCAAAATAAAGCTACGAGCAACAAGCAGACAGATAAGAAAAGTGACAAAAAGACAGTTGTAGATATTAATCGAGCAACCGTAGAAGAATTTACCAAGCTTCATGGCGTTGGAGAAGGATTGGCTAAGCGAATTGTTGAAGATAGACAAAAGAATGGACCCTTTAAGACTACTGAAGATTTGATGCGCGTTTCTGGTATTGGTCAGAAAAAGTTTGATCAGCTTAAGGACAATATTCGTGTCTAAGTCGATGGAGCAGCCCTCTCGTCCTTTTATTCCGTATAGCCTATGCGTCCTGCTCTTTGTTTGTTTATGGCTTCATGTATTTATTGCAAGAAGCGCAACGCTCGATACAGTTCTGATTCATATTCTAGGAATCTGTGCGGTGGCTGTTTTGGGATTTTGGTATGTGCAGCATGCGCATACCAGCATTATGACTGTTGGGGCAGTTTTACTCTTACTTGTAATTATCCTTATCAGATCTTTCTTTATATACGACAGTCAAATGGCGTCAGTGAATCTTTTAGAGTCAACTTCCGTACATGATTTTGAATTAGTTGTATCAAGAGATTTAGTCTACAAAAATCATGCATGGACTGGTCAGGCGTCTGTCTTTTACCAAGGTAGTTGTATTGGATCTGTGGGCATACATGCCAAGGAACCATTCTTACGAGAAACACATCTGTGCTGTGAAGGTAGGTTTACTCGGTATAAAGATAAGGATTTTTCAGACGAACAATTTAAGAGAGGAGTACTTGGTTCAATTCAGATAACCAAGATAAATTACACATCTTATGAAGAGGGAATTATTGGAGAAGTTGCTCAATTTAGAGAAAGCTGCATTTCTCAACTTCAGCCAGAGGTGAGCTTTGGTCGAGCATTGGCTGCATGTGGTCTTTGCGCATATAGATCAAGCTTGTATAGCTTTAACATTCCTCGGATATTTATGCGTTGTGGTCTTATGCACCTTATAGCCATATCTAGTTGCCACATGGTAATTCTCTCTACCTTTATTGATGCCTTTCTTAAAAAGGTAACGCTAAAACCACTTTTGAGAGGAGTGTTAAATGTAATTCTACTCAGTAGTTACGCGCTTTTTTGTGGATTACCTGCATCTGCAATAAGGGCAATACTTCTTGTTGAACAAAAATACGTTATGCAATGTGTTGGCAGGAAACAACACACGCTATCAGCTGTTTCTACTCTGGCTCTACTTATGCTTTGTGTTGATCCACAGCTGAGCGTAAACGTTGCATTTACCTTGTCTTTAGCTTGTATTTTTGGAATGAATATATACGGTGGTCTTGCTCAGTACTATGCAAAAATTGCCTTTCACTTATCTGGCTATGGAAAAGTACAGAAGGTTCTAAGAAAACCGTTTTCTCATGTACGAAACACCATGTGTGCAACAACAGTCGCTCAGCTCTCATGCCTTCCAATTTCATGTGTGTATTTTGGCCACTTTTCGTTACTTGCGCCTCTCTCAAGCGCCTTAATTACAAGCTTGTTTTCTCTTCTGAGCCTATTTGGAATTGGAGTAATAGTTTTTAGTGGCTTTAAGCCAGTTCAAGGCATTGCTCTTTTTCTAGTGGATTCTCTTGGTCAGTTTATAGAGACCCTCGCTTCTTTTTTATCTGAAAGATCTTTTGCAAGTGTGTCGTTAACTGACATGAGTTGGATAGTTTCATTGCTTGTGTTTGTAGCAATGGTGGCTCTTTACGTGTTTTGGCCAAAAGGGAAAAGAGTAGTTTTATCTGGCATTTGTTTGATGGTGTTTATGCTTATTTTGGGTTTAAGTATCTATTGGAGGTTTTTCTCGCCAACAAGGATTTGTGTGATGGATATTGGTCAAGGAGATGCCATATTGCTGAGTGATGGCGCGCACTCCCTGCTTGTAGATACAAGCGTGGGAGATGTAGTTAACGATGCCTTGGAGCGACAACATATTTCATATCTTGATGCAATTTTGCTTACACACCTTGATGAGGACCACGCTGGTGGCGTGAGGTATATGGTTGGCTCGGTAAAGACAGGCCGGGTATTAGTTGGAGAAGGAATAACTAAACAAGAAAAGCCTGAGTTACAAAAAGCCATTCAGAGGATTTCTGGTAGTGGTTCCTATGAAGTTTTATATGGCGATGAGTTTGATGTTGGTCGCTTTCATATCAAGGTTGTGTGGCCACATAGAGGATATAAAGCTAAAGAAGCTAATAATGCGTCGGTTGAGCTCTATGTGACGTATAACGACGGGCAAAATACTTTAACTACGCTTTTAACAGGAGACGCTGAAAGAGATCAAACAAAAGAGACGGTAACCTCGGGTGATGTCGGCGATATTGATTTTTTGAAAGTTGGACATCATGGAGCGGCAAAGTCACTCTATCCAGAAACTGCTCGTGTGTTAAAACCCGAGGTAGCGGTTGCAAGTGCTGGAAAGAATAATCGATATGGACATCCTAAACAAGAAGCGGTGGATATCTTAGAGGGTGTTGGTGCAAGGTTTTATTGCACAAAAGATTATGGAGACATCACGGTATTTCCTGGGGAACATGGACCTAGGGTGAGCGTGCAACATGCTAAAGTAGATACAGAATTAGAGGAGGAAAAAGATGGCGGAGCAGGCTAAGTTACTAGCTGCATATTTGGCTGTTGGCCCTGATGAGATGAAGCGTGCAAGGGCTATTGATAAGCTTAAAAGCCGTCTTAACCAGAGTTTTATTACGTTTAACCTTGATGAGATTTCTGTAAGCGCTGAGCTGACTCCAGAATCTGTTCTGTCATCCGCTCAAACACTTCCTATGGGTGATTCTAGACGAATTGTTGTCATTGATGATGCAGGTAAATTGCCTAAGTCTGTGTCCGAGGCTCTTGTTGAGTATCTAAAGAACCCCAATCCAACTACCACGCTGATGCTTTCTGCAAAGACGCTTGCAAAAACAACAAGGCTCTACAAAGCAGTTGATGTTTTAGGTAAGCTCGCAGTTATTAATTGTGGTGCAATGACCAGAAGTGAATTGCCTAAATATATAGGAGATCTTGGAAGAAAGTATGGGCTACAAATTCCAGCAAATGTGGCCAACGAGCTTGTAAGTCGTGTTGGCGATAATACCACCATGCTCGATTCTCAGATTAAATCTCTAGCAGCTCTGTTGGGTCGTCCTGGTGCAATTGACGTTCAATTTGTAGAAACTCATGTTGCACGAGTGGTTGAGGTCAAGCCGTGGGATTTTCTCGACAGTTTATCAGCGAGAAATGCTCAAAAGGCTTTGGAGCTTTACAGTCAGATGGATGAATCGGGAGCTATTGGAAATCTGTCACTTATGACTGGACGCGTAAGAGAGCTTATTTGCGCCAGGTCTATGGTTAAGCGTGGTACAGAACGGGAAATTGCTCCAGTTTTGGGCAAGCAGGACTGGCAAGTAAGAAATTATGCACGATGGGCGCGTCAATTTGCAGATGGCGAGCTTGAACATATTCTGGGCCTCTGTGCAGATGCAGAACGTGGTCTTAAGAGTGGAGAAGATAAAACAACCACAATGACCAAGCTTATCTTTACTCTGTGCGGCGTCGTAAATGTGTAGATTCAAAGAATTCAGGTAAGAAAAAACGGACTCCAAGGAGTCCGTTTTAAAAAGTTAAAAGTAGATAAGAACTACTTAAGGGTGTTAACAAGCTTCTGAACGCCGCTCTTACGCTGAGCAGCCTGATTCTTGTGTACGATGCCCTTAGAAGCAGCCTTGTCAAGAAGGCGGGATGCCTTGTTAGCTGCAACCTGTGCGTCCTCAAGCTGGCCTGCCTCAACAGCAGTGCGAACTGCCTTAATAGCAGTCTTAAGCTCGGAACGGACAGCCTTGTTGCGCTGGCGTGCCTTCTCAGCGGTGAGAATACGCTTCTTCTGAGACTTGATGTTAGCCACGTGCGGTTCCTTTCGGTGTTTACTATGTGAGGCCTCTTCGCTGAGACACGTTTGAGGCAGCTGTTGAAGTATAGCACGAAGGGGGTAGTTTACGCTATTATTTTCCTTATGAATACACAGGATACTTCACATATTCGCAACTTCTCTATTGTTGCGCACATCGATCACGGTAAATCTACCATCAGTGACCGCATTTTGGAGCTTACTCATACCGTTGAAGAACGCGATATGGAGTCACAGCTCTTGGACACTATGGATATTGAACGTGAGCGTGGAATTACCATTAAATCAAACGCAGTCCGCGTCATGTATGACGCAGATGACGGAGAGCGTTATCAGTTCAACCTGATTGACACCCCAGGCCACGTTGACTTTACCTATGAGGTCTCAAGGTCTTTGGCTGCTTGTGAGGGTGCAGTGTTGGTTGTTGATGCAACGCAAGGCGTTGAGGCACAGACTGTTTCAAACGCCATGCTGGCCATGAACGCTAACCTGGATATTGTTCCTGCAATCAATAAGATTGACCTTCCATCTGCTCGACCTGAAGAGGTACGTGCAGAAATTGAAGATGTTCTTGCTATCCCGGCTGATGATGCGGTATGTGTCTCCGGTAAGACAGGTGAGGGTATTCACGAGCTCCTTGAGGCTTTGGTGTATTTGGTTTCTCCTCCAAAGGGAGACCCTACAGCTCCACTTAAGGCGCTTATTCTTGACTCATATTTTGACCAATTCAGAGGCGTCGTTGCAACCGTGCGTGTTTTTGATGGTTCAATCAAAGCTGGCGACCAGCTTCTTATGATGCAGGGATCTGTGCCTTTTCTTGTTGAAGAAGTTGGTGCTAAGAGACCTCTTGAGATGGCTGTTGACCAGCTTTCTGTTGGTGAGGTTGGCTATGTGGTCACTGGCCTCAAAGACCCTGAAGCTGTTCGCGTTGGAGATACGCTTACCTACAAGCAAAATCCTTGTTCAGAACCACTGCCAGGTTACCGCGAGGCAAAACCAATGGTATTTACCGGTCTTTTCCCGGTTGATAACAAGCAATACGAGAATCTCCGTGACGCACTTGATAAGTTGCACGTTAACGATCCGTCACTTACGTGGTCGCCAGAGACGTCCGTTGCTTTGGGATTTGGCTTCAGAGTAGGCTTTTTGGGTCTTCTCCACATGGAGGTTGTCAAAGAACGTCTTGAGCGTGAGTTTGACCTGGACTTGATTGCTACCAGTCCCTCTGTTGACTATCACGTCTATAAGACCGATGGAACTATGATTGAGATTACCAGTCCTCAAGATCTTCCAGAGGTTACCAAGATTGACCGCATTGATGAGCCATACCTTAAGGCAAAGATTATTGTGCCTCCTGAGTATGTTGGTACGGTTATGCAGCTTGTTGTTGATCATCGTGGCGTATCTGAAGACATGGTGTATCTGTCTGATAAGTCCGTCGAGATGATCTTTAGCATTCCTTTGGCCGAGCTCATTCTGGACTTCTTTGACCAGCTTAAGAGTAGAACCAAAGGTTATGCCTCACTTGACTATGAGTTTGATTCGTATCGCACTTCTGACCTGGTTAAGCTTGATATTTTGCTTGCTGGAGACGTTGTTGATGCGCTTTCGTTTATTGTTCACAAAGACAAAGCATATGATCTTGCTCGTGGTCTTTGCGACAGGCTAAAAGGCATCATTCCGCAGCAGCTTTTTGAGGTTCCTATTCAGGGTGCAATTGGCAATAAAATCATTTCTCGTTCTACCGTTCGCGCACGTAGAAAGGACGTCTTAGCTAAGTGCTACGGCGGCGACATTTCCAGAAAACGCAAGCTGCTTGAAAAGCAAAAAGAGGGTAAGAAGCGCATGAAGCAGATTGGCTCAGTCGAAGTACCTCAAGAGGCATTCTTGGCTGTTCTCAAGGTTGACGACGAGTAGAAGGTATCTGTGGAATCGCTTCAAACTATTATTGCAACCTGCGCCCCTGAAGCTGGTCTTTCTTCTCGCATTGTTCCTTTTGCGTCAGGTACCACGCTTAAGGAGCGCCTGTCTGCAAATCCCGTGCTTATGGCTCCTATGGCCGGTGTCAGCGATGGTGTGTATCGCACTATGGCTCGAGCTGGCGGGGCAGGTCTTGCGTATTCAGAAATGGTTTCTGTTGCAGGAATTCATTATGGCGGCGAGAAAACCTGGGAGCTTGTAGAGCCTCTTGCAACAGAGCCTGATATTGCTGTTCAACTCTTTGGTTCAAAGCCAGATCAGTTTAAAGAAGCAGCAGCTCAGATTAGTGAGCGTTTAGGGGATAAGCTGGCTCTTATCGATATCAACATGGCCTGTCCTGTTCCTAAGGTGGTTAAAAAGGGGGAGGGTTCAGCCCTTCTGGACACCCCAGAGCTTGCTGCAGATTTGGTTAAAGCCTGTCTGTCTGAGGTTAACGTACCTGTTACTGTCAAGATTAGGCGTGGTAGACGTCAGGATGAGGAAGTGGCACCTGAGTTTGCTCGCGCTATGGAGGCTGCTGGAGCATCTGCCGTTGCAATCCACGGTCGCTTTGCTACTCAGATGTATCGAGGTCAGGCAGAGTGGGAGACGGTTAATAGGGTTTGCGACGCCGTTTCTATTCCGGTCATAGGCTCTGGCGACATGCTCTCTGCTGAAGCAGCAGCTCATGCTCTTACAGAGACAGGTGTGACGGCTGTAATGATTGCTCGCGGAACGTATGGAAATCCGTGGATATTTAAAAACACTCAAGCTTTAGTTGAGGGTCAACCTGTGCTTGTCCCAACGCTTGATCAAATGCTTGCATCTTTTATGATGCACGTAAAGTTGCTTGATGCTGCCCACATTCATATTGCTCGCGCTAGAAGCCTCTCTACCTGGTATTTTAGAGGTATTCCAAACGCAGCCTATTGGCGTGGAAAGTCAGTAAAGTGCGTTACGGCCCAGGATTTTATTGATCTTGCACTAGAGATTAAAGAAACCGTCAAGCAGCTTGATAGTGAGCAAGAATCTCCTGAGCACAATCTACCTATAAGCTAGTGATCTGTTGTGGATTCCTGGCAGTCTAA
>CALIAD010000083.1 GCA_938041635.1 uncultured Atopobium sp.
TTCCATCCCAGAGCAATGTTGCCCATGAGCGAAGAAATAGCAGCTTGTCCGCCTGGTTTGAAATTAACAGTAATGCCAGAAAGAATCTGCTGGATATCTGCCGCAGAGAGCTCTGGGAAAGCCGCCGCCAACGCAGCTGGATCAAGCGAAGACGTAACGGAAGACAGAACATCGCTATCAGACAAATTAAGCTGTGACGGATCAAAAGCAGGTAACTGCACGTTAGAAAGGTCAAGCGAGGACATATCCAAGCCAGACAGATTAATTGACGAGAAGTTCAGCGCCTGTGGATTAAAGTTGAACGCCGAGGAAAGCGCATTCGAATCAACGGAAATGAGAGAGCTAATAGAAAGTCCCTCAGAAGTTTGACCGTTCTTCTCGTCCTCAAAGGTTTTACCAGTGAAAACATCAACATCTGGACGATTCATCTGATCCTGAACAATAGGAGAAGCTGCCGCATCAGAAATCATTTTCTGAGTCAGTTGCGGCGTGTAGTAAATGCCCTCTGAGAGCGCTCCTGTGGTAGTTGGATCTTTTGCCTGGACAACACCAACAATATGCAGGTCAGGCGCATTAGAAACAAGGTCATTCATGTATGTCTGGTCGTCAGACTTATCCGTCCAGACGCCAAAATTGCCGTCCCAAACATAGCGCTGGTTGGGCATAACCAACTTAAATGTTGGAGACATCAGTTGCTCATAGGTGTACGTGCTATGAGACTCTTCGATAGTGCCTGATTCTCCACTTGCAATTTTATCAACAGTAGAGCGCAGACCAGCGTAATCACGCAGGCCAAGCGTGTACTCCAAAAAGTCGTCCATGGTACCGTTTGGACGCAAGACCAGAACAGCCTCATTCCAAGCAGAAGGCCATCTACCAGCGCGAACTGTATAGCGGTCCTCGTAAATAGAAGGATTGGCTGGAAGCTCATTAAAAAGCGAGGTACTCGCAAAAGAAGCAAGCAGACTATATGACGGAATCTTAGGCGACACTTTAGAGAAAGTAACGTCTGGCTGTATCTGAACAGGATCAGAAGAGGTGGAATCCGCACCTGCTGGCAGGTAAATAAAGGGGCTTACAGAATAACCATACGTAATGGCGCTTGTGTAGGAGTTGATTCCCCCGCCATTGTTGTCGAGAAATGCCTTCAGGCTGGTCAAATCATTAGAACCAATACTTTCTGCCTGCATTCCTAGCCTGTTGTTAGTAGGAATAGCGCCTTCAGCAGGTTGATTTTCTAGCTTTGCAGCCTCAGCATTCTTCTGATTTTGTGTCATCTCATTCTGAACATCTTGGCCTTGAGCGTCAGCCGAGTCAGAACTGCTTCCACTTCCAGAAATAAAGGAAGAAATATTAACGGACTGTTCAGAAATAGTGAGCGGATACATTGAAAGCGTATCCTCTTCAACCTTCTTGATGTACTCGTTTGCACCATTTGCCAGCGCCAGAATTGCCGCAATACCAATAATGCCAATTGAACCTGCAAACGCGGTCATAAGCGTGCGGCCCTTTTTGGTCATAAGGTTATTAAACGAGAGACCCAGTGCAGTCAGAAGCGACATAGAGGT
>CALIAD010000084.1 GCA_938041635.1 uncultured Atopobium sp.
TTGTCTCTGCGCTCAGGTCCAACAACCACGTGGTCGGCTTCATGGGCGACGGCATTAACGACGCAGCCGCCATGCGCTCTTCCGACGTAGGAATCTCCGTCGATACTGCCGTTGACGTGGCAAAAGAGTCCGCAGACATCATCTTGCTGCAGAAAGATCTGCTAGTACTTGAGCACGGCGTCGAAGAAGGTCGCAGAACCTACGGCAACACCATCAAGTACATCAAGGCAACCGCAAGCTCTAACTTTGGTAACGTGCTGTCCGTTTTGGTGGCCAGCTTCTTCCTGCCGTTCTTGCCTATGAGCGCCCTTCAGCTGCTCCTCTTGGGACTGGCATATACCGTTACTTGCATCGCAATTCCGTGGGACAACGTTGACGATTCGTTCCTTTCAAGCCCTCGCTCTTGGGACGCTCATTCGATTACAAACTTTATGCTTTGGATCGGACCAGTAAGTTCAATCTTTGATGTACTGACCTTTGCGCTTATGTTCTTTGTGGTCTCCCCTGCGCTTGCTGGAGGAACCTGGGCAGAACTTACCGCAGCCGGAAATACCGCAGCTCAAGCGCTCTTTATTCTGTCTTTCCAGACAGGCTGGTTCATCGAATCCATGTGGACCCAGACCTTTGTTCTCCACGCACTCAGAACCAACAAGATTCCATTTGTTCAGAGCATGCCTTCTACCTCACTGTTTGCCCTCACAACCGCAGGAATCATTGTGGTCAGCGCTCTTCCGTATCTGCCCATGTTTGCCCAGCCTTTGAGCCTTGTTGCTCTGCCTTTGTCATTCTTTGGGTGGTTAGTGGCGCTTATGAGCGGGTATATGGTTCTTATCACCATAATCAAGAGCCTCTACGTTAAGCAATTTGGCTCTCTGCTCTAACCTTGCTCCAGGAAGGACCACGATGGACGTAAAAGAAGCCATGGACCTGCGCATTTCTCTGCGCGCTTACGACCAAAAGCCTATTGAGCAAGAGAAACTTTCTCAGCTCCAGGAAGCTATTGACGTCGCAAATGCCCAGATGGCAGAGGTTGCACCCGATCACCCCGCAATTCTTACCATCGAAGGTCCTCACCTCGAGGACGGCACCTCTGTCCACATGAAGAACAAGTCTATTGTCGGCCCCATTTACCACTACGTAGCAGGTTATTGTGAAGACGCAATTGCCCGTGAGCTCATCGGTTACTATGGCGAGAAGATCGTTCTTCTCGCCACACAGCTGGGCATTGGCTCATGCTGGATTGCCGAGACCATGGACTGGAAGACCCTGGCTCGTGACGAGTACAACGGTCTTAAGCTGGGCATTATTATCTCCATCGGATATGCTCCGGAGAAGATTCCGCTCAAGCAGGAGGGCATTCGTACCGCAATTCGCCTGCGCACTAAGAAACCTGCACAGATTATGACTGCGAACGGCGAGCCCACTGAGCCAGAGAAGATGCCGAGTGGTTTAACCGCGGCATTAATGCGGTTTTGGCATGTCCGACCGCTATCAACAAGCTGCCTGTTGTATTTGACCTGACAGATGGCGTGGTAAGCGCGTCTATGCCTAACCAGCGCCACCTTGTCCAAGACTACGACCTGGGTATCTCCAAGCTGCACTTTGAGCTTGCCGCCGACCTCAAGGGAACGTGGGAGCTGGGACAACCCGGTCGCTTTATCGTTTCTGAGTAACGCGCCGTCCAACAGCGTACCTCCAGCTCACCGCAGCACCACCAACAAGAAAGGACCACGTATGGCCTGTTCCGCACAACACGTTGCAAACAAAGTTCTCTCGTCCTACCAGTGGAGACTTGCAACCAAAAAGTACGACCCTACCAAGAACGTCTCTGACGAGGGCCTTGAGGTAATCCTTGAGGCTGGTCGTTTGGCACCAAGCTCTTACGGTCTAGAGCCTTGGCGCTTCCTGGTTGTTAATCTGCGAGAGGATCAGGCCTCTGAGCAGTCACTTCGCCTTAAAGAGAAACTTTACGAGCCATGCTATGGTGCTCGCGCATCCCTTAACGGCGCTCACTACCTGGTTATTCTTCTTGCTCGCAAGAACGTCAACGCAGAGTCAGCTTACGTCAAGCACATGATGCACGACATCAAGCAACTTCCTGCAGACTTTGAGCCAACTTATGCGGCTGCTTTCAAAAACTTCCAGGAGAACATGTTTAACCTGGTAGGTAACGAGCGTGCGACCTTTGACTGGGCTTGCAAGCAGACCTACATTGCGCTTTCGAACATGCTTACCATGGCCGCTATGATTGGCGTCGATAGCTGCCCAATCGAGGGCTTTAACCGCGAGGCTGTTGATAAGATTTTGGAAGAAGAAGGTCTCCTCGACGGCGGCCAGTACAACGACTTTGGCGTTTCCTGCATGCTTAGCCTGGGCTATCGTGATATGGATCCTGTCCAGAAGCGTCGCCAGCCAGCCGAGGATGTTATCGTCAAGCTGTAAAGCGTTGTTACACTAACTTTTGAGCTGCCTCCTATTTCCCACACTGAGGAAATAGGAGGCAGTTTGTTTAGCAGGGGATTCTTTGCTGAGAGAGAAAGTCTTTGCTTTGTAAGAGCTTATTGCTCATGCGAAACTCGGTCACACATAGCTTGATCGCACACCATTTTGTCGCCAACTGGTCTTTTGTGGCGCGAAGAAACTTATTCTGATTCAAAAATGGCCCATTTCAGTGCGAAGTGGTAAAAAATGCGTTTAGTTGGGGTATACAGGATTGGCACACTTCTATGCAATCGTTTTACCAGCAGTTTTAATTAGACGAATTTTTTGTGCGCATTCACATTATTTCTGAACTGCTCAAACGTAAATGCCAAAATGACAAAACTAAAAAATTACCCCCAACTAAACGGGTTTTTTACCCAAAACAGTACCCTCTGAATGACATATCAATTTTTTGATTAGTTTTTGTGCATATTAGGCGGTCTTTATGCACGCGAGGTACATTCGTACATTTTGAGCGCCCTGTAAGCCTCGTGCACCCAGTGTGCCCCGCGCGCTCCTGCGCGCCATACACGCCGCTTAACCGCGGTGTACTTGGCGCGCTCGCACGATCAGCTCAACCAGCAGAAAACCGCTGTCTAACTGCGGATAAACCTAAATCCGCGACCGGAGTGGATGTACGGCAAGAAAGCGCGATCTTCTTCGCAGATACTTCCTGCAACGTTGTCGCGAGCATCAAGCTCCAAAAGACCTCGAGCAATCGAAAGCTCACCCGCATAGCGACCATATGCCTTACTGCTTACCAAGATGGCGCCAGTAGCAACAGTTTCCCAGGTAGAAGACCTTGCGTCGTATACGGGGGCGTCTTTCCATAGCCTGGACTCCTGCGAGCGAATAATATACGAGCTGGAATCAGGTCGATCGGTCTGAAGTCGATCGTACAGATACTCAAAATCAGGCTTGAGCTCCGTCTTTAGCTCAATGCAGTTTTGCTCAAGCTGACCAATGCGCTTCCACGTAGCCTCAGTAACATCTGGGTCGCCAATAAGCACCACGTCAGAATCAGCGTCGTAGAGAGCAAGCATCGCCTGAATAAGTGCATCGCCCGAAAGCCCACGGTGTTCCTCGACAGTTGGCAGTCCCTCGTAGAGAGGACCGCGGAAAATCTCGCCAGGAACAAACGAGAAAATCTGGAATCCAAGCGCCGAAAGGCGCGCGTTAATCTGTGCGACGCGCTCCAGCGAAAGGCCCGTGTAGCTCTTGGGATAGTAATTGTGGCAGGCGGCAAAACGAGTGAAGTCGGCGCCAGCTGCTCGCCATGCGGAAATGTCGTCCTTGGTGATGGTCGAAGCGTTAAAGACCACGTGGAACTTGCGAGAAAGCTCTACGGTCTCTGCCGCATCAAACCCAAAGTCAAGACGCACATACGTAATGCCCAGCTCCGCAAGCTCGTCAAACTTCTGAACGCCAAGTTTGGAAAGAGTAGCAGGAGAAACATCAGCAATGAGGTTAATCTCCGCCTTCCTGCAAAGTTCCAAGAGCTTACGAGCCTCAGTGCGATAATCAATCCCCTCTTCCTCGGGAATCTGGAGAGAAGTAAAGGCGTAGTGGCATCCGGCTGCCTGCGCTTTTGCTACAACCTCAGCATTAGCTTCATATCCACTGGCAAAATACAGTGAAATTCCGGTGCGCATAAATCCTCCAAGTAAATTGCAAACGCTTTCTAAAGGCCGGGGTTTCTCGCCAATCGGGAAGCTGGTCAGGCAGCCAGTCAAGATGCCAGGCGAGAAGACCGGCAGGTAGCCGGTCGGATGCCAGGCGAGGTGCCAGGCGAGAAGAAAAAATCCCTCTTCCTAGGATACCTAAGAAGAGGGATAAACGTTTCTAAAACGTGTGGTTTTTACTCGCCGAAGACGTCGTTAATGCGATCCTCGTCAACGCCGAAGAACCAAGTGAGCGCGAAGCCTGCAGCGTAAGCAAGAAGCATTGCAAGCAGGTAGAAGACCTGGTTACCAGGCTGGACAATCAGCAGACCAAAGAGGCCGGAGACGCCCTGGGAAACGGTACCAAGGTGGAAGAGGTAAGCAATTACGGAGCCAACACCGGAGCCAAGGCATGCGGTGATGAATGGCTTACCAAGAGGCAGGGTAACTGCATACATAAGAGGCTCGCCAATACCGAGCATACCAACTGGGATGGACTCGGTGAGGTACTTCTTGACGCGCTTGTTCTTGGTCTTGAAAAGAATTGCAAGACCAGCACCAACCTGGCCGCCGCCTGCCATCATCAGCAGAGGAAGCAGGTAGTTGATACCCTGAGTTGGGCCCTCTGGGTTGTTAAGCATAACGTGGATTGGAGTAAGTGCCTGGTGAAGACCAACGGAAACCAGTGGCAGGAAGGTAGAACCAAGCAGGTAAGCACCAAAGACGCCAAGCTTGTCATAGAAGAACTGAAGGACAAAGAAGATTGCCTGAGTAAGCCATGCGCCTGCAGGCTGAAGAATCAGGACAGAACCAATAACACCGATGATAACGGTGCAAAGTGGAGTCAGGAAGGTGTCAAGAACGCTTGGCATAACCTTGTGCAGGTTCTTCTCCAGGAATGCAAAGAAAATTGCGCAGATGATTGCACCAATCATGCCGCCTGCTGCTGCGTTGAACAGGTCAGAAGAAGCGACGATAAATGCGCCCTCCTTGAAAGCAACAGTTGGGAGGCTGAATGGAAGGTGAACCAGACGAGTTGCAACGCCGTCAACAGTCTTGGAAGCAAGAAGAGGCATACCAGCGTTAGCAATGGAGAGCGCACCAGCCATAGCACCAAGAACGCGAGAACCACCAAACTCCTTGGCAGCGTTCTCGCCAGCGAGGATTGGCAGGTAAGCGAAAAGTGCCCAGCCCATGGTCCAGATAGCTGCGAACCACCACTCGTTGGCATAAGCCTTACCAGTGGAGAAGTTGATAACGTTAATGATACCGTTAATCAGACCTGCAGAAATGATGCCAGGAAGCAGTGGAACAAAGATGTTAGCAATCTTCTTGAGGAAGCGCTGAACAGGCTTGTTCTCATACTTAGCCTTCTGAGCTGCCTTGTTGTCCTTAGCTGCGGAAACAACGTCGTCCTCAGATGCGTCACCAGCAGCAACGCCGGTAAGCTTGGAAAACTCAACAATAACCTTGTTGACAACGCCAGGACCAAGAACAACCTCAAGGTACTCTGCATCCTCGACCAGACCCATAACGCCATCAATAGCCTTGATAGCCTCAGAGTCAACCTTTGCAGGATCTGCGGTCTTAATGCGGAGCCTGGTCATGCAGACCATGTTGCTCTGAACATTTTCTTTGCCACCGACGGCAGCAAGAATCTGTTCTGAAAGCTTGGTGTAATCCATACTTTCCTTCTTTCTCTCGTTGCGATGTTGCAACAAATACCTATCAAGAATACATAAAAAATGAACTTATCGGTACAACAATCCATACCTGTGGTTCATTGTTTCATGTTTTGACCTAATTTGAACACCCTGTTACTGCAGGTAAACTGAGCGTTTTTCAAAACTTACCGACCACTTGCGCCTCATGCTGATACCACTGACCGATACAGCTGAAACAAAATGCTCACGCGTGTGTCATTTGTTACAACTGCGGATACTACAGTGCACCTCTAACATGACCATGAGCTGCCTCGAGCTTAGCTTTAGCCTCGTCAACAGGCATCTGGGTAAGCAGCATGACAATAGCAAGCTTTGCATTACCGTCAGCCTGCTCAAGCGCCTGAGCTGCCTCTTCGCGAGTGCAACCAGTTGCTGCCATGGTGATGTTCTGTGCACGAACTACCAGCTTCTTATTAGTCTGCTGCACGTCAACCATGAGGTTTTGATACGCCTTGCCCACGCCAACCATAGAACCGGTAGAAATCATGTTCAGAATCATCTTCTGAGCGGTACCGGATTTAAGGCGCGTAGAGCCTGTGAGCACCTCAGGTCCACAAGAAGGCTCAATGGCAAGCTCTGCCTCTTTGCCCACCTCGGAGCCCTTATTGCAGGCAATAGCAACGGTTTTGCAGCCCAAAGAACGAGCATAGCGCAGGCCACCAATAACGTAAGGAGTACGACCGCTAGCTGCAATTCCAATAGCAATATCGTTCTTGCTCAAGCCAATCTTCTTGAACTCCTCTTCGCAAAGCTCAAGAGAGTCCTCTGCGCCCTCAACTGCACGTACAAAGGCCTTCTCGCCACCGGCGATAAGACCAACAACCACGTCGGGAGAAACGCCAAAGGTAGGTGGGCACTCAACTGCGTCCAAAACGCCCAGGCGACCGGAAGTTCCCGCGCCAAAGTAGACGATTCTGCCACCAGCCTCAAGCGAGGAAACAGCCCACTCAATTGCCTGTGCTACCTGGGGAAGAACCTCTTTTACGCCAGCTACCACGTTGAGATCTTCCTGGTTCATAACGCTGACCAGCTCAAGTGGGGTCATCTGATCCAGGTCCATGGTGTTGGGGTTTCTTGTCTCGGTGACAAGCTTTGTTAAATCAATCACGTTTTCACCTTCTGTGTTGTGATTTTTACGCAATTACGTCGTTGGCTATACCGGGCAAATCTTGGTCAGATGAAAGCGTGGCAACACGCTCAGCCGAATCTAGCTTGCCAATATAGTTTGTCGAGAAACGCTTAACGCTCTTCTCGTAATTTCTATTTACATAGGCTGCAAAGAGCGCGTCTACAACGTTAAGCTGGGCAATTCTTGAAGACATGGCACCGCTTCTCATGATGTGCTCGGTCTCTGCCACGCCTAAAACGTAGTCGGAGCGGTGAATCAATTCCGAGTCAATGCCACCGCGGGTAATGGCAACCACCTTGGCGCCATTTGCCTTTGCAATCCAGGCACACTCAATGGCTTCTCGTGTAAGGCCTGAGTAGCTGACCACAATAGCAAGGTCTTCTCGCCCCATGTTTTTGGCGTAGAGCATCTGAGAGTGGTAATCGTCGCTCAAGTTGCAGTTAATGTTGAGGCGCATGAGTTTGAGCTGCAGATCTCTTGCAACCAGAAGCGAAGCTCCCATGCCAAAGAGGCAGATGGAATGAGCTTGCATCATAAGTGAAACAACTGAGTCAACAACCTGAGCGTCAAGCAATTGCCTGGTAAGCTCCAGCGAAGAAATGTTCTTTGCCGTAACTTTTTCGATGATCACATCAGTGGTGTCACCTGCGATAACGCCGCCGACAGCAATATCGTTGCTTTTATTGCTTACTGCCAGCTCGTAAATGAGCGCCTGCTGGAACTCTTTATAGCCACCGCAGCCAAGCTTCTTGCAAAGCCTGACAACCGTTGATGCAGATGTATACGTTTGAGCTGCTAGTTTATGGATTGATTGACCAACTGCTGCCTCTGGATCCGACAGAATATAGTCGACAATATCGCGTTCAGCTGAACTAGCATTCTTGCGATACTCTTCCAGACGTAGACGAACACCTCTCACGCAATCACCTCCGGCCGTCCAGTTGACTAAAACGTTTGACTATATTGTTTCACGATGTCATAAAAATTTCATCTGTAAAGTAGGCAGTGCCGTAAACGGTAGTATTGCATGCGCAAGTGTAAGCGCGCTCCATGTGCGTTGCATGCACGATCGCTCATGTTTTCCCAGCATAACGCGGGGACAATTGTCGCAAAAACTGAGCCTTGATTTGGATACGTTACTATCACTTCATAAAAACTTTTACTACCGAGTAGACATTTGACCACGTAAAACCTGATTAAAATATTTCATCTTTGCCTAAAAAATTCAAATTTAGATACCATTGACAGCTTTTTTGATACCACTCGCAGTACGTTAACGTACCCATTATTTCATCTTGGACAAACTAGCTGCAATTTTGATGAAACGCACGTCATCATAAGCGCAAATTATCTCAGCCAATTGAGATAGCAGGTGTTTCACCTAAGGCAAAACCGAAGGAGACGATATGCGCACCAACAAAGATTTGCACCAGAATCAAAACGCTCACTCTGAGCACTCATCTAACGCAGGCTCCCCTGCCGGACAGACCAGAAGGCAATTTCTGAGCAGAAGCGCTCTTGGTCTAGCCGCTCTAGCAGGTCTTGGCCTCACCGCCTGCCAAACAAAGGGTGGCGCAACTGCTGCTAAGGGTACCGCAAAAAAGGTTGACTCCGTAGACGGCACCTTCCAGTACGAGAAGGTCTTCCCTGTTCTAAACGACAACGAGGCTTTTGATGACTCTCTTGTTACCAACCAGCTCAACAGCTTTGTTTGCTTTGCTGGTCAGGGCACCGTCTGTGTAAAGAGCTCCGAGCCTCAGAGCTTTGCACTCTTTGTAAATGGTCACCAAGTTCCAACCGATAAGCTTGACGGCTCTTCCTGGAACCAGATTGATATCTCTGACGTAACCGTCAACGGCGATAACCGTTTGCAGGTCAGCACTGTTAAAGAGACTCAGGCAACCTTTGAGGTCAAGATTGGCTACCCAACCCTTATTGACGGCACCAAGGACTACGCCGACAACGACAACTTTAAGCTGATTGACCAGATCATCAACGCAGAGATTGCCAACGGCTTTACCTCTGCTCAGCTGGTTGTTACCAGGTACGGCAAGATTATCAAGAAAACCAACTACGGTAACGTCAATTCTTACAACAAGGACGGCTCTCGCATTAAAGATGGCAAGGCCGTTGACGACAACACCCTCTATGACCT
Source organism: uncultured Atopobium sp. (assembly GCA_938041635.1). GTDB lineage: Bacteria > Actinomycetota > Coriobacteriia > Coriobacteriales > Atopobiaceae > Lancefieldella. The sequence continues at coordinate 9,151 of CALIAD010000084.1, forward strand.
GGCCTCTAACACAAAGATGTATGCCACTAACCTGGCAATTGAGAAGCTGGTTACCGACGGTCAGCTGGACGTTTCCAAGAAGGTTCAGGAGTACATTCCAGACTTCAAGGACCAGGAGGGCGATAAGATCCTGGGCAAGAATGACCTTACCGTTCGTGAGATTCTTGAGCACCAGGCTGGATTCCCACCAGATCCTCAGTACCACAACCGCAACTACAACCCAGAGAAGCCTGACGATCCTCAGCCAAACGCAAACCAGAAGCTATACTCTCAGAATCGCGATGAGATTCTGCAGAAGATCATCGAGACCCCTCTGCAGTACGTCCCAGGTACTAAGACTGCCTATTCCGACGTAGACTACATGCTTCTTGGTTTTATCATCGAGAAGATCACCAGCAAGCGCCTTGACCAGTACGTTAAGGAAGCTCTCTATGAGCCACTGGGACTCAAGAACGTCACGTTCAACCCACTGGACAACGGCTTTAAGGCTGACGGAATCGCAGCTACCGAGCTTAACGGCAACACCCGCGACGGCCTGATTACGTTTGACAACATGCGTACAGACACCATTCAGGGTACCGTCCATGACGAGAAGGCCTACTACGCCATGGGTGGTATCTCTGGTCACGCTGGTCTATTTGCCAACGCTTCCGACCTGGCTGTTCTTGTCCAGACCGTTATGAACCGTGGTGGCTACGGCAACACCATGCTCTTTAGCGAGGACGTTCACGATCAGTTTATCAAGCCAAAGGACACCAGCGTCACCTACGGTTTGGGCTGGAGACGTAAGGGTCATATTGGCTACCAGTGGGCCTTCTCGCCTATTGCAAACGCTGCAACCGTTGGCCACACCGGCTGGACCGGCACACTTACCGTCATTGACGTCTACAACAACACCAGCTTGGTGCTGCTCACCAACACTAAGAATTCGCCTGTCATTGACAACAAGGTCAACCCTAACGACTTTGTGGGCAACCACTTCCTAACCGGCGGCTACGGCGTTGTTTCTACGCTGGCATTTGATGGCCTCGACGACGCAAACGCTGAGGGCAACAACGCCAAGCTCATGGACATGGTTATTGCCAAGTACAAGCTCATTCAGGCCGAGGCAGATTATCAGACTGACCCCGATAAGGCTTCCCTGAAGGCTCTGCTTGAGGTCTGCGACCAGAGGAAAGACTCCAAGGTTATCAAGGACTTCCAAGCAAGCGACCTGTACAAGACCATCTCGCAGTTTGTTGGTAAGTAGCACGCGGGAACCGCTTACCGGCAGAGGCTTCGCTCAACGGTGAGAAGTGACTCCTTACGTAAAGCTCGTGTAAACAAGCTGCAAAGCGGGAATAAACGCAGTACACGAACAAGGTACGATACACATCTTGTCTAGTAACGGCCCTCTCCTCCGTCTAGACACACCAAAGCCCGGATGCTATTGCGCGGCATCCGGGCTCTTTTTGTGCGTACGCTGGGCCCGCGAGCTGCGCGGGTGCGCGGGCTTCTCGCCGGGTGCGCCACGCGAGCCTGAAAAGCGCATGAAGTCTGAGTAAATTTACTCAGACATGGCGAGAAAAACCGGCAAAACCACTCAGACATGGTGCGCTTTTCCGGCAAATCACTCAGACGTGGCGAGAAAATCAGGCTCCATTGAAAGGCACCTTAGGCATACTTCAAAGTCCGCCTAAAAAGTACAAAGAATCTGTATTTGGGACACAGATTCTTTGATGAAATCAGGCAAATCCACAGATTCTTTTATGGTTTTAGGCAAAATCCACAGATTCTTTGCAGAAATCAGGCGCACTAGCAACCTTATGCGGACGCGCGGGTCGGACGTGCTCGCCGGACGTGCTCGCCGGGCACGCCTTACAGCGCGGCGAGAAAAGCCTCTGCTTGCTGGGCAATTACCTCGTGAACCTCAAGCTCGGGCTCCCAAGTTCCCTCAGTCCAAGCGGTAACAGGAAGCGAGAAGCCATTGAACGGCTCAACCGGCTTGGTGCGCAGAGCCAGGAACTGCTGCTTTACCACGGCGAGCGATCCTGCAGTCTTGTTTCGGCCGCCAACGCCACTTGCAGTGACAACCTTGCCAGCAATTGCGGTCTCGGACTTCTTCTCGTAATCGGAAGTAAGCGGACGGCTCAGCCAGTCCAGCATGTTCTTGACGGTGCCAGGAATGCTGTAGTTGTACTCCGGGGTAAAGAGCCACACGCCATCGGCGGCCATGACGGCGTCCCTGACCTTCTGTACACCTTCAGGAGCTGGGAATTCTTCGTCCTGATTGAGCAGAGGAACATCCAAAACGTCGACAACCTCAATCTCTGCCTTGCCCTCCAGCGCCTTTGCGGCAACCTGGCTCAGTATTTTGTTGAACGAGTTCTTACGACCGGAACCGATGATAAATACAATTTTCTTCATAAGCAGACCTCTCCGTGAATGCTGCGTGGATATAAAAATCATGCACGAGCAAACTCGCCCGTACATGATTCGTGTACCCAAATGTTAGCTCTCTAGTCGTATTTAGCGGCAGCTAGACGTATTTAACAGAATTCCAAGTTGCACTTAACAGCGGTCCAAGTCCTTCTTAACAAAAGGCCGAGAAATTCGTGCAGCTCTCAAGCGCTTTTACCACCTGTTCAAGACCAGCAAGGTCTGCCTGAGTAAATCGCGCCACGTTAGGGCTATCAATGTCCAGCACGCCAACTACCTGGCCATCCTTGAAGATAGGAACGACCACCTCAGAGTTTGATGCAAAGTCGCATGCAATATGTCCTGGGAACTGATGCACGTCCTCTACCAGCTGACTTGTCTTTGTTGCCGCGGCGGTACCGCACACTCCCCGTCCAAACGGAATGCGCACGCAGGCAACTTTGCCCTGGAACGGTCCTAGGCGCAGCTCGGGAGCGCATGGAGCCGCACCCGCGCCCGGCCCCTCGCCCGTCACCGTCGCGGGATCTACCAGGTAGAACCCCGCCCAGTTGATGTCGTCAAGCGCGTCCCACAGAAGAGCTGCGGCGTTGGACAACACCGGCAGCCAGTGGGCATCAATCTCGGCAAGCGAGACAATCTGTTTTGCAAGCAAACCGTAATCAGTCATATCTACTTCTCTGGCAGAATCTCAATCCAGCAGCCATCAGGGTCTGCGATAAAGTAGAGACCCATCTTTGGGTTCTCTTTAACAATGCAGCCCATCTCCTCGTGAAGTGCGTGGAACGCATCAAAATCGTCAACGCGGAACGCAATGTGAGTGTCTTTTCCGCCGTTGTCGTAAGGCTCCACCCAACCGCGGTTCCACGTAAGCTCCAGCTCAAAAGGAGACCAGTCGTTTACCAAAAACGTATTGGTCCAAGAACCGTCCTCTGGTCCCTTAACACGGTCAACGCGAAATCCCAGAGCCTTTTTGTAGAACTCGACGGTTTTCTCGTTATCCAAAACATGGGTGCAGCGATGAACAAAACGTGCCTGCATAAATCCTCCTTTGTTATCGAGAAACCCCGCTACTAGACGGGGTTTCTCGTCATATGAACTACGCGCTGGTAGAGAGCTTGCGCGCGGAATCGCGACCGATCGCAGCTAGTTGAGCTCCTGCTCAAGCTGGTCGACAAGCTCGCCAAAGTACTTGAGCGCAGCGTTAACGGGGTCTGGAGTGGCCATGTCAACGCCAGCGCCGCGGAGCAGCTCAATTGGAGTCTTAGAGCAACCGCCGGACAGGTAGCCAATGTAGTCCTTGACCGCAGGCTCGCCCTCGGAAAGGATGCGCTGCGACAGGGCAATAGCTGCCGAGAAACCAATGCAGTACTGATAGACGTAGAAGTTGTAGTAGAAGTGAGGGATGCGCGACCACTCCAGCTTGATCTCTTCGTCCAGCTCAATGCCAGGTCCAAAGTACTCTGCGCAGAGCTTGCCGTAGCGCTCAGAGAGAACCTCGGCGTTCAGAGCCACACCGTCAGCGTTCATCTGGCTGATGTCGCGCTCAAACTCGGCAAACATACACTGGCGATAGATAGTGCCACGGAAGCCCTCAAGGAAGTGATTGAGGATGTATGCGTGACGGGCAGGATCGGTCTCGTGCTCAAGCAAGTAGTGTGAGAGCAGCGCCTCGTTGCAAGTGGATGCAACCTCTGCAACAAAAATGGAGTAATCGGAGTAGGTAATCTCCTGGTTGTGGGACGAGAAATACGTGTGCAGGGAATGGCCCATCTCGTGGATGAGGGTATACACATCGTCGAGTCCGCCCTGGAAATTGAGGAGCATAACAGGGTTCATGCCCTTGCCACCTGCGGAATAAGCACCAGAGCGCTTACCTGGGGTTTCGTACACGTCAACCCAACGGCTCTCCAGGCCCTTTTTGACCAGGCTGACGTACTCCTCGCCCATAGGAGCCAGCGCCTTAACAATAAGGTCGCAAGCCTCCTCGTAGGTGAACTTCATGTCAACATCGTCAACAAGAGGAGTGTAGACGTCCCAGAAGTGCAGCTCATCCAAGCCCATGACGCGCTTGCGCAGGTCAACGTACTTGTAGAACGCTGGGAAGTTCTGGTGAACAGCGTCAATCAGATTGTTATAAACCTCAACAGGAATCTCGTTCTCTGCAAGAGCAGCCTCAAGGGAACTTGCATACTTTCTAGATGACGAGAAGAACTGCAGGTTCTTAACCTGGCTGGTCAGAATTGCAGCGGAGGTGTTACGGAACTCGCCAAAGCGGCTGTAAAGCTGCTTGAATGCAGACTCGCGCAGGACGCGGTCAGCATCCATCAGCAGAGGAACAAATGAACCGCTGGTCAGCTTATGGGTCTTGCCCTCGGAATCAACTGCGTCATCGAAGGTAAGGTCTGCGTCATCAAACATGGAGAAGATATTGGTTGGCTGAACAGCAAGCTCCTCAGCACGTGCCAAAAGAACCTCTTCCTCAGCAGAAAGGGTGTGCTCACGCTGGTTCAAGATCTTGTTGAGCTTACGGCGATAGAACTCAAGTGCTGGAACCTCTACATAGAACTTCTCGACAGATTCTGCTGGAATGGCCAGAAGCTCTGCGGCAAACCAAGAAGTTGCCTCGCCAACCTGCGTATATGCGCTGGTAGCGTTTGCAACGTATGCCTGATACTTGGCAACGCGGGTATCCTCATCACTCTTGCGCTCGGCGTAGTTGATAATCTTGTAGAGCAGAAGGTTCATCTGGTCCTCGAGCTGCAGAAACTCCAGAAGAGCCTGAGCGGAGGTGGAAATCTTACCCTTAAATGCAAGCAGCTTTGGGCAGTAAGCCTTAAGCTCCTCGAGTCCAGCCTCAAACGCCTCATCGCTGGGGAACATTGAGGACAGGTCCCACTTATATTTGCTGTCAATTTCTTCGCGAGACTCGTATGCCATGAGCCTTCCTTTCTTGACTGGGTCAGTAATCACTGGTATTTAGTGTCCCACATACGCACTGATTTCATGCTGATAACAAGAAAAAATGAACCCATTTGATACAAATCATCAAACGGACGTGTTGCAATGCCTGAACTTCCCTGACGGCCTGCGACTATCCTATCTTCCACCCTTCCGCCTCGGCACGTGCCTCAACAAAGCGCCGGTACACACCTTCTTGCGCGAGAAGCTCCTCATGGGTCCCCCTCTGAACGACGGTACCATCCTCTACCACAAGGATCTGGTCGGCATGTTCGATAGTCGCAAGCCTGTGTGCTATGACCACCACGGTCTTCTCGTGCGTAAGTTCCGTAAGTGCCTGTTGGATAAGCTGTTCGTTCTCCGGATCGATTGAAGCCGTCGCCTCATCAAGCACCACGATAGGGGCATCCTTGAGCAACGCCCGGGCAATCGAGATGCGCTGGCGCTCTCCCCCGGAAAGGCTTGCGCCTCCCTCGCCCACAATCGTGTCATAACCGTTGGGCAGGGCGCTGATAAAATCGTGACACCGTGCGCGTTTGGCAGCTTCGACCACCTGCTCATGCGTTGCGCCGGCAGTCCCAAACGCAATGTTGGCCTCCAGGGTGTCATTGAACAGGTAGACATCTTGGAACACCATCGAGAAATTCCTCAACAGGCTGTCCACCGTGAATTCACGGACGTCGTGGCCGCCGACACGCACCGCCCCGCTATCGACGTCGTAGAAGCGCACCATAAGGCTGGATATATTGCAGGAAAGCCGACCAGAGTCTCTAAGAGGGAAAGGGTTCAGAGTTCCCGGACCTCATCGCATACAGCGAGAAGCTCCTCATCGTGAGACACAACGATTACCAGGTGGTCCTTACGAAAGTCCTTGAGGAGGTCAATGAGATGGCTCCGACTTGCCGCATCAAGTGCCGAAGTTGGCTCGTCAAGCAACATCACCTCTGGGTCTTTGAGGAGCATGCGGATGATAGCGATCTTCTGTTTCTCCCCTCCTGACAACGCAACACGATGTGCATCAATGACGCTCTGCAATCCCCTGTCTGGTGAGAGGAACTTCTGAAGTCCAAACAAGTTGACAAGCTGCAAAACCCTATCTTCACTGGGCATCTTGTTGCACAGAAGCGTCAAGTTGTTCCACAGGGTATCTTGGAGAATTGCCGGCTCTTGCTCAACAATGCCGATGACGTCGTGCCTGAGGGCGTATTGGTCAAGCGTTGCAAGGTCGGTATTGCCATAGTATATGGATCCGTCATACAGGCTGAAATATTCCCCCGAGAGAAGCTTCAAAAGCGTACTCTTGCCACATCCATTGGTACCTGCCAAGGCATAGATCTTCCCCGCTTGAAAGCGCCCGCTCACTCCACAGAGGGTCCTGTTTTTGTTCCCTGGATATGAAAAGGCCACATCGTCGCAGGTAATCAGGCTGGTGTCCGTAGGAACTCCGGAACCGTTCGGCTCCTCTTCCTCATCCCAAAGCTCTTGTAATCTGTTGTAGTTCACGCGGGCGCTCTGGTAGTCGCGGCCAAACTGCTCAAAGTACTCGACGGATGTAACCATGGTGGTGAAGTAGCCGAAGGCAGTTGCCACATAACCCACCTGCATATGGCCGGCAAAAACTTCCCTGGCAGCAACAAAAAGAAGTGCCGCCTGGGCAATGCCTTGGACCACTCCCGTACAAAGAAACACTTGCGCCGCAACCTTGTTGGTTTGATACATTGCCTCTCGGACCGTGAAGAAGATCTCCTTCAGGCGTTTTGTGGAACGGTTAAACAGAACATGTTTCCTGATAAACTCGACTTCCTCTAACTGCTCTTGAGCCCGTGAGGAGTACTGTGACATCTCATTTGTAAAATCGAGTCTTGTCTTATACATCCTATTCATGAAAATCATATAAATACCACCTGAGGCAATGGCAAGCACTATAGATACCAATGAGAGCAGGGGGTCTATGACAAACAGAACGACCACAATGACTACGAGAATTGCAGTGTTTTTAAGAACATCGACAATAGACATCAGGAAGAAGAGCGAAAGACCATTAGTGTCATCATCTAGACGCCGACGCCAATACGCAGGATCAAAACCTTTAAAGAAGGCCGGCCTTAGGTGTTGGATATGCTGAATAGCATGAAGCTCAAGATCAAATGAGGAATCTGCCTGAAGGTAGGTGTATACCAAGGTGGCTTGGTAATCAAAGAGCGCAGCTAAAATACAACATATTGCAAGGAATAGACATGCCAAGATCAACGAACCCATCGGCGTATTGGGTTCAAGAAGCATATTTATGGTAACCCCGGCCACAAGTGGAGCCACAACGGAGAGAAGCGCCTGGATCAGGCGGGCAACCAGATATCCTATAAATCTTCGACGATTGGAGATGCTCTGCCAGCAGCATCGGACGAGATCAAACATCCGCATCACCCAATTCAATTTCATGTGCTAAAAAAGCCTAGTGTCTCATCTCTCGATGTCCTGGTGTCACACTTTCCAAAGATATTTTTATGCACCAGTTGGCACTCGCCAGGCTCGACATCGTTCGTCCCAATGGCATAATTATATCTCCAGAACAAATGCTATTCTCGCCAAAACCCGAATGACGAGGAAGCAAGATCTCAGCTAGACGGACTTCTCGAAAACGCTCCACATCTTTATGCCATCGCTGAAGTGAAATAGAGACCACAAATTGGTTCTTGGTCAGCCAGTTCCTGCGTCAGCCCAGTGCCATACCCATCATATAAATAGGGAGATACGTAACACCTTCGAAAGCTTCTGGAGTATCCACATTGCCGTCATGAAATACGTAGACATGTTCGAAGCTGTAGTTTTTTGTTGTTAGGAGATTGTCAAGCGCACTGTGGCGTCGATAGTTCTTACCACTCTTTATCTCACAGAGGTCGATGCCTCCTTGTTGCCCCTGAAGCACAAAATCAACCTCGCCTATCTTGGAGGAATTATAGTAGCGCAGTTCCCTTCCACACGCCTTGAATTCCTGGGCTGCCACATTCTCAAATATCGACCCAAAGTTTATGCTTGACCTTCTATTGAGGATATCGATATCGACATCCCCCATCATTTGGGCGGTAAGCAGGCCGACGTCATTTGCGTAAAGCTTCAGCATGTTTCGGTCCTCATGGGCGGCAAGGGGAAACGTCGGCTCATTGACTCGGAATGCCGGAAGAGCGACCCCTACGTGCTCAAGCCAGTCGAACGCGAACTCAAGGTTGGCAAACCTCAGACTCTTCCCCAGCCTTGCATATTTGAAGCGCTTGTTTTCGGAATTCAACTGAGAAGGTATGGACTCGTATACCATTTGTACCTGGCGCGCCTCAAGCGTATCCGATACATACTTGGCCATGTCCATCTCGTACATGTTCACAATTCCCCTCTGCAGATTACGGGCTCGCAAGAGGTCGTTGTTGTCCACAAAGGCCTGCACAACGTCAGGCATACCGCCTACCAAAAGATACCGGTAAAAGGTATCCGTAAGCTTATCATGCAGATAATCAGGCACAGGGGTAAGGGATTCCATACAGGCAGAAACAGCTTCCAATGCCGTCTTGCCTATCCCACTTGCCCAGCAAAACTCCTCAAAATCAAGGGGATACAAGGTTACTTCCTGCAAAAAACCAACGGGAAGGGAGGAAATATTGGATACCTCAAGCCCCAGCAGAGAGCCCGAAAGAATGTAATCGTAGTCGGTCCGTTCAAGGAGCATCTTGATCCAGGTGAGCAGGTCCGCACCACACTCCTGGATCTCGTCGAGGAAGACGAGGGTCTTTCCGGCCTCCAGTTCTTTCCCGCTGAGCACGGAAAGACGTAGAAGCAGGTCATCGGCATCAATCGCCCTCATGACCGTCTCTTTGGCAGTCTTGTTGTCGAAGAAGTTCACCTCGGCGAGGATCTCATAGTTGTCTGCGGCAAACTGCCTGACAAGGGTCGTCTTTCCTACCTGTCGGGCTCCTTTGACGAGAAGTGCCTGCTTCGTCTTGTATCGTTTCCAATCCTCCAGCCTTTGGTATGCCTTGCGTTTGAGCATGATTTCATCTCCCCATAGTAATTAACAAGTGAAATGCGTTTTTCACACTCTATGATACGCTTTCAGTTGCGTTTTTTACATCATTTTATAGAGGTTTTATTGCGTTTTTCGCACGCTAGGACAGTCTCTCGGTCGCGTTTTTTACACCCTGTACCCCTAGTCCACGTCCTCCCGGTGGTCCGCGATGTTGTCTCACCACGGGGCGTAATCAGGGTCAGAGTGACCTGTATCGTTTTTTTCGGACACGGGCATCCCAGATTCAAAACCCAGGAATCGTATATGCCCAGACAACCGAGAAAGCGAGGCAAGGCATGGGCAACAACAAGTACACCGACGAGTTCAGGCGCGAGAGGTCGCACTATGCATCGACTAAGGCCGAGGGGACTTCCTCATAAACGGTCTCGGTCTGCGCCGTGTCGCTCGCGCCCAGAAGGTAGGTTGTGCCGCTCCTCGTCCGCACGAGGAGCCAGGGGCCGACCTCGGGGTCCAGGCACACCTTGAGCGATCCGTATGCGTCACTTGAGAAGTTACCTTCAAGGAAGGTTTCACTCGCGCCGCCAAACGTGCGCGTCATCTTGGGAAGTTGGTCAACAAGCTCCACAGACACCACGTCGGCCATGTCAATCTCATAGGTTGTGAGCAAGTGGTATGCCCGAATCGTCTGCTCGCTCAACTCAAGCGTCACAGGAGCTCCAAATTCCTCCGCCATGAACGCTCCCGTCACGGGCAGGCAGAGCAGCGAGCAAGCGAGGGCCACTACAATCGCCTTTCCCGCCGGCCGTGCCAGGTTGATCGACGTGTTGATGCCCACGCGCTCGTTCACTATGAGCTCAGCATCGTCGGGGTTATAGTAAAAGATGCCAAAGATCCAGTGATCGTCCTCGTCCACGTAGAAGCCCTCGCCGCTGGCCTTTGTAAGACGCTCCTGCAGGCTACGCACGCGCATCTCGGTTGCAAACGCCACGATTCCAAGGACCGTGCAGGGAAGCATCATACCGATAAAGTACAGATTGGTTGAACCCTGGAAGAGGAGCTGCGCCCAGCTCATGAATGCAAAAGACGCAGCCGCGACGAGGAACACCCTCGCCCAGGCGCGCCGGCGTATGCGCGTGAGCGTCTGCGTGAGGGCGGTGTTGTCGTCCACCACCTCGCTGCGATTGCGGTAACACCAACGGAAGATTGCCCACATCATGAGCACACATGCGGCAAACAGCAGGTAGATTACTACGTTGTCACGGTCGAGCAGGACGGGGACCAGGCTCGCCGCGCAGATGAGGACAAACCATATGCTCGAGACGCGCGGGTACGACTGCGCGGCCGCCCCGATATCGGCCACCGTCACGCGCTGGGTCGCGGCGCCTCTGGACCGCCAGCCGCGCTCGTCCTTCAGGGCCGCGAGCCTGCGGTTGGTGAGCGCATAGATCACCTCAGGCACGATACAGATCACAAGCATCCAGACGCTCCAGCAGAACATGCTCGATCCGACCCACGCTCGTACCGTTCCTGTCGCCGCACCACCAAGTGCCGCAGCCACGAGCACGATAGCGCACGCGAGCTGTAGGCGACGGTAACTGGTAAGAAGCGCCTTTACCTGCATGTCTTCCCGCGCCTCGCGCGGGAAGGTGACGCCGACGACAATGTTCTTCTTGAAGCGCGCGCTGTTCCTGAGCGTCCACCATATGAGGAGTGGAGTCCAGCTGCAGGAGAGCCATAGGATAGTCGCAGTGCTCATCATAAACTTCCTTACTTCTAGCGATACGCAATCTCATCCAGCAGGTGCTCGCAGAGCGCGAGAACCTCTTTGCCTGACATCCCACCGGCCACCAGCTCAGCCAGGCGCATCCGCAGCGCGTCCATGATGCCGGAATCGGGGTCCGAGCTGCCATCGGGCTCGCACACGAAGGTGCCACCCCTCCGGTCGCCGAGTACGTGTCCCTCCTGCTTGAGAAGCTGATAGGCCTTGCTCACCGTCATGGCGTTGACGCCGCACTCCGATGCGAGCGCCCGCACGGTCGGCAGGCGCTCGCCAGGCGCAAGCTCGCCTTCGGCGATGCCTCGCACAATCTGATCGCGGATCTGCTGGTAGATGGGTGTCGCGGTTGAGAAGTCCAGCTGCAGGAGCATGGTGTGAGCCTCCAACGATGTCTGTATCGTATGTATTACTCATAATGATACATAACAGACAAAGCTGCAAGCGCAGAGGAAACACAGTCCAAGCCGCTTCCGTCACCGCATCATTTTCCATTGTATGATCTGTACCTACAGCAGGTCTGCCTTGGCAGAATCGGGGTCCGGCCATGCCCTCCCATTAAGAGCTCGTCTTCGACACGAGCGCTCAACTCCTCGGCGCAGAAATTGACCGGATAGCGAGAAACAAGAGATCGCCGAGAAGGGCGGCTACTCCTGGGTGGCGGACATCCGCGCCCGCATCCGCGTTGCGCGCTCCGTCACGAAACTCTAAACAAACAAAATGAAAAACGTTATCTCAAGCTACTCATAGATCTCGCTTTAGGCAAAGTCTGATCACGCACAAATGCAAGTAAGCGTACAAGTACAACAATGCAAAGCCCTGCTGCAAGAACCGTTTCAACAGTAGCTATTCCGTCAAGCCACTGAAGTGGCTGGCCAAGATCAGCTAGACACGCTGATGTTTGCTTGCACGCAATAGCACTGATTACAAAGGGGAAAGTAAACGCGGCATGGCTGGGAAAGAACGGTTTTGTAAGACATCTGATGCACCACACAAAAGAAACTACATAAATAATTGAAGCGATTACCAGCATAACCAAAAGAAACGGTACAGACTTTGGCGTAATAGATTGAATATATTCTGCAATACAAAGGCTTGTTGGAGCTGCATAAATACAAGCGAGCGACTCAGCAGAATCAGGTACCGGTCCATATTTAACATACCGAATGCTCACAACTATAAAAAGCACCACAAGGCAGATAAACCCAAACCAAAATGCAAGCGTACCAACACTTGTTTCAAAGGTAAACGCCGGTGCCGTAACACTAGCAACAACAATGCCTACATACACAATGAACCAGCTGGCGTGCACATTCTCCCAATCAAATTTTGCAATATAGCGAGAAGTAAAGAGGGCTATGCACAGGATGTGTAACGCAATTCCTGCAAACCAAAATAATTGTGCTACGTCACCAATATCGGCCTTCATATACACCGAAATCAGCATAACTGCCATCGGATATGTTGCGGCAACTGAAAGTCCAATCGGATTTGAAAGCTCTCGCAACACAACTTTTGTAGACACCATAAATTTGAGGGTATAGAGAGCTAAAAGAGCAATAGAGATAATGCCGCAGGCAAGATAAAAGCCTTCGAAAGAAGCCTTAAAAAGATTTCCAAGTGCCGCAAAACCTAATGCAACACCGCAAATAGCAACAGGAACTTTTTGGACATAGTTCATAAGGATTCTTCTATCTGTTTAGGAAAATCTTTTCCAACTTGAACACTTATACGATAGTGTAGCTAAATAACCTCTTAAAGCTAAAATCCAATAAACCTCAACAACGACTTTCTGTCATAATAAGCATCGACGTTTTTTTAACAACAAACGTCCACAAAGATAAAAACGCAACGTGTACTGGATAAAGTATGCTAGAACCGGTAGGTAGCCCGGTCGTCTCGTTATTACGAGATAAGTAACCTTCCCTCCTTGGGTTGTCCGTTCTTTGTGTAACCATATACAAGGAGGAATTTCATGAATCGATCCAGCGTTACGCTGACCGTTTTATTTGATGCTCCCTTTTGGGTTGGCATCTTTGAACGTGTAGACAACGATAAACTTACGGTAGCAAAAGTTACATTCGGTGCAGAACCAAAAGACTATGAAGTATATGACTTTATACTCAAGAATTTTTATCGACTTAAATTTAGTCCATCATTGATTATTGAAAATAACCGTACCTTTGAAAATCCCAAACGAAAACAACGTGCTGCGCGCAAACAGATGCAGAAAACGGGTATAGGCACCAAATCGCAACAGGCCCTACAGCTACAATCTGAAGCTAGAAAAATAAAACTCAAAAATTTCAACAAAGTGCAACAAGCAGCCCTAAAACAACATCAATTTGAGCTTAAGAAACAAAAACATAAAGAAAAGCATCGAGGCCATTAATAGCTCTCTTTGTCTTCATGCTTATCAAGCTTCCCATTCTTTTCAAGCTTATTATCAAGCCACCAAATTGGAATTGGAAGAATTTCATCAATGGGTTGAGTATTGTCCCAAATATCGATAAATTCCTTTGTTGCTCTATCGTATAAAAACTTGCAATAAACGCGATAATCAGGGGCTGAAAATTCTCCGCCGTAGAATCCGTCATCATACTCAATGTTATGAAAATAATAATTGATATAACATCCGCCCATTTTTACCTCACTTAGTAGCAAATGCTCTCCGAAAAAGCATTCCCTAATCCATTTCCAAGTATGTGAAAAGAAAGATAAGGTCTACAGGCAATCTAAGTGGGTAATACACTGGACAGTTAAAAGTTCTCCTCCTATTAAACTTGCTGAAAGTTGAGTCACAGATTGGATTTAATGTGCACAGGTAGAAGACCGCATTAAGTAATTGTTGTTTTGACTCAAGTGAGTTCACTATTTGGGAGACGTCTATGTATGTACAGAACTTAACGGATTTAGCTGGCTGGTTCCTTGCAACAACTAATTCCTGGTCTGGGCATTTTGTTGAACTACACGATTTTTGCGACTACATCGACAACAACGTAAGCTTATTCGACACGCCGTTTGATATACCTCATTATCAAATTCCTGGAGTACTTGAAAAATTTGCTTGTTTATTTAAGTCCGAAATACGCGAACAAGAGAATGCTTATAGCTATCAAAAAATTCTTGATAGCTATGGCATAGATATTACAGACGATGCTGAATTACTTTCTAGTATTAACGAGCATGTTTTAAACAAAGAATGCATCTATGCAATCATCACCAAATGCATTACCGAAGATCCTAAAGGAGTTGGACTTCTCTATACCGCAGCAGAAAGTTCACTTCTTGATAGATGCCTATTCAAATTGGATGATATCAAGAAAATGTTTAGACCAAACTATAACTTTGGACGTAGAGAAAAGAAGACTACTCCGAGCACAGAAGGAGATTACTGGGATTATGTAAAAACAAATAAACTCCCAGAATGGATTTGGTGTCTGGTTGGTAACGTAATTGACGAACATCCTTTTGGAGAAGATCATACCGTTGTTCATGGGACGCGACATTTTTCTCCTGGAACAAAGGTTTATTGTCTTCCAGTTCAATGGGGCGATGGATACGAAAAAATCGCTGTACTAGGCAAGCATAGAGGTTCACGAGGGCTCATTAGAATTGTAATGAGTAGAGAGTTGATTCATAACTTTAGGTGCCAAAAGGTTTTTTCACCATATGTTATTAAGCGCATGTATGTACGCAATAACCACGGCAGGAACTTTGAGGGTTGGGGGCAATCTGAAGCGGAACATGAAACCATTTTGTCACTACTTCCATGGCTTAATACAACCCCCGAAGAAGAAAAACAAAGAACACTGCTACTTAATAGTTCGCAACTGTCATTCTTGATACATGTTGGCGATACGCCAAACCAGAAAATTCGTTTGAGGATTGAACGACACAGTCGCAGAGATGGTTGTTATGGTGCAGGGTGGTATGGATTCTATAAAATTGGCGAGAAACCAGAACAGTCTATTGGTCTCCTTGATTGGTATGGATACTGGCCAGATGATGTGTCCTACAAAGAATGTAGGTCAAACTACAAACCATCATGTGAACTATTAGGTGGATTTTTAGATGCCGGAATTCTTAACTGGGAGAATACCTATGAGTCTATTCCTACTAATGGTAGACCTCCATTTACGTGGGAATTTGAGGCGGTTTTAGAGCACGGTAGTCTATCGAATGCTGGACATAATGCATACCCAGAGAACTTTCCATCAGTTATGAGGCTTCTGACAGCATGGGGTTTTCCAAAGATTTGGAATTCAACCAGCAATGCACCTGATGCATTTCTTGATTGATAAGAGAAATGAAATAAATCTCAAGCTTCCTCTCGGACGTCCCTCGCAGCTCCATCTCTACCGTTCGCGGAAAATGTCAACTTTGGTGAACAAACAGCAAATCCGTGTGCCCGGTAGGGATATAATCGCAGGTGAACAACAGATGGAGGATTGCCATGAAGATGCACCTCATTGAGCCCGACGCTTACGCTGAGACCACACCTACCGTATTGCTAATTCATCCCATGCTCTCGTCTGCAGAGGGAATGAAAACAGTTCTTGTGAATAACATGGGTGATGACCTGCGCTATCTAGTCCCAGATCTTGCTGCCCACGGAGAAGAAGATGCAACGGAATATGTCTCAGTGTCCCAAGAAGCTGCGCAGATTCATGACTGGCTGCTGGAGCACGACATAACCCATCTCTCCCTTGGCTTTGGCGCGTCCCTTGGCGGCGTGGTTCTGTCTGAACTCCTCAAGTTCCCCGATTTAGTCTTTGACCATCTCTTCTTTGAGGGAACAAGCTTCTGGACGGGTGGATTCCTGGCCTCAACGATGGAATTTGTGCTCAAGAAAGTATTTCTTGCCAAGCATCGCAAAGCCATCGCAGACCCCAAGCTATCCGTGCAAAAGATGGAACAACTTTACGGAAAAATTGCAGCTAAACCTATGTCAGAGCATTTTATTGCGATGAGCGATCAAAGCATCCAGAACATCATTCACGACTGCAGCAACGTTGACCTCCCCGCCCTTAGCCCCGATGTACAACGTCGTTGCATCTTCACGTATGGCGAGAAGGACTTTGACTTGAAACGCGCGAGGCAGGTTCTGCCTAAGGTGTATCCCGAGGCTACGCTTACCATCTGGAAAGGCTATGATCACTGTGAGCGTATGACCAGCGACTCAGCTGCGTACGGCCAGATGCTCAGAGAGCTTGTGGTTTAGAGAGCAAAACTTGTAACGGATGCTTCCAATCTGAATGTTCTCTTGAAAACATTAAAATTATCAAGATTGTTTCTGTATAAAAGTACTTATAAACAGCTGTGCTAATTCAATATTGCACAACTTACATCAGACATCCTAAATCTCTAGATTTGTGTATCTACAAGAGGCCTTTTTGATTTTTTCAATTGCTCTTTTTGATGTTGACTGTTTTATTAAACCTTCTTTTGCATACGCTACTATCGAACACTTATGCTGATCTATAAGTGCAATAACTATTGCTTCATTTGCGTCAAATATACCTGCTTTGATTGCAGCTATATAAATACTCTTGTCCAAATCTTCTTTTAAAATAATTCCAGTCTCACTAAATACATCCCTAATTGCATTCAACGCATTAATATTCTTTGGAAACACAATTTCAGCGGCATCTTTACTATCCATGTCGTCAATTTTTATTCCAAGCGGTACGCTATATTCTTCAATGACAAGATTTAGCTTATCCACATCGCTTTTCATTCTTGCCCTTCTTCCTCATTTTTTATAACTTCTGAAAGTATCAGCTCAGTTTCAGTCATTATGTCACCAGCCTCAGGAAAAGCTATCTTTTCTCTATTGGATTCAATTTTTTTAACAGTTGGTGCAATAAACTCATCGGCAAACCTCTCACGATCTTCTTTAGAAAACATTTCTTTAAGTGTGTTCCCGTCAAGTCTTATTGAAATGTCATCTAAAAGTTTCTCAGTTTCATCCTTATTAAGTAAATGCTCTATAACTAATTTATTAAATTGTTTCTCCAATATTGCGGTCATTTGAATAGCATCATCTTCAACAAATTGATTTGCTACAGCATTTGCCGCTTGCTCAACAGCACATGAAGCTGCTACAGCCCCAATAAATGAACCTACTGCGGTACCAACCCCCGGAACAATCAGGGTGCCGGCAGTCGCTCCAATCACCATTCCGCCAAATCCACCAGCCAGACCTGCACCAGTAGATATTAAATTTTTAAAAAGCTGCTGAGCTGAAATACGTCTCCTAAACATATCTACTGCGTTAAATGCAAAAATTGCTGCAATAGTTACAGTGGATGTAATAACATTTCCTCTAAGAATTTTTGCAGCACTTTTTTTGGCCGCTGCTCCAGCTATATTGCTTCCAGATCTATATGCATTCGCAATTATTGCAGAGACTTTAGGTCCCAATCTCCCTACAATAGCTTCAGTGCTACCGACCATAAGAGAATTCAAACCAGCCTTCGATAGCTGGCTCGCAGCAACAGATACGATAAATGCTATTCCTCCCATTTTCAATCCATCTATCGTTGCGCGTTTTAGGGCCATAGAATAACTTTCTCCTGACCAAAGCGATAACGCAAAAGTAATTATCGCAGTTACTCCGAAGGCAGTTTGTGCAACAACTACTCCATTTTTTGCATCATATTTGAGTGATTCTATGTTTCCAGCTTTTGCAATGTTTATAGCCTGTTTATACGTATAATTTCCAGGTTTCACAATCTCTGTTGCAGAATCAGGATCCTTCACACCTGGAACTTCATTATCAAGAATCCTTTTGCGCATTGCGGTAATCGCTTCTTCATACTTATCAGAAGGAACTTCAATGACCATGGGGTTGCCCTGTGCATCAAAATACCTAAATTCATTATTCTCAAAACATGCACTAATACATTCGCCTCCAGTCTTGTAATACTTACTTTGAATATCTACTGGGGTTCCATCTTTTTTATAGACACGCCTATCTGCTCCATTTTTTGCGTTGTCGCCTCCAATAACTTTTCCTTTTTTGCCGTGCCAGTTGTCATATTGATTATTTGCTTGTTCAGCTGCAAAACCATGTCCCTGAGGTGTGTGGAAAATTTCTTCATCCGCAACTCTATTGACAATTTGCCTATTTCCCCAAACAATACCTGAATAAATGACGTCATTGCTCTTTTGTTTGAAATTTGGAATTTTCGCATCAAATGCAACATAGGCATTTCGAAGACAGATCATCTCGTTAAGAAGTTCTGCTAAACCAACTTCGTTGAACCTAATGCTTGAAAAAGTAATTCTTGTTTCATCTTTCATTGTCAACGAAAGCTTCGTGTTGTCACTTGAATCAATAGAGGCAACCTCGTCGTACCAGATTTTTTTGGGAGGATGAGGAAAGTCAGACAGATACATTTTTGAGCGAGTAAATAAAGCACCAGAAGATCCGTCACTTAAAATGGAGTCATCAATAAGTCCTACAAATCCATCCTGGTCATATCCAATCGCATACGATGAAATTGCTTTCCTGAGTAAGTGCTCTGGAACAGTTCGAGCGGAATAATACTCAACGTGTTTGCCTGATACAACTGGAGCAAATTTCTCAAAGCATTTAATTCGCATTCTGTGAAGTGAATCTATGGCTTCTTCCTCATTGGCTCTAGAGATAACATCCTCATTATCTTCTAATGATTTATCACTATTTTGATTTGTATTAAACGGTTCAAATCTATCCTTAAAAGAAAAATAATTGAACTGATCATGTGATTTATCTAAAACAGCAAAACAAACATATCTAAAAAGAGAATCGCATTCTAGGTCCTTAAATAATCCATCAGCTGATGGTACTCGAATCTCTTTAAAAACTTCAAAAAATGCTCTGGAAACTAACTGAGCATCATTTCCAAATGCTCCACATCCCCATGCACCAAGGACTAGATTTTCATACCCCTCATTAATAGCAATATCAAGCATGCCCGTGATTCTGGTTTTGAACGTATCATATATTTCTTCTTTTTTTACTCCCGCTAGTCCAGGGGCATAAGGAGCAGCCATAGTTAAAACCGCTACTTCTAGTGGCTTATCCAAATAACTTCCATTATGATTTCTAAATACTTCAACATGCGGGCTAAGAATGGCTGCATCAGTAAAGATATTCTCTTTACCCTTTTTATTCTCTTCATAAAACTTAGACGCTTCTTCAGATGTCAACGATTTATAAAGAGTGGATCTTCTGCATAGGTCTTCTTCTTGAGCATTAGCGCCATTTAATACTCCACCACCTGGGGTGTATGGATTTGCAAAATTAAGTACCAAGATATTTTTAAGAACAGATGTATTCTTTGACTGCTTTTCACTTAATAATTTTGCAGCATCAAAAGAGTCGGTATTACTTACAGTAAAAACAGTTCGTCTTCCCAAAGAAATAGGTACTTTTTTATTAGATTTGGAGCGAAGCTTTCTTACATTTTTCTCAGAAAAATAAACGGCAGTATTCTGATCTTCAGGTTTATAGAGAAATGGATATTCTCTTTTCTCTATAGTCTCGATAGTTTGCTCGAAGAATTCTATGTTGTCCATTAAATTACCCTTCAATTTTTCTAAAGAGCGTAAACTTTAATTTAATATTATCTACTGTTGAGTTTTAATGATAAATAGTTAGTTCAACTTTTATATCATTAGTAACATGTTCGATAAGTATAAACTTTCTTCAGAATCTCCTTTTTTATTCAGATACCATCCAAAATTTGAAACTTACATTCAAAAGGAAGAGTAAGTCCTAAACATAATTCAAGTGGGTGCTACAGTGGACAGTAAAAAGTCTATGTCGTTGCTAATGAACATGGTGATGAAAGGGCTCGCATTATTCAATTACCCAATTAAATTCGAAGGTATATAATTCAATTAACAAGCAGTTCGTTCCTGATTGGAGTGAATATGATGTTATATTCAGTTATATCGTGGTCTTTAACCGCAATTCTTGGCATTTGGTCTATTGTACTTCTATCTGGTCATGGTGCTATTTCAATTGCTGGATTTAACACAATGACTGAAGATGAAAAGAAAGCAATAGACGAGAAAAAGCTCTGTTTTGTAGCGGGTATTGGCACGCTTATAAGTGCGTTAGTACTCTTTTTCATGGCACTACTTGGTCCAAATATACCAAACACAACAGCAATCATTGCGGGCAGTATTATTGCGATTGATGCGGTAGTAATGGTTTATATTGCAAACACAAAATGCAAAAAATAATAAAAACCTGACGACAAAATACTTGAAGTTCTCATTACCTTTAGACAATAGCTCTTGTCAAAACAAATCCAAAGCATCACCTCAAGCTATTCGTCTCTTTCGTCACTCTCAAGACAAAGTCTGATCACGCACGTACGCAAGTAGTCGTACAAGCACAACAATACAAAGTCCTGCTGCAAGCACCGTTTCAACAGTGGCCACTCCATCGAGCCATTGGAGGGGTTGACCGAGTTCAGCTAGGTATGCCGACGTCTGCGTACGCGCAATAACGCAAATTACAAAGGGAAAAGTAAACGCGGCGTGACTGGGAAAGAATGGTTTTGTAAGACACCTGATGCACCACACAAAAGAAACCACATAAATAAGTGAAGCGATTGCCAGCATAACCAAAAGAAACGGTACAGACTTTGGCGTAATAGATTGAATATATTCTGCAATACAAAGGCTTGTTGGAGCTGCATAAATACAAGCGAGCGACTCAGCAGAATCAGGTACCGGTCCATATTTAACATACCGAATGCTCACAACTATAAAAAGCACCACAAGGCAGATAAACCCAAACCAAAATGCAAGCGTACCAACACTTGTTTCAAAGGTAAACGCCGGTGCCGTAACACTAGCAACAACAATGCCTACATACACAATGAACCAGCTGGCGTGCACATTCTCCCAATCAAATTTTGCAATATAGCGAGAAGTAAAGAGGGCTATGCACAGGATGTGTAACGCAATTCCTGCAAACCAAAATAATTGTGCTACGTCACCAATATCGGCCTTCATATACACCGAAATCAGCATAACTGCCATCGGATATGTTGCGGCAACTGAAAGTCCAATCGGATTTGAAAGCTCTCGCAACACAACTTTTGTAGACACCATAAATTTGAGGGTATAGAGAGCTAAAAGAGCAATAGAGATAATGCCGCAGGCAAGATAAAAGCCTTCGAAAGAAGCCTTAAAAAGATTTCCAAGTGCCGCAAAACCTAATGCAACACCGCAAATAGCAACAGGAACTTTTTGGACATAGTTCATAAGGATTCTTCTATCTGTTTAGGAAAATCTTTTCCAACTTGAACACTTATACGATAGTGTAGCTAAATAACCTCTTAAAGCTAAAATCCAATAAACCTCAACAACGACTTTCTGTCATAATAAGCATCGACGTTTTTTTAACAACAAACGTCCACAAAGATAAAAACGCAACGTGTACTGGATAAAGTATGCTAGAACCGGTAGGTAGCCCGGTCGTCTCGTTATTACGAGATAAGTAACCTTCCCTCCTTGGGTTGTCCGTTCTTTGTGTAACCATATACAAGGAGGAATTTCATGAATCGATCCAGCGTTACGCTGACCGTTTTATTTGATGCTCCCTTTTGGGTTGGCATCTTTGAACGTGTAGACAACGATAAACTTACGGTAGCAAAAGTTACATTCGGTGCAGAACCAAAAGACTATGAAGTATATGACTTTATACTCAAGAATTTTTATCGACTTAAATTTAGTCCATCATTGATTATTGAAAATAACCGTACCTTTGAAAATCCCAAACGAAAACAACGTGCTGCGCGCAAACAGATGCAGAAAACGGGTATAGGCACCAAATCGCAACAGGCCCTACAGCTACAATCTGAAGCTAGAAAAATAAAACTCAAAAATTTCAACAAAGTGCAACAAGCAGCCCTAAAACAACATCAATTTGAGCTTAAGAAACAAAAACATAAAGAAAAGCATCGAGGCCATTAATAGCTCTCTTTGTCTTCATGCTTATCAAGCTTCCCATTCTTTTCAAGCTTATTATCAAGCCACCAAATTGGAATTGGAAGAATTTCATCAATGGGTTGAGTATTGTCCCAAATATCGATAAATTCCTTTGTTGCTCTATCGTATAAAAACTTGCAATAAACGCGATAATCAGGGGCTGAAAATTCTCCGCCGTAGAATCCGTCATCATACTCAATGTTATGAAAATAATAATTGATATAACATCCGCCCATTTTTACCTCACTTAGTAGCAAATGCTCTCCGAAAAAGCATTCCCTAATCCATTTCCAAGTATGTGAAAAGAAAGATAAGGTCTACAGGCAATCTAAGTGGGTAATACACTGGACAGTTAAAAGTTCTCCTCCTATTAAACTTGCTGAAAGTTGAGTCACAGATTGGATTTAATGTGCACAGGTAGAAGACCGCATTAAGTAATTGTTGTTTTGACTCAAGTGAGTTCACTATTTGGGAGACGTCTATGTATGTACAGAACTTAACGGATTTAGCTGGCTGGTTCCTTGCAACAACTAATTCCTGGTCTGGGCATTTTGTTGAACTACACGATTTTTGCGACTACATCGACAACAACGTAAGCTTATTCGACACGCCGTTTGATATACCTCATTATCAAATTCCTGGAGTACTTGAAAAATTTGCTTGTTTATTTAAGTCCGAAATACGCGAACAAGAGAATGCTTATAGCTATCAAAAAATTCTTGATAGCTATGGCATAGATATTACAGACGATGCTGAATTACTTTCTAGTATTAACGAGCATGTTTTAAACAAAGAATGCATCTATGCAATCATCACCAAATGCATTACCGAAGATCCTAAAGGAGTTGGACTTCTCTATACCGCAGCAGAAAGTTCACTTCTTGATAGATGCCTATTCAAATTGGATGATATCAAGAAAATGTTTAGACCAAACTATAACTTTGGACGTAGAGAAAAGAAGACTACTCCGAGCACAGAAGGAGATTACTGGGATTATGTAAAAACAAATAAACTCCCAGAATGGATTTGGTGTCTGGTTGGTAACGTAATTGACGAACATCCTTTTGGAGAAGATCATACCGTTGTTCATGGGACGCGACATTTTTCTCCTGGAACAAAGGTTTATTGTCTTCCAGTTCAATGGGGCGATGGATACGAAAAAATCGCTGTACTAGGCAAGCATAGAGGTTCACGAGGGCTCATTAGAATTGTAATGAGTAGAGAGTTGATTCATAACTTTAGGTGCCAAAAGGTTTTTTCACCATATGTTATTAAGCGCATGTATGTACGCAATAACCACGGCAGGAACTTTGAGGGTTGGGGGCAATCTGAAGCGGAACATGAAACCATTTTGTCACTACTTCCATGGCTTAATACAACCCCCGAAGAAGAAAAACAAAGAACACTGCTACTTAATAGTTCGCAACTGTCATTCTTGATACATGTTGGCGATACGCCAAACCAGAAAATTCGTTTGAGGATTGAACGACACAGTCGCAGAGATGGTTGTTATGGTGCAGGGTGGTATGGATTCTATAAAATTGGCGAGAAACCAGAACAGTCTATTGGTCTCCTTGATTGGTATGGATACTGGCCAGATGATGTGTCCTACAAAGAATGTAGGTCAAACTACAAACCATCATGTGAACTATTAGGTGGATTTTTAGATGCCGGAATTCTTAACTGGGAGAATACCTATGAGTCTATTCCTACTAATGGTAGACCTCCATTTACGTGGGAATTTGAGGCGGTTTTAGAGCACGGTAGTCTATCGAATGCTGGACATAATGCATACCCAGAGAACTTTCCATCAGTTATGAGGCTTCTGACAGCATGGGGTTTTCCAAAGATTTGGAATTCAACCAGCAATGCACCTGATGCATTTCTTGATTGATAAGAGAAATGAAATAAATCTCAAGCTTCCTCTCGGACGTCCCTCGCAGCTCCATCTCTACCGTTCGCGGAAAATGTCAACTTTGGTGAACAAACAGCAAATCCGTGTGCCCGGTAGGGATATAATCGCAGGTGAACAACAGATGGAGGATTGCCATGAAGATGCACCTCATTGAGCCCGACGCTTACGCTGAGACCACACCTACCGTATTGCTAATTCATCCCATGCTCTCGTCTGCAGAGGGAATGAAAACAGTTCTTGTGAATAACATGGGTGATGACCTGCGCTATCTAGTCCCAGATCTTGCTGCCCACGGAGAAGAAGATGCAACGGAATATGTCTCAGTGTCCCAAGAAGCTGCGCAGATTCATGACTGGCTGCTGGAGCACGACATAACCCATCTCTCCCTTGGTTTTGGCGCGTCCCTAGGCGGCGTAGTTCTATCTGAGCTCCTCAAGTTCCCCGATTTAGTCTTTGACCACCTCTTCTTTGAGGGAACAAGCTTCTGGACAGGAGGATTTCTTGCCTCCGCGCTTGAGTTTGTGCTCAAGAAAGTATTTCTTGCCAAGCACCGCAAAGCTATTGCAGACCCCGAACTTTCCGTACAAAAGATGGAACAACTTTACGGAAAAGTCGCAGCTAAACCTATGTCAGAACACTTTATTGCGATGAGCGACCAAAGCATCCAGAACATCATTCACGACTGCAGCAACGTTAACCTTCCCACCCTTAGCCCTGAGGTACAACACCGCTGCATCTTTACGTATGGCGAGAAGGACTTTGACTTGAAACGTGCAAGGAAGGTTCTGCCTAAGGTGTATCCCGAAGCCACGCTTACTATCTGGCAGGGCTATGACCACTGCGAGCGTATGACCAGCGACTCGGCAGCGTATGGCCAAATGCTCAGAGAGCTTGTGGTTTAGAGCTTATTAACTATATTTAAATTACTACCATAAACCATAGATAGCGAGAGGATTAATATGCTCGAATCAGATAAACCAATTGCCAATGCTAGCGAAGATAAATTGAATATGACTGAGCCAGCAAATTCATTAGCCCGGATTCTTTCTGATCAAAAAGATTCAGATTCACTAGTAGTCGGTATTTATGGCGAATGGGGTTCAGGGAAATCCTCTTTTGTTAATCTTTTAAAACAAGAGTTGATTAAATTATCAAAAATTCATCCTGAAAATAAACAGCCTGTTATGATTACCTTTGATCCATGGCTATGCACATCCGATAACGCCATGCTTCATCGTTTTTTTAACGAATTGGCCACTTTCCTAGATTCAAAAGCCAATCTGAATAGTGTTGCCAAGAAGATTATTAAATACTCCAAAATTATCGCTCCTTTGGTGGTTCCTTATATACCTATTCCTGGGCTCAAAGATTCATTCGATTGTGTCCTAGATCATGTTTCTGAATCTCTCGAAGATTCAGAATTTACTACCGAAGAATTGAAGAAAGAAATAGAAGAATCATTAAAAACATGTCAACAAAAGTTTTATATCTTCATTGATGACTTAGATAGATTGCCCGACAATCAAATTCGTCTAATATTTCAATTAGTGAATCATTTGGCAGATTTTCCAAATATCACTTATATTATCCCTTTCGACTATGATGTAGTAACTACTGCTTTAAACAAAATCCAATCTAAAAAAGGTGCAGAATACTTACAAAAGATTATTCAACTTCCCTACAGTATTCCAAGACCCGGACAAGAACAAATCATTGAGATTCTTTTAGAAGAGCTCTCTATTTATACAAACAAAATTCCGGAAGAAAACTTTTCACAAAATAGATTCTTTGATGTACGAAACAATTTTATTAAAACTTATATTCATACTCTTCGAGATATGAAATTATTAATAAATACTTTTTCGGTAAATATAGTGAAGCTTTCTGATGAATTAGACGTAATAGATTTATTGGCCCTCTCTTTGCTTAAAGCCTTCAATCAACCTCTGTATAAATGGATATATGAAAATAAAAGTTTACTTTGTACTTATGACTTAGATAGTCAAACAGATAATGAGAATTTATCTAGGTCACTTCTTACCAGTGGGACTTGTACTGACCAAAACCTACAAAATACAATTACTCGTTTATCAACATTATTTCCAAAACTCACTTATTATGAATCAAATTCATCTGAAAATGAAAATAGACGTCTTCGTCGTATTTCGTGTGAGGATTATTTTGATCAGTACTTCTCTGGAGATTTTCCTCAAACTTTTGTACGACGAGATGATCTAAATAAAATCCTTCATGCAAATGATTCTTCCATTACACATGAAATAATAAATGAAGCTATTATTAATGAACAACTCACAAATCTGCTTAATGAAATAAAATATAATCTTGAATTTTTTAATAAGCAATCTTTAATAATACTGTCGGAACAACTAATTTATGCTTTGGGAAAAAGTAGCGAATACATTAACAAATCGTTTTTTGGAATGTCCGCAGACACTCTTATGTCGTTTATTCTTTCTGATGTACTTAAAAAAATAGGAAAAGTTGATTCCGATCTGATAGTAAAAAAATCTTTAAATTATGTTGATTTAGATAATGTTTTAAGCTTTGCCTATTGGTTAAATCATGAAGAATTAGTTCATGGTCGTCTTGCTTCAAATGAAAAATCTGAAGACAAACAATCTATAAACATAGCAACTCTTGTGGAAATAGAACAAATATATGCCAAGAAATTAGAGGGAACGATTTCAAACACCGATCTCCTATCCATTCATTTCGATTTACATTTACCGATGTATTTATGGAGTTGTTATAATTTTGAGCGATATAAAGATTTTTGGATTAAGAAATTTAACGACGATGATTTAAATTACATTGTCTTCATTGACTCTATCTCTAATGAATTGACCTCTGGCTCATACAAAAAATGGTCATGGGATCCTGCAGATTTTAATAAATTAATAAGTTACGAAAAAATAAAAAGCCATATCTTAAAACTAAAAAAATCAGAAAAGTTGAAAAATATTTCAACAGAATTAATTTGTAAGGCAATTACCTTCGTCGAAATGGAACCTAATGAAGAATCAAATTTGAATGATCAAATGGATTCCGAGTTCACAAGCGTTCAAGCAGAGAAAAAATTATCAGAATGGATTATCTAAAAGTTATATGATTATGAAGCAGAATTTGAACCTACAACCTTCGAGTCGTGGTCAGTAAGAACTTGCTCTCGTTAAGCGAATTACCAAGAAAAACTAGGGAATTAGTTCGTTACTCTAAACGAACTAAAATCATAACCACCCGCATATGAACTGCCTCCCATTTCTTATGTCCAAGAAATGGGAGGCAGTTCAGATAAGGAGGCCTTTGGCGTATTTACCGCTGAATCGTCTCGGTGCCCTAGAAGACATGCTCATAAGAGTTGCAGGGAAAACGATTCCCAAGAGGATGCAGACCAGACCGTCTATCACGTAGAACAATGTTGCGCCATCGAACTTGGACGCCACAGATCCTTCCGACTGTAGAGACAGATAGATATGCATAAGAGAAAGAGCGGAAAACGTAAACAAGGTAACCATCAAAGAGGCAATCCCATATTTTCTTTCTTTATCGTTTGAGTCCTCTGCATTTCGCCTTACCGAGAAAAAGCTCAGTAAGAGGCCAATTGCCAGACAGATCACCGGAAGGATGAGAAGCTCCCATTTCTGCCCCCACCGGTCAACAGAATCCCCAAACCAATGGGCGGGTATCGATTGGGGAATCGAATTCCACAAGACAAGCAGAACAACCGCAGGCAGTATCCCAAGAAAAACCGCCAGCAAACTCATGGCCTTATCGAAATACCCTTTATCGCCCTTCATCAGCTTTGCCATCTCCTCATGCCAAAAACTGTCTGGACGGACCTTTACACGCTGTCACTCGGGAAGACAAAGGCGGTCTTGAGTCCCCGCCCCTTATCACATTATATCTGTCGCCATAGGAAAGATGCGCAAGATCGGTGCAGCGCTTGAATTGATTCTTGGTCAGCCAGTTCCTGCGTCAGCCCAGTGCCATACCCATCATATAAATAG
>CALIAD010000085.1 GCA_938041635.1 uncultured Atopobium sp.
CAAGAAGATCGTTCCAATCAATCTCGGTAACCTCAGACATCATCAGGAAGCCAACCAATACCAGCGCACCGCAGGTTGCTGCAGAACTAACGATAGAAATAAGTGGAGCAATGAAGGCCGCTGCAATGAAAAGAAGGCCTGTAACGACAGAAGAAAGACCAGTACGGCCACCATCAGCAGCACCAGATGCAGACTCAATGAAGGTGGTAATGGAAGATGCACCAAAGAGACCACCTGCAGCTGCAGCAGCAGAGTCAACGATGAGAATCTGTTTAATGTCCTTAACGTTGCCATCCTCAGTAAGGAAGTCACCCTGCTTAGCGATAGCCATTGCAGAGCCCATGGTATCGAAGAAGTCGGACATCATCAGGGAGAAAGCAAATACAAGTAGGACTGGAGTAGTCAGAGCTTTAACGATACCCATAACGCCAGAAGCATCGGTAAGGAATGGGGCACCAAAAGTACCAAAATCAAGACCAGAAACAACGCCTGTTGGAGTTGATGTTACGCCAAGCGGAATACCAATAAGTACCGCAAGGATAATACCAATAAGAAGAGAACCCTTAACACGAGCAGAGTAAAGAACAACTGTAGCAACAATAGAAATTACTCCGACAATAAAGGTTGGAGAGAAAATATCACCCAAAGCAACAAGAGTTGACTCATTGGCAATAATAATTCCACTGTTCTTAAGGCCAATCAGGGCAATAAAAAGACCTAGGCCAACTGAGATTGCATGGCGTAGGTTTACAGGAATTGCATCCATAATAGCTTCACGAAGGCCGCAAAGAACTAAAAGTAAAATTGCAATGCCCTCGATGAAGATTACTGCCATTGCTGCGTGCCAGTCTCCTCCAGCAATTGGAGTTAAGGAGAATGCAACAACAGCATTAACACCCATGCCAGATGCACAGGCAAGTGGACGATTAGCAAAAAGACCCATCAATATGGTCATTACACCGCCACCAAGGCAAGTTGCAGTAATAGCTGCTGAAATTGGCACGCCTGCAGCCGCGAGAAGAGCTGGGTTTACTGCAATGATATATGCCATTGCGAGGAATGTTGTAATTCCAGCCCTAAATTCTTGAGCGGGAGTGCTACCACGCTCAGCCACCTTAAAGAACTTCTCCATTAAGCTCTTCCTTCCTAAAGAGACTTTTCCTTTATGCAAACGCCGCAGCGTTTATCACCAAAATAAGAAATTACTGAACGCCGCTTGAGCCAAATCCGCCAGTACCACGATCAGTCTGATCAAGTTCATCGACCTCGATAAGTTC
>CALIAD010000086.1 GCA_938041635.1 uncultured Atopobium sp.
GGCAACAAAAATATTTGGTCGTCCATGCCATTAGCCTTCTACTTGTTTGTCTTCAGCAGCAAGATAGTCTTCAGCCGCACACTCATCTTCAACCGCAAGCTCATCAACCTGATCAGACAGCTCTGCCGTTTGAGTATCTTCCTCTAAAGTCTTAGCAACTTGTGCTGCTTGGAACATGCGCTCGTGGCCAAATAGACCTGTGACCACAGTATCTTTGACCAGCGTAAGACCAACGCCCAACGCAAGTGCTGAAACCAAACTAATAACGGAAAGCATCACGGGATGCTCAACACTAAATCCCAAAAGCGCAGGCAGTGCACCCACGGCCAGAGAAAAACTAGCTAGACCGAACGCAGTACCTTTTGCGTTGGGCAAGATGTTTGCTAGAGATGCCAACGTAATGGACATGGTGAAGTTAAAGAAAAATACACCCAGGAGGCCCATAACTGGCACCTCCCATGAGGGTGCAAACAAAGTAGCTGCAGCAATGAGCGAGAAGATTGCTGTAGTTCTAAAACCAATACGATCAGCGACCATTCCACCAAGCGCTTTACCTGCAAATACACCAAGGATGCTCAATACAAGAAGTAGCATCTGACTCTTCCAGGGAAATGCCATAACCATGCCGGCATAGCTTCTAAGAGCTACTACAAGAGTGAGCAGTGCAATCGCAAGCAGTGTATTGGACGAAAACTTAGGAATCTCAAATGCAACATTATGTACGTTCCAGTATTTCTTGTTGACCTTTTGGACCACAAGCGTAATAAGCGCACATAAGAACAACAGCACAAGGAGGGAAAACGCAATCTGAAGCCTTTCCATTTGAGCACTTTGCGTGCCTAAAAATACTCCAATTGCACCAGTTGCAATAAAGATTCCTGAAGGACCCGCGTGTTTTTGTGAGATGTTAAGTACAATCAGTCCGCCTGCACTATGGAAAAGGGCATTTCCAACTGCGAGTAAAAGAACTGCTAACCACTCGAGAAGTGCTACGGGAAACAAAGAAATCAAAACTCCAGCACCAACCAAAGCGTACGAAAGCAAGGCAGCATAAGAGTTCTTATCCAGCTTGTCAAGCACTATACCTACAGGCAGTTGCAATGTAAAAGCAACAATGTCGTACAGCAGAATACTCAGTGCAACAAACTCCAACGAATCTTGGCCAAACTCCCCCAACACTCGGCTTACCGCGCAGAGCATGGTAGATACGCATGCAAAGTCAACTACAAAGTGACATAACGCAAATGCAAAGGTAGTGACTTCTTTTTTTGGAAGAA
>CALIAD010000087.1 GCA_938041635.1 uncultured Atopobium sp.
TTCTCGCCTTGTGCCTTATAACATTTCCAACCTACTATAGCGCAGGCAGCAAGGCATACAAAAATGGTAACAACGCTTGCTTCGATACCGTAGGCGCCACCCGAGATAAACTCAGATGCTGCAGGATACGCTGTTAAAAGCGTGGTAGGAAGAAGTGTGGTAGTAACCGAAATACCCAAAAGAGGACCAGTCACAAAGTTCCAGATAAAGTGCATGGCAATGGTCATAAGCAGGTTATCGGTAAGCCAAAACACCAAGCCATAAAGAATGCCCATCAAAAAGACTGAGATTGCTGCGGCAATAGAAATGTTAGGCGTTAGTCCATACGTTGCGGTAAAGAGCACTGCTTGAAGCACAAGCGCTACAGGGAAAGAACTCTTAGCTGCAACACCAGTTTGTAGATAGCCTCTAAACAAGATTTCTTCTGCTGCGGACTCAATAAGGGTTGCCACAAGTAAAAAGAGAGCAGCAAAAACGTTATAGGAAGCGTTGAAGTTAAAATCAAAGCCTTCAATGAGCATGATAGAGCCGAAGGTAAACAGCACCATCAAAAAGCCAAAGGTAACTCCGCGCATAAATCCTGGCCAGGAGCTTACTCGAATACCCAAAGACCTAAAATCTCGCTTATTGACGCGGGTAATCCACACAAGAATCAAGCCACCTGCCAACATGCTTCCTAGAAGACCCAACACAGCTGGAAGGATGTCATTGGGTGGGAGCTCTCCCATAACCATCAACGGAATATGACACACAAACATGAGTAAAAGCGCAAGGTCAGCCACAAGGAAGGGCGTCACCACAGACTTTGGTGGATCCTTTAGGACAAACTCAAGGCTTGTCTTTGGCTTTTTTCTTCCCACAAACTCTCCTTACATAATTTCTACTCACTATAGTATCGACTTCTGAATCTATTCGTGTAGTGAATCAAAAAAGATTAGAATAAGAAGATAATTTGCGTAATCTACTAATTCCAACTGCGAGGTATCCATGGCCGAAAGCTACGACATGAACATGCGCCCTCATTTTCCTAAGCGCGCTGTCATTACCGGTGGTATGCCCTACGGTAATAAAAATCTCCACTTTGGACACATTGCGGGCGTCTTTGTCCCAGCAGATTTCTTTGCTCGTTTCTTAAGAGATCGCATTGGCCAGAAAAACGTCCTGTTTATCTCGGGAACTGACTGCTATGGCTCTCCTATTGCAGAGGGCTATCGCAAAAAGGTTGAAGAAGAGGGCTACGAGGGCACCATTCTTGATTACGTTAATCATAATCACAACCTGCAGAAAAGCGCTCTTAACGCGTATAACATCTCTCTTGATTTCTACGGTGGTTCCGCGCTAGAGCCAGCTGCAAAGATTCACGAAGAGATGGCAGACAGCATCATGCACCGCCTTTATGAGCGCGGCAAGCTCTCCAAGCTCTCAACCAAGCAGTTCTATGATACCGAGGCTCAAACGTTCCTTAATGGCCGTCAGGTCAATGGACGCTGCCCTATCAAGGGTTGTAAGTCAGAAAAAGCTTATGCAGAAGAATGCGAACTGGGCCATCAGTTCAACCCAGAAGAGCTCATTGCTCCTGTTTCACAGCTCACCGGCACCACACCAGAGCTTCGCCCTGCACCAAGCTGGTACTTTGACTTGCCACAATACAAAGACTTCCTAAACAACCTTGTAGAAAAGTGGAAGAACAACCCACAGATTCGCTCAGTTGTTACCTCTACCGTTCAAGAGACTCTGACCGAGCCTATTATCTACATACAAAATTCCTACCGCCAAGACTTTGACGGCGTTGCCTCTTCCCTCCCAGCTCATAGCGTTATCGAGCCAGAAGGCAATGCATCTTCTTTCTCTGTTGTCTTTGACAATTGGCAAGACAGAGATGAAGCTCGCGAGAAACTCAAAGAGGCTGGAATCCGCTTTAGAACAAGCAAGACTCTTTTGCCTTACCGTATGACGGGCAACATTTCTTGGGGTCTTAAGTCTCCAGACATCGAAGATCTCAAAGACCTTACCATCTGGGTTTGGACTGAGTCTCTCTGGGCTCCTATTACCTTCACACGTGCTGCTCTTTCTGAAGACGCCAGCAACGGTGGTTCTCGCTACTCTTCTGAC
Source organism: uncultured Atopobium sp. (assembly GCA_938041635.1). Lineage (GTDB taxonomy): Bacteria > Actinomycetota > Coriobacteriia > Coriobacteriales > Atopobiaceae > Lancefieldella. The sequence goes on from CALIAD010000087.1 coordinate 2,113, forward strand.
GAGTGGCGCGATTGGTGGTGCAGCGATGATGCTGCCGTCTATCAGTTCATTGGTCAGGACAACATCTTCTTCTACTGCATTGTCCAGAACCCACTGTGGGATGCGCTTGATTGGGGTCTTATTACCGATACTCCAGTTGCTAACTACCACATCCTCTTTATGAACAAGAAGGCTTCCAGCTCTGGTGCTATCAAGCCTCCAATGGCTGAAGAGCTCCTTGAGTTCTACACTCCAGAGCAGCTCCGCGCTCACTGGCTCTCGCTTGGCCTTGATCAGCGCGCCGTGTCCTTCTCGCCAAAGGCTTTTGATACCTCTGTATCCAGGAAGGGTAAAGATGGTCAGCCAGATCTTCTGGTAAAAGATGACCCTCGCGTTGTTGATCCAGCGCTCAAGGAGTCCGCATTCCTCACTAACATCTTTAACCGCATGGCTCGTAGCTGTCTGTATGGTGCCGCCAATGCTTGTGGTGGTCACCTCCCTGTCAGCGAGCCTCACCAGGAAGTCATTGATGCCGCTCAAGAGGTACTGCTTAAGTACGAGCAGCTTGCATACGGCTTTGACGCACATTCCGCGCTTGCCGCTGTTGATGAGTACGCTCGCGCAGAAAACAAGCGTTGGGGCGAGGCTTCCAAGGCTGCTCAGGGCAGTGACGAGGCTTACGACCAGGCACTTGCAGATGCATTCTATGCACTCAAGACCATCACGCTGCTCATGCATCCAGCTGTTCCGGAAGGTTGTGAGCGCATTGCAGATGCCCTCAACTTCCCACATGAAGAGTTCTTCTCCTGGGAGAACGCCTTTATGGGTCCAAAGGAGCTTGCAGCAAAGCTTGGTCAGAGCGCGGAAGAGCACCAGCTTGAAGAGCTTCCTCCTCGTTTTGACTTCTTCAAAGCACATCCAAGCCAGAAGAATTAAAACACGCAGGTAGGAGCACACGTGGTCGAGTTTCCACCCGTCTATCGTCCAAAACCCTATAACAAGCCAACAGCACACCTGAAGAGCCATCTTCAGGTGTTGCTTGATGACGGTGCGGAGATTGCAACGTTTGTCTACGCTCCCAACACCTCTGCTGGCGAGAAACCCTGTGAAGACCTCGCTTCAACTGCGGCTTATTTGAAGACTATTTCCGACGACACCTTTGCCACTCCTATTGTTTTTCTCCACGGAAATGGAGAAGAACACGGCATCTTTGGAACCATCATTGATGAAGTATGCAAACGTGGCTACAACGCAATAGGTATAGACTCCAGAGATCAAGGACAAAGTACCCGAGGAACAGCTGCCTTTACCTACGAACAGATGGCAGAAGATGCGTATGTTGTCCTGAAGCAGCTTGGAGTTTCATCTGCTCATATTGTGGGCTTTTCTGATGGCGCTATCCTAGGTCTCCTCTTAGCCCGCGATTATTCAGATATTGTTGCTTCTCTCGTGTCTATTGGAGCAAATCTTGAGCCTGATACGCTAGGTGATATGACTTGGCTCTATGAAAGCATCGAGGGCAATAAGCGTTGGGCGGCTGAAGGCTGGGAAGGCGCCGTTCTAGAAGATGGTTATCCTGTTCCCTCACCTGCAGAAGCAGCTCGTATTGCAGAGCATCTTGAACTCATGGTAGACAACCCGCATATTGATCCTGCAACCCTGGGACATATCTCTGTTCCTGTTGTTGTCATGGCTGGTGAGTACGACGAAATCTATCCAGAGGAAACGCGTCGAATTGCTGAGGCAATCCCTACCGCTCGACTTCTCTTTATTCCAGGATGCCCTCACAATGTTCCCAAGGTGTCTCCGGGTGCAGTAATAAGAAGAGTTTTTGCAAATTTTGACTATCTTTAAGAACAGCGTTGGAACTTTAAACAATTTACCTGCTTTTATTTCAAGAAAATAAAACTTCGGTACTTAATTGTTAAGTACCTTGCTATCTCTAAAATTTTGAGTAAAATACCTAACAAGAATTATTTCTGTTATGGGAGGTACTCATGCATCAAGCACCTACCTCACCTACTCAAGAGATGCGCATTATTCGCAATCTTGGCCACTTGGGCCATTATCTTTACATCACACGCGGATGCCGTGGCGGTCAACAATTTATTTTGACTGC
>CALIAD010000088.1 GCA_938041635.1 uncultured Atopobium sp.
CGTGCTAGCTCCAGAGCTTCTTGTGCTACTCCCACGTAATAGCTCCCAAGTCCTCGGTTACGTGACCAACACGCTGGTCAGGAGGGGCAATCTCTACGCCGCCGTGCGAGAAGAAGCGTACTGGATCGTGCATCAGATCCTCCATAGGAACAAGCACGTAATCGCGCTCACCCATGCGTGGATGAGGTAGAGTAAGGTGTTTACCTGCGTGTTGTTCGCCCTCAACCCACAGAAGGTCACAGTCAATAGTGCGAGGTCCATGGCCCTCCTCGCCCTTCTTGCGCGTGCGGTTGAGAGCGTTCTCTACCTCAAGCAGCTTATCCATCAGTACCAGAGGATGGAGCTCAGTTCTAATCTCAGCAACGGCGTTTACCACAGGTGTAGCAATACCGTATGCAGGCTCAGTTTCGTAGGCGTGGCTGAGAGAAACAACGCAGGTCAGCGGGATTTCGTCGATGAGCTGCGTAGCACGGGCCAGATAACCCACGCGGTCACCCACGTTGGAGCCAAGCGCCACAAATCCCTGACGAGGATCACGCTCGGTCATAGCCCAGTAAGCGTTGATAGACTGAGCGGTTCCCGCAACATCGTGAACGCGCAGGATGCGGGCACCGTTAGTGATTGCGGCAATGCAAATTGCATGCGTAGCTGCGTCGCGCTGGGTAGCCTCAGTTACACCAGAAACAGCGCCGACAAAACGCTTTCTGGACACGGCGCAGAGCAGCGGATATCCCATAGAAACCATCGAGCGAGTGGCACGCTGAATAACAACGTCCTCGTCAGCAAACTTGTCAAAACCTGGACCTGGGTCAATGCAGATGCGGTCCTTGGAAACGCCAGCACGCATAAGACCGCGAGCCTGGTCGCCCAAAAAGCCCATAATCTGGCGCATGATAGGTGCCTCTTCGGGCAAGGTAAAACGGCGCTGCGAGCTCAGCGTGCGTGTCTCGGCTCCTGTAGCTGCGGCTCGAGCAGCTGCGCTACCAGTAGGGCGAGAAGGGCGCATATCATCCAGCTGAACCTGCTTGCGCTCAACACGAGCTCCAAGGCCGTCCTTATTCCAGTGCATCACAATGCAGCCGCAGTCAGACTCCGCAGCCACAGCAACCATCTCTGGATCGGTGAAGCCGGAAACGTCATTGATGATTGATGCTCCAAGGCGGACGCACATCTTTGCTACCTCGGCGTGACGTGTGTCAATGGAAACAATTGCGCCGGCAGCTACCAGCGCACGCACCACAGGCACTACACGCTCAGCCTCTTCTGTAGGCAGAACAGGCGTGTGACCTGGTCGAGTAGACTCTCCCCCAACGTCAATGATGTCAGCGCCCTCATCCAACATCTGCAATCCACGAGCAATTGCAGCCTCTGGATCAAAGTTCTTTCCGCCATCAGAGAACGAGTCTGGAGTGACGTTGAGAACGCCCATAATTCTAGGACGCGCCAACGAGATAGTGTGAGTTCCACATTGCCAGGTGTTGTAGCTTTGACGAAGCATGAATCCTCCTTGCCAGCTATGAATGTTTCTATTGTAGCGGTATTGGTGGCTACTAGTCGTATACCATGGATTTATTGAAAGTTTATTGCCGCAAACGCACCGCTTAGCGCCGTAACTGGAGCGTGGAACGCGCGTCACTCGCGGCTACTGTGATACGAATCCACTGCGACCTAAACCACCAGGTCGTAGTATGAAAGAGGAGCTATGAGCAATACTCAAGAGTACAAGCTGATTTCCTGGAACGTCAACGGCCTGCGCGCCGTGCTCAAAAAAGAGCCTTCGTTCACGGAAATTTTTGAAACCATAAATGCTGATGTATTTGCGCTTCAAGAGACTAAGCTGCAAGAAGGCCAGGTTGAGCTTGATCTTCCCGGCTACGTTCAAACCTGGAACTACGCAGACAGAAAGGGCTATTCGGGCACAGCGGTTTTCTCGCGAGAAACCCCTCTGCAGGTGATTCGCCAGATTGGATGCCCCGTTGCCGACGACGAAGGTCGCGTGTGTGCGCTGGAGTTTGAGAAGTTCTGGTTTGTGTGCGTATACACGCCAAACTCAAAAGACCAGCTTGCACGCCTGGACGAGCGTCTTGAGTGGGATCAGCACTATCGCGAGTTCTTGGCTGAGCTGTCTGAGCAAAAACCAGTGATTACCTGCGGCGATTTTAACGTTGCACACAACGAGATTGACCTTAAGAACCCATCGTCTAACAGGCAAAACGCAGGCTTCTCTGACGAGGAGCGCGAGAGCTTTACCAAGCTGTTGGACGCAGGCTTTACCGATACATTTAGGTATCGCCATCCCGACATGACCGGCGCTTACAGCTGGTGGAGCTACCGCTTCAACGCTCGCAAGAACAACGCCGGCTGGCGCATCGACTACTTCCTGGTCTCCGATCGCATTGCTGGGCAGGTCAAAAGCGCATCTATCTTGAGCGAGGTCTACGGCAGCGACCACTGCCCCGTTGAACTGAGCATTGAGCTGTAGATCGAGCGGACGGCGAGAAGAAAGGTCTTCTCGCCAGGGTTGCCTCATGATGGCAGCCATGATTAACTAGAGTTGTCGATTGAGATTCAAAGGAGCACGTCATGCGCATTACTTGCGACGTTCATACTCACAGTCTGTACTCGAGGCACGCCTATTCAACCGTTGAGGAGAACGT
>CALIAD010000089.1 GCA_938041635.1 uncultured Atopobium sp.
GTCCAGGTTCCATTGGTCAGTGCGCATACCCTGCACGCGTTCGTAAGGGCCTTCACATGTATGGTCACATGGGCGCAGAGCGCGTTACGGTCAAGAACCTTAAGCTTGTCCGCGTTGATGCTGAGCAGAACCTCATGCTTATCAAGGGTGCTGTTCCTGGCGGCAAGAATGCCCTCGTCCAGGTCCGCATGGCCTAAGGGCCTTTAGGCAAACACTTAGGCTAACAAGGAGACAACATGTCCAAGTATGAGATTAAGAACGTAGAGGGAAAGAAGGTCGGCGACGCCGAGCTCTCCTCTGACGTCTATGGCATTGAGCCAAACATCCCTGTTGTGCACCAGGTTGTAGTCTGCCAGGACGCATCCGCACGTCAGGGTACCCACTCTACAAAGAACCGTCACGAGGTATCCGGCGGTGGCGTTAAGCCTTACCGTCAGAAGGGTACTGGTCGTGCTCGCCAGGGTTCTATTCGTGCTGGTCAGTGGACTGGTGGTGGCGTCATCTTTGGACCTACCCCTCGTTCCCACGCACGTCGTATTAACAACAAGATGGTCAAGCTTGCTATGAGGTCCGTCCTCTCCGGCAAGGTTGCAGACTCCGAGCTTGTCCTCGTTGACTCTCTCGAGTTTGCTCAGCCTTCCACCAAGCAGGCAAAGGCTGCACTTCAGAACCTCGGTATTGAGGGTAAGCGCGTTACCGTCATTGTCCCAGACGACGACGTCAACACTTACCTCTCTTTCCGCAACCTTCCTAAGGTTTCGATTTTCGGCGTTTCTGAGGTTACTACTCGTTTCCTGATCGACAACGGCGCACTTGTTATGTCCGCTGATGTCGCTAAGCAGCTTGGGGAGGTGCTCGCATAATGAACTCTCCTTATGAGGTCATCATTCGTCCTATCGTTTCAGAGCGTGCTTTCGATCTGATGGAGCAGGGCAAGTACACTTTTGAGGTTGCTCGTAACGCAGGTAAAGAAGAGATTGCTGCAGCTGTAGAGAAGCTCTTCTCTGTACACGTCACCAAGGTAAACACACTTTCTGTTAAGCCAAAGAACAAGCGTGTACGTTATCAGCAGGCAGGCAAGACCCGCCAGTGGAAGAAGGCTATTGTTACCCTCGCTGCTGGTGAGACTATCGAGATCTTCGGTAATAACTCTGCTGAGTAAGGTTTTTCTCCCGTGCCTCTTTTGAGGTACGGGTTCGTATGCCGCGCATAGTAGATACGCGCGGTACCGTGGTAATCCGGTGTTAGCTCGACTTTCCCTTAAGCGGGCTAGCCAACGGAGAAGAAAGGGATACTGTTTATGGCAGTTAGGCATCTAAAGCCAACAAGCGCAGGCAGGCGCTTCCAGACAATCTCAGACTTTGCTGAGATTACAACTGATAAGCCCGAGAAGTCCCTTCTCGAGCCTCTGCCAAAGAAGGCTGGCCGCAACAACAATGGCCGCATCACTACCCGTCACCAGGGTGGTGGCCACAAGCGCCAGTATCGTCGTATCGACTTCAAGCGTCGCAAGGATGACATCCCAGCTAAGGTCGCTACTGTTGAGTACGATCCTAACCGTTCCGCTCGTATTGCTCTTCTGCACTATGCAGACGGCGCAAAGGCATACATCCTTTGCCCAGAGGGCCTGAGCGTCGGTGACACCGTTCTTTCTGGTACCAAGGACATCGACATCAAGCCTGGTAACTGCACCACTCTTGAGCAGATTCCAGTAGGTACTCTTGTTCACGCAGTTGAGTTCCAGCCTGGCAAGGGTGCTGCAATGGCACGTGCTGCTGGTACTTCCGTCCAGCTCATGGGTAAGGACAACGGCTATGCAGTTCTGCGTATGCCTTCCTCCGAGCTCCGTCGTGTTCTTCTGACCTGCCGTGCAACCATCGGCGAGGTTGGTAACGCTGAGCACTCCAACATTGTTGTTGGTAAGGCTGGTCGTTCCCGTTGGGCAGGCGTCCGTCCTACCGTCCGTGGTACTGTCATGAACCCTGTTGACCACCCACACGGCGGTGGTGAAGGTAAGAACCACACTTCTGGTCGTCCTTCCGTCACCCCATGGGGTAAGCCAACCAAGGGTTATAAGACACGCGACCCGAAGAAGGCTTCTAACCGCCTGATCATTCGCCGTCGTAAGTCCAAGTAAGACACGAGTAGGAGTAGATAAATGAGCAGAAGTCTCAAAAAAGGCCCCTTTGTGGAGACTCGCCTCCTTGCGCGTGTCGCTGCAATGAACGAGGCTGGCAAGAAGGACGTTATCAAGACCTGGTCACGTTCCTCAACCATCTTCCCTGAGATGGTCGGTCACACCATCGCTGTTCACGATGGTCGTAAGCATGTACCTGTGTACGTCACCGAGTCCATGGTTGGTCACAAGTTGGGCGAGTTCTCCCCATCCCGTACCTTCCGCGGTCACAAGGCCAAATAGGGGGAGTGTAGTAAATGGCTAAGAACACCGATTCTATTGAGGTTCGCGCAACAGCTAAGTATGTTCGCGTTGCTCCTCGTAAGGCTCGCGCAGTTGTCGCGCTTGTCCGCGGTAAGTCTGTCGAGAAGGCCCTTGAGGTTCTTCAGTTCTCGACTCGCGCTGCCGCTACTGATGTTGCTAAGGTTCTGCGCTCTGCAGTTGCTAACGCTGAGAACAACAATGGTCTCCGCGCTAACAACCTGGTAGTCAAGACCGCTTTTGTTGACGAAGGCCCAACGCTTAAGCGTATTCGCCCTCGTGCAAAGGGTTCGGCTTCCCGCATTAACAAGCGCATGAGCCACATTACCGTTGTCGTTGCACCTCGAAAGGAGGCGTAGGAATGGGTCAGAAAGTACAGCCTACAGGCTTCCGTCTTGGTGTAACCGAGAGCTGGCGTTCTCGTTGGTACGCCGATAAGGACTACGCCGAGCAGCTCGGCAACGATCTTGCTATCCGCAAGTATCTTGAGAAGCGCCTTGAGAAGGCAGCTGTTGCTCGTATTGATATCGAGCGCGCTGGCGATAAGGTCAAGGTAACTATTTTCTCCGCACGTCCTGGTATTGTCATTGGCAAGAAGGGTGCAGAGATTGACGGCCTCCGTGCAGATCTTGAGCGTGTTGCTAAGGTCGGCAAGGGTCAGGTCAACGTTGATGTTGTCGAGGTTAAGCGTCCTGAGCTTGACGCAAACCTTGTTGCTCAGTCCATCGCAGAGCAGCTTGAGCAGCGTGTCGCTTTCCGTCGCGCTATGCGTAAGGCTGTTCAGTCCGCTCGTAAGGCTGGCGCTAAGGGTATTCGTATCCAGTGCTCCGGTCGTCTGAACGGTGCTGAGATGGGCCGCCGTGAGTGGTACCGTGAGGGTCGCGTGCCTCTGCACACCCTTCGTGCTGCAATCGGCTATGGTACCGCTACAGGTCGCACCACCATGGGCGCTGTTGGTATCAAGGTTTGGATTTATTACGGCGAGAAGATGCCTGGACAGCCAACACCTAACCCAGCTCTTGAGGGCTCCGCTCGTCCTCGTCGTGCTCGCAATGAGAGGAGGGGCCGTTAATGCTTGCTCCAAAGCGTGTATTGCACCGTAAGGTACAGCGCGGTTCCATGAAGGGCCAGGCAAAGGGTAATACCCAGCTGCATTTTGGTTCCTGGGGCATCCGTGCAGAGGAGGCTCACTGGATTACTAACCGCCAGATTGAGGCTGCTCGTATTGCTCTCACCCGTGAGATGAAGCGTGGCGGTAAGGTTTGGATTACTATCTTCCCAGATAAGCCAATCACCAAGAAGCCTGCAGAGACTCGCATGGGTTCCGGTAAGGGTAACCCAGAAGAGTGGGTAGCAGTTGTTAAGCCTGGTCGTATCATGTTCGAGATTGATGGCGTACCAGAGGAAGTTGCTCGTGAGGCTCTTCGTCTTGCTCAGCACAAGCTTCCAATTAAGACCAAGATTGTCTCCAAGGCCGATCAGGACGGTGAGAACTAATGAAGTACACCGAAATCAAGGCTATGAGCGATGCAGACCTCGCTAAGAAACTCGAGGAAGGCCGCGCAGAGCTCTTTAATCTTCGTTTCCAGATGGCAACCAGCCAGCTGGACAACACCGCTCGTGTCAAGGCTGTTAAGCGTGACATTGCTCGCGTTCAGACCGAGATGCGCACCCGTCAAATTGCTGCGGAAGCATCCGCAGAGCAGAACTAGATCGCAGGAGATAAGTTATGGCAGAGACCGAAAGCAGAAATGCGCGTAAGGTTCGTACCGGACTCGTCGTCTCCATCTCTGGCGAGAAGACGATTACGGTAGAGATTACGTACCGTAAGCACCACCCTAAGTATGGCAAGATGATGACCATCGGCAAGAAGCTTCACGTTCACGATGAGAACAACGAGGCTGGTCTGGGCGATACCGTCCGCGTCATGGAGACTCGTCCTCTTTCCAAGACCAAGCGTTGGCGTCTCGCAGAGATCGTTGAGCGCGCTAAGTAATTAGCACCTAGGAAACAGCTTTTAGCTCAACCTAGTTTTGTATCTATCATTATTTCTCATGTGCGCAAATACGCGCACCTCTGAGAAATTAGGTTCCGGAGGAACGTCACATGATTCAGATGGAGACCATTCTCAACGTCGCTGACAACAGCGGCGCAAGGCGCGTAAAGTGCGTCAAGGTCCTTGGTGGCTCCAAGCGTCGTTACGCCGGCCTTGCCGACGTCATCATTGGCGCTGTCCAGGAGGCTACTCCAGGTGGTTCGGTGAAGAAGGGCGACATTGTTCGCTGCGTCATCGTTCGTACCGCTAAGGACACCCGTCGCAAGGACGGTAGCTACATCCGCTTTGACCAGAACGCATGCGTTCTTGTTAACAAAGAGGGTGAGCCCAAGGGTACTCGTATCTTTGGACCAGTCGCTCGCGAGCTGCGCGACCACAAGTACATGAAGATTGTCTCACTTGCACCTGAGACCCTTTAAGGAGGAACGACATGCCTAAGATGAAGATCAAGAAGGGCGACAAGGTCGAGGTCCTCACTGGTAAGGACAAGGGTAAGCGCGGCGAGGTACTTCGCGTATATCCAGAGAAGAACAAGGTTGTCGTTGAGGGCGTTGCAATTGCAAAGCGCCATGTCAAGCCAAACGCAGCTAACCAGCAGGGTGGCATCGTTGAGGCAGAGGCAGCAATCGACGCTTCCAATGTTGCTCTTATCGACCCTAAGACCGACAAGCCAACTCGCGTTGGCTACCTGATCAAGGAGGACGGCACTAAGGTCCGCGTCTCCAAGAAGTCAGGCGCTGAGCTCTAAGTTATACGTGTTTCTCGCATTGTAGAAACATCTCAGAGCTACTTCAAACCCCGTTATCATCAGATAGCGGGGTTTTCTTTTTGGGCGAGAAGTGCGGTGTTGTGTAAGTCGTGTGATGACATGAAAAAATATCAGCTAGCTTGAAATTCTCGCCCCATTTTTGCTCAATAAGGTCTAATATTGTTCATTGCGTCTTTCTATGGGACACGTATGTCTCGAGGATGCAGATGGCTCCTAGTTTGCCAAACTAGGAGGTGTGAGGCGATCCCCGCACTTAAAACCCCAAGAGTTAAGGAGAAACCATGGCAGACGAGAAGTACACACCTCGCCTTAAAGAGCTTTACTACGCATCCGTGCGTGATGCTCTGAAGGAGAAATTTGGTTACACCAACGTTAACCAGATTCCTAAGTTTGAGAAGATTGTTGCCAACATGGGTGTTGGCGAGGCAGCTACAGACGCTAAGGCAATTGACGGCGCTGTAAACGACCTCCGTACCATTACTGGTCAGCAGCCACTCGTTACACACGCTCGCAAGTCTATCGCAACCTTTAAGCTTCGCCAGGGTATGCCAATCGGCGCTAAAGTTACCCTTCGTGGCGATCGTATGTGGGAGTTCCTGGATCGTCTGATCGCAGTTGCAATTCCTCGTATCCGCGACTTCCGTGGTATCTCTGCTAAGAGCTTCGACGGCCGTGGTAACTTCTCCATGGGCGTAACCGAGCAGCTCATCTTCCCAGAGATTGACTTTGACAAGATGGACCACACCCGTGGTATGGACATCACCATTGTCACCACTGCTAACACCAACGAGGAGGGTAAGGCACTTCTCGACGCCTTCCACTTCCCATTCAAGCAGGACTAACTTTTACCTGCGCTTAAATTAAGCGCATTCCTGTTGGCATCTTCGATGCCGGGTGACATAGTCACCAGCACTATTGTTTGAAGTCATCTTGGCGTTCGCCAAGTTGCATTTTGAAGGAGGATTTGTGGCTAAGACTTCGATGATCGTCAAAGCCTCGCGTGAGCCGAAGTACTCTACGCGCACACAGAACCGTTGCCAGCGTTGTGGACGTCCCCACTCCGTTTACCGCAAGTTTGGTCTGTGCCGTGTGTGCTTCCGTGAGCTAGCGAGCAAGGGCGAGCTTCCTGGTGTCCGCAAGGCAAGCTGGTAGGACTCAGGGCTCTGGCGTCAAGGCATCTGCGCCACGGGTGTAGATGAACCAGACACGCAGTTTCATCATTAACGAAGGAGAAGGATCAAATGAAAATTACCGATCCCATTTCAGACATGCTGACGCGTATTCGTAACGCAAACTCAGCTGGCAAGGATTCCGTATCCATGCCATCGAGCAAGGTGCTCGTTGAGATTGCTCGCGTCATCACCGAAGAGGGCTATGTCGAGGGTTACACCGTTGAGGATACTAAGCCTCAGAAGACTCTTCACATCACCCTTAAGTATGGTAAGAAGCGCGCTAAGGTTATCCGCGGCATTCGTCGTATTTCCAAGCCTGGTCTGCGCATTTACTCCACCGCTGAGAAGCTTCCACGCGTTCTTGGTGGTCTTGGTACTGCAGTGGTTTCCACTTCTAAGGGCATGATGTGCGACCGCGACGCTCGTAAGAACGGCGTTGGCGGCGAGGTCATCGCTTACGTTTGGTAAATCTGACAGGAATGAAAGGAGACAGCCGTGTCTCGTATTGGTAAGAAGCCTGTCCAGATTCCTGCTGGAGTCACTGTGACAGTTGATAACACCACCGTTACCGTTAAGGGTTCTAAGGGCGAGCTGACTCGTACTTTCTCTGAGCTGGTTGCTATCGCTCAGGAGGGCGAGGAGATTCTTGTTACTCGCGTTGACGAGTCCACTGAGTCCAATGCTCAGCAGGGTCTTGTCCGTACCCTTATCCACAACATGGTTGTTGGTGTCTCTGAGGGCTTCGAGAAGAAGCTCGAGCTCACCGGCGTTGGTTACCGTGTAGCACTTAAGGGCAAGGATCTTGACCTTTCCCTTGGTTATTCTCACCCAGTTCTCTATGTTGCACCTGAGGGCATTAGCTTTGAGGTACCTGATAACACTCACCTTACTGTTAAGGGTATTTCTAAGGAGAAGGTCGGCCAGGTTGCAGCTGAGATTCGTATGAAGCGTCCACCAGAGCCTTACAAGGGCAAGGGCATTCACTACGAAGGTGAGCACATCCGCAGGAAGCTCGGTAAGGCTGCTAAGTAAAGCAACCCTACTTTTAGGCTAAAAGACCATCACCCCGTTAGGTGATGGCATGTCTCTAAGGAGAAGGAATGAACAAGCAGCAGGCGAAAAAGGCGGGTCTTGAACGCCGCAAGCGCCGCGTACGTGCCAAGGTCTTTGGTACACCTGAGCGTCCGCGTCTTGCAGTTCACCGCACAAACGCAAACATTTATGCACAGCTTATTGACGACGCTTCTGGAAGAACTCTCTGCTCTGCCTCTACGCTTGACCCAGAGTTCCGTTCTACTGGCAAGGTTGGCTCCAACAAGGAGGCAGCTGAGTTCGTAGGTGAGCTTATCGGTAAGCGCGCTGCCGAGAAGAACGTCACTGAGGTCACTTTTGACCGTGGTGGCCGTCTCTATCACGGCCGCGTCAAGGCTTTGGCAGATGGCGCCCGCAACGCGGGCCTGAAGTTCTAGGAGGATTCAATGGCACGTGATCGTAAGCGCCAGCAGGATACGGATCTTCAGGAGCGCGTCGTTTATATTCACCGCGTTTCCAAGACCGTCAAGGGTGGCCGCCGTATGTCACTCGTTGCTCTGGTAGTCGTTGGCGACGGTAAGGGTAACGTTGGTATTGGCCAGGGTCGTTCCGCTGAGGTACCTCTGGCAATTCAGAAGGGCGTCGAGGACGCAAAGAGGAACATGTTCAAGGTCCCACTGACCGAGACTGGTTCCGTACCACACGCAGTCACTGGTCACTACGGTGCAGGTTCTGTTCTTATTAAGCCTGCATTCGAGGGTACTGGTGTTATTGCTGGCGGTCCTATTCGTCCACTCTTCGAGCTTGCAGGTATTACCAATGTACTTTCTAAGTCCCTTGGTACCGACAACGCTCTGAACATGATTAAGGCAGCAGCTGAGGGTCTGAAGGAGCTTTCCAGCCCAGAAGAAGCAGCTGAGCGTCGTGGCCTAACCGTCGGCGATATGTTCGTCGGAAAGGAGAACTAACGATGGCTAAGAACCTTAGCATCAAGCTTGTCCGTGGCGCTGTCGCAGGCGTCAAGAAGGACCAGACTGCTACGGTGAAGGCCCTCGGCCTCCACAAGATCGGCGATACCGTCGAGCAGCCTGACAACCCAAGCATTCGTGGAATGATCTTCAAGGTTAAGCACCTTGTCGAGGTTGAAGAGAACTAGAGGTAGTAATAATGCAGCTCAATGATCTTCGCCCCGCAGTGGGTTCGCGCAAAAATCGTAAGCGCGTAGGTCGCGGTAATTCTTCAGGCAATGGTACTTTTGCCGGCCGCGGTATGAATGGTCAGCTCTCCCGCTCTGGTGGCGGTAAGGGCGCTGGCTTCGAGGGTGGACAGCAGCCACTGGCTATGCGTCTTCCTAAGCTTCCTGGTTTCACTAACCACAACCGTGTCGAGTACGCTCCAGTTAACGTTGCTCGTCTGAATGCACTCTTTGCAGACGGCGAGACCGTAGACGCAGAGGCTCTGGTTGCTAAGGGAGTTATCAAGTACAACTTCATCCCAGTCAAGGTCCTGGGTGACGGCGAGCTTTCTAAGAAGCTTACTGTTAAGGTCGACAAGGTTTCCGCCTCCGCAAAGGCTAAGATCGAGGCGGCCGGTGGAAAGGTTGAGGCCGAGTAGTGAGTAAAGGAATCGCCAACGCATTTCGTGTTCCGGAACTAAGGGGAAAGATTCTCCTTACGGTACTGATTCTTCTTCTGTACCGTTTTGGTGCATATCTTCCTGTGCCCGGTGCTCCATTCCAGCAGATGCTTTCTGTTTATCAGAACGGTCTTTCTCAGAATGGCGCAATGGCCGTGCTTAACCTATTTTCGGGTGGCGCTCTTTCTCGCATGTCTGTTTTCAGTCTGGGCATCATGCCTTACATTACGGCTCAGATCATCTTCCAGATGATGCAGTCCGTTATTCCATCTCTTGGCGAGCTTGCTAAAGATGGTGAGAGCGGCCAGCGTAAGATTACGCAGTACACGCGTTATCTTACGGTTGGCTTGGCTCTGCTCAATGCAGTTGGTTACCTGTTCTTGTTTAAGAGCTATGGTGTATCTTTTGCATCTATGGAGGGCGTGCCTGAGGCACTTGAAAACTTCCTGGTAGTCTTTACCATGCTAGTTGGTGCCATCATTATTATGTGGCTCGGTGAGGTTATTACTCAGCAGGGTGTTGGCAACGGAATGAGTCTTATCATCTTTGCAAACATCATGGCTGGACTTCCAAAAGCCCTTATTTCTTCAGTAACTACTCGCGGAAATATTATTCTTACCGTTGTTACTGTTGTGGTTATGCTCGCTATTATTCCGCTCATTGTTTACATTGAGCGTGGTCAGCGTCGTATTCCTATCAACTATGCCAAGCGCGTTGTTGGTCGTCGTATGATGGGTGGTCAGTCAACGTACCTTCCAATTAAGGTAAACACTGCAGGCGTTGTACCAATCATCTTTGCATCTGCAATCCTGTACCTTCCTGCTCAGGTTGCTGTGTTCTTCCCAGGAGTAGAGTGGATTCAAAATCTTGCTACTTCACTTTCTTCTGGATGGGTTAACTGGGTTCTCTCAGTTATGTTCATTGTCTTCTTTGCATACTTCTACACCTCAATGGTGTTCAATCCAGAGGAGACAGCAGACCAGCTTAAGAAGCAGGGTGGCTTTATCCCTGGTGTTCGTCCAGGAACTGCTACATCAACGTACATCAAGACTGTTATTGACAGAGTCACCCTCCCCGGTGCTATCTTTATGGCAGTTCTTGCAATCGTCCCAACCATTATTTTCTGGTTCACGGGAGATTCGTTGATACAGGCGTTTGGTGGAACTTCCGTCCTGATTATGGTCGGTGTTGCAATGGATACACTCTCTTCCATTGAGTCCCACCTTAAGATGCACAACTATGAGGGCTTCTTTAAGTAGTTCTTAGTAAGTAGCATAAAGGGGCCTGGAAACAGGCCTCTTTTATTATTTGAAAGGAAGGCGAAGCATGAACATTGTTCTTCTCGGCGCACCTGGCGCTGGCAAGGGTACACAGGCTCAGAAGCTCGTTGCAGAGTATGGACTTGCTCACATCTCAACCGGTGACCTTCTTCGTGCTGCTGTTAAAGCTCAGTCTGAGCTTGGCATTAAGGCTAAAGAGTATATGGATGCTGGTCAGCTTGTTCCAGATCAGCTTGTCATTGACCTGGTAAAAGAGCGTCTTTCTGCAGATGACGCAAAAGCAGGCTTCATTCTTGACGGCTTCCCACGCAACACCGCCCAGGCAGTAACTCTTGATTCTGAGCTTCAGAACATGGGTCTCAAGCTTGATGCAGCGCTGCTTGTTGCTGTTGAGCCAGAGGTTATTGTTGAGCGTCTTTCTTCTCGTCGCACCTGCAAAGAGTGTGGTTACACTGCACCAGCTGGTACAGAGACTTGCCCAAATTGCTCTGGTGAGATGTATCAGCGTGATGACGATAAGCCAGAGACTATTCGTAAGCGTCTTGATGTGTACGAGAACCAGACTTCTCCTTTGATTGAGTACTACAAAGGACATGGAATTCTGAAGGAGGTCAACGGAGATCGTCCTGTTGACGAGGTATTCGCCGACGTAAAGACACTCCTCGCACTATGATTACGATAAAAACACCTGAACAAATCGAGGCAATGAAGGTGTCGGGCGCCCTTTCTAAGGCAGCCCTTCGTCGTGCTGGATCCATGATTAGACCTGGTGTTTCAACGCTCGAGATTGACCGCGCTGTTGAAGCTTTTATTAGACTTCATGGCGGAACCCCTACCTTTAAAGGCTACGGTGGATTCCCTGGATCTGTTTGCTCTTCTATTAACGAGCAGATTGTTCACGGTATTCCATCAGCTAACGTCATTTTGCAAGATGGCGATATTCTGACCATTGACACGGGTGCTACCGTTAACGGTTGGGCAGGAGATAACGCTTGGACGTTCTACTGCGGAACAGTTGACGAGAAAACCCAGGCACTTTGTGAGGTTACGCGTGACTGCCTTAAGGCAGGTATTGCAGCTGCAGTTCCTGGTGCTCGCCTTGGCGATGTTGGACATGCAGTTCAGAAGCTTGCTGAGGATAACGGCTATGGCGTTATTCGTGATTTTGTTGGACATGGTATTGGTCGCAATCTTCACGAGGACCCAGAGGTCAGAAACTATGGTCGTGCAGGTAACGGTATTGTTCTTCGTGAGGGAATGGTAATTGCAATTGAGCCTATGATTGCTATGGGTACCTACGATTGCACTGTTCTTGAAAATGGTTGGACCGTTGTTACCGATGATGGCCTGCCATCAGCACATTATGAGAACACGGTTGCTATTACTGCCGATGGTCCCGTTATCGTTTCAGAAGATGAAGTTGGTCCATGGTGCGAGATGCAAGGCGGTCTTGAGTAACACACACATTGTTCTTCTCGCTATCTAATTGTGTTGAAAAAATAAGTGATAGACGAGTGGCACATTTTTATGTATTATTGATAACCGCTGTCGATGTGTCGAGAGGATGAAAGTTGGCTAAACAAGACGCGATTGAGCTTGAAGGCAAGGTACTAGAACCCCTGCCAAACGCTATGTTTAACGTTGAGTTAGAGAACGGCAAGACCATCCTTTGCACCATCTCAGGTAAGATTCGAATGAACTATATTCGAATTCTCCCTGGTGACAAGGTTGTAGTAGAGATTTCTCCTTACGATCTTACCAGGGGTCGCATTACCTACCGTTATAAGTAAGTAATGCAAAAGCCTTGTGTTATGCATGAGGCTATCTGTGTCTTTGTGCACGTCGCAAGGGCACATGTACGTAAGTACAGTCGGTATTTCACGCCAGCGGCTGGGCGAGTATATAGTTCGTATCAGCAGAACCGAAAGGAAGACAAATGAAGGTACGTCCTTCGGTAAAGAAGATGTGCGACAAGTGCAAAGTCATCCGTCGCCACGGTAAGGTTTACGTGATTTGCGAGAACCCGCGCCACAAGCAGCGTCAGGGCTAAGGAAGGAGCACCAAGTTGGCCCGTATTAACGGCGTCGACCTGCCACGCGATAAGCGTGTTGAGGTCGGACTCACCTATCTTTACGGCATTGGTCAGACTCGTGCAACCAAGATTTGCAACGAGACTGGTATCGATGTAAATACTCGCGTCAAGGACCTCACAGAGGAAGAAGTCACCAAGATTCGTGACTTTATTGACGCAAATTACACCACCGAGGGCGATCTTCGCCGCGAGGTGCGTCAAAATGTTGCCCGCCTGATGGAGATTGGCTGCTACCGCGGCCTCCGTCACCGCAAGGGCCTCCCTGTCCACGGTCAGCGTACCCACACTAACGCTCGTACTCGTAAGGGTAAGAAGCGTCAGGTGGGCGGCAAGAAGAAGTAGGCGAGGAGTAGCTAATGGCACAGAAAAAGAACGCTCGCACTACACGCGTCCGCCGCTCCGAGCGTAAAAACATTGCAGTGGGCCAGGCCCACATCAAGAGCACATTCAATAACACGATTGTCTCTATTTCCGATCCCCAGGGTAATGTAATTTCCTGGCAGTCCGGTGGTACCGTCGGCTTCAAGGGCTCTCGTAAGTCCACTCCTTTTGCTGCACAGCTTGCAGCAGAGGCAGCAGCAAAGGCAGCAATGGAGCACGGTCTCCACAAGGTAGCTGTTTTTGTTAAGGGCCCAGGCTCTGGTCGCGAGACCGCAATCCGTTCCCTTCAGGCAGCAGGCCTCGAGGTTTCGGGTATTCAGGATAAGACACCTATTGCACACAACGGCTGCCGTCCTAAAAAGCGCCGTCGCAACTAGCACGAAAGGACAAGCAAATGGCAATTGATAGGACCCCGGTCCTTAAAAGATGTCGTCAGCTTGGCATCGATCCCGTTGTGATGGGGATCAATAAGACTTCTAACCGTGAGCCACGTCGCCGTCGTCGCCAGGAGAGCGAGTACGGTATGCAGCTCCGTGAGAAGCAGAAGGCTAAGTTCATTTACGGCGTCCTTGAGAACCAGTTCCACGGTTACTATGAGATGGCTAAGAAGAACCCAGGCATTACTGGTGACAACCTGATGAGCATCCTTGAGACTCGTCTTGATAACGTCATCTTCCGCCTTGGCTTTGCTCGTACACGTAAAGAGGCTCGTCAGACTGTCCGTCACGGTCACATCACCGTTAACGGTCAGCGCGTTGACATTCCTTCTTATCGCGTAAAGAGCGGCGATGTTATCGCTGTTGCTTCCAAGGCAAAGGATCTTCTTCCAATCAAGGAAGCTCTCATTTCCTCCGAGCACATGGCAGTTCCTGCATGGCTTGAGGTTGACATTGAGAAGCTGCAGGGCACTGTTCTTCAGCTTCCAACCCGCGATCAGATCGACCTTGAGATTGACGCACAGCTGATCGTCGAGCTCTACTCCAAGTAAGCCCGACCCGTTTTGGAGGTAGCAATGTCCGAATTTATCCGACCAAATGTGTCGGTAGATGAAATCGGCGCAAACGTCGCTCGTGTGAGCGTAGAGCCGCTTGAGCGTGGCTATGGTGACACGCTTGGCAACTCCCTCCGCCGCGTACTGCTTTCCTCTCTTGAGGGAGCTGCGGTTGAGGCCATCCAGATTGATGGCGTTCAGCATGAGTTCACTACGGTTGAAGGCGTCTATGAGGACGTTACTGACATCGTTCTGAACGTTAAGGGCCTAGTTTTCCGCAACACCAACAACTCTGATGAGGCTGAGGCTTCTATCTCTGTTGATGGTCCTTGCACAGTCACTGGTGCTGATCTTGATGTTCCTATGGGCTATGAGCTGGTTAACCCAGCTCAGCACATTTGCACTCTTGCTGAGGGAGCTCATCTTTCCATGAGACTTCGCCTTGGTAATGGTCGCGGTTATGTTTCCGGTGAGGATAACGAGCGTGAGAGCGATCCAATTGGATTCATTCACGTTGACTCGATCTTCTCGCCAGTTCGCCGCTGCGCTAAGGCTGTTGAGCCTTGCCGTGTTGGCCGTCACACCGACTATGATCGTCTGGTGCTTGAGGTTGAGACCAATGGTGCAATCAGCCCTCGCGAGGCTGTCGTTGAGGCTGCAAACATCATTAACCAGCACATGAGCGCATTCATGGGACTTACTGATTTTGACGAGACTCAGGAAGAGGCTTCGATTTTTGCTAAGGCAGACGTCGAGGACGATTCCGAGCTTGAGAAGCAGGTTGAGGATCTGGACCTTTCCGTCCGTTCTTATAACTGCCTCAAGCGTGCAGGAATTCATTCTGTCCGTCAGCTCGTTGATTTCTCTGAGAACGATCTTCTCAACATCAGAAACTTTGGTGTTAAGTCTATTGAAGAAGTCAAGGAAAAGCTCGAGAGCATGGGCCTGTCCCTTAAGGCTTAGTCGCGCCTTGTCACGCATAGGAGAATGTAAATTATGAGGCACAATAAGAAGAGGGGCATGAAGCTTGGTACTGATGCTAGCCACACCAAGGCCATCAAGAAGAGCCTGATCCAAGCCCTTTTCACTAACGATCGTATTAAGACTCTTGACGTCCGCGCTAAGGCAGTTCGCGGCGAGGTCGACAAGGTCATCACTTGGGCAAAGCGCGGCGACCTTCACGCTCGTCGTCTTGCTATGGCCAAGGTTGGTAACGCAGAGCTTGTCCGTGAGGTATTTGACAAGGCTGCTCAGGGTATGTGGGCTGACCGCAACGGCGGTTACACCCGTATCATGAAGCTTGGTCCTCGTAAGGGCGACGCTTCTGAGGTTGTTATCCTTGAGCTTGTTACCGAGCCAGTTCAGCCAAAGGCTTCTAACAAGAAGGCTAAGGCAACCAAGGTTGCTCCTGCTCCAGTAAAGGAAGAGGAGACCGAGGCTCCAGCAGAGGAGACCGAGCAGACCGAAGAGGCTGCAGAGTAACTTCTGTCAAAGTGAATCTAAAGAGGTCCTGGCTTTTTGCTGGGACCTCTTTTTCAAATGAAGGAGGGTTGTCATGATTGAGTTCAAAAACGT
>CALIAD010000090.1 GCA_938041635.1 uncultured Atopobium sp.
GGTACGCGAGCTGGGTTCAGAACGTCGTGAGACAGTTCGGTCCCTATCCTCTGTGGGCGTAGGAAAATTGAGGGAGGCTGCCCCTAGTACGAGAGGACCGGGGTGGACGGACCTCCGGTGTACGGGTTGTTAACCAATAGCATTGCCCGGTAGCTGAGTCCGGTCGGGATAACCGCTGAAAGCATCTAAGCGGGAAGCCCATCCCAAGATGAGTTTTCCTTTCGGTAAGACCCCTTGTAGACTACGAGGTTGATAGGATGCAGATGTAAGTGCTGTAAGGCATTCAGTCGAGCATTACTAATCGGTCGAGCTCTTCTTTTCTTTACTATATTTTGAACTGATGCGTGATTTTTGAAGCCTTTGAATTTAACGTCACACTGTGCGGCCCTCAGGGCACGTGAGAAAACCCTCATGAAACAAGAATACCCCTTGTTGGTCAGCGACCATGGCAGGGGAGGCACACCTGGTCCCATTCCGAACCCAGAAGTTAAGCCCCCGAGCGCCGATGGTACTGCGGAGTAAGTCCGTGGGAGAGCAGGACGTCGCTGACCAACAAGGGGCATTTTTATGTCGAGAGGATCTCACTTTTGTGGGGTCCTCTTTTTTGGTTGAAAAATATTCGAAAATAGCATAAAAATTTTTACTAAAAATCCATATTTATTACGTATTATATATTTATTGTGTATCACAATTTTTACATAATTTTCTTAATTAAATACCGTTCACGGAAGATAATTTTTACCATTTAATGTTATCTTATTTTAACATTTGTGCATTTCTGTGTATATTTTGTTACTAATCTGTCATGAATCTGACCATATTTCACCTACCGTTCACCTAAACCTTCTCACTTTCTGACAAATTTGGCTTGATTATTTATCCCACACCAAATTTTGAGACGAGAAATGTTAGAGCGCATGTAGCGCTTGAGTGTTTGAACAGTAAGGAGAGGTTTTATGGAGTCAGAAAACAGAGAAACTGCTGGAACAGAGTCGCTGCTCGGTGGGTCTTCTCGCCATGTGATGGGTGACTATAGCAGGGTAGTTCCACCTCAGCACTTCCTCAGAACAATGGAAAAGACCAATAGGCCGCTCGCGCTTTGTGCAGAGCCCTGCATGGGCAAGACTATGTTTTTGCGTGAGTTGGCGGATTATGCGCAGTCACACGGATGGACTGTGTATGAAATCTCTCTTTCTAGTTTGTCGGCTAAAGAGGCAACTCAGATTCTTACTAAGAAAAGCACATCTATCTGCAATGCTAAGAAATCAAAGGTGGTTAAAAGGTTAGTTCTTATTGATGATTTTCCTCCGTCTGACGAGTATTTTGTTGCTCGCCAGGTTAAATCAATTGCGCGCCTTCGCATGGCTGGCTGTCTTGTTGCGATTTCTTTATCTCCTGAAGCTCGTCAGTTAATCGACGAAGTCCCTAGCGTATATGTTTTGGGAAAGAATGAGCTGCTCACGTTTATGCCTGGAATAGATAATTCTGAACAATCAATTTTGACTAATATGAGATTGACTCGCGGTATTCCAACGCTTGTTTACTCTTTGCCAGTTACATTTTGTGAGCATGGAGATGCGGATGTGCCAATTACGTATCTAACTAGTCTTGCTTGCGTTGCATCGTATATGCTCAGAAGTTCGCTTGGCATTGAGGAACTTAGGCTCAGACTGGGCATGATGTTGCTCGGTGTTGGCTCATTTGATGATTTGAGCCGTATATGCGGACAAGTTGATCTTGAGTATTTGGCCAAGATAGAGCAAGATGCGCCTTTCTTTGGCGTGCATGTAGAAACTAGGCGTTTCTCGTGTATTCATGCTACAAGATTTGATGTGTTGAACTTTAATAAACAGGAGCTTGTGGCTCTAGCGAGTAAGCATGAAAAGCTTGTTCTGAAAGCTATAGCCCTGCTGATCGATAGAGAAGATTTCTCTAAGGCTGCGTTTGTGAGCTCACTGGTTAGAGAAGAGATTATCTGGGAAATTGTTCTTTCTCATGCAGCGGAATTTGCAGATGCTGGATATATTGAGCTGGTAGATAATGCGCTCACCGCTACGCATTCTGACTGTACGCTCGATAACTCAAGTAAAAAAGCTGCTAAGGGAATGGTGGATTCGCTGTCTACTGCTAAGGGGCCGATGAATACTAAAGATGCTGATAGGGCACTCAAAAATCTCACTTCATTTAACGGATTTCTTAAGCAAACGGCATATATGACTTTACTGAAGTTGATTTTGCAAAAGCCTCTGCCACCTTTGAAGGAAGACCTTGAGCTGGGTCCGTTAGAGAAGAAAATTGCTCTACATAAACGCGCAATTGATTTAGCTTTGCAAGGAAATTTTAAGTATGCCCTTCAGCTACTGCTTCTTGAGCAGCAGTATGAGAAAGCTGCATCAATAACCTCGTCAATTCAAGCTGTTGACGTGGAATTGCTTTACGCATTGCTGGGTGTATATCAAAAAGAATTTGATACGCGCACCTCAGACTCGCTCTCCTTTTTACAAGAAGGTGAGGCCGGAGGCGTGAAGGGGTCTGTAGGGCTACTTAAATGCGTTCGCTACCTTTTTGAAAAAAGCTCTTCTGTGGGAGACTTATACGATACTGAGCAGCTCATCAGCCAAGCAGAACTGCAGGGTAATCGTATGATTCAAGTGCCTGCGCTTCTTATTGGAGCTCTTCTCAGCCTCAGAAGCAGAGCATATCCCAAAGCGCAGCTCCAGGCGAGAAGAGCGGTGCTGCTGAGTAGGGAATGGGATTCACTATATGTGGTGCAAGTCGGAAAGATCATTGAAGATATTGCGGGATTTTTCTTAGGCGTTAAACCTACGGAGAAGAGCCTTGAGACAATTACCCATCCATCGCTAAAAGCTGCATGTAGAACAATATATAAAGCTCTCTTTAAGAGTGTAAACGGACATGCTCCCGTTTGGCTGGATGCGGTTGAGTATGGAGTTCCAGAAAATGCCATGTGGCTTGTGAGAGCACTTCTGTCTGATGACTCTGAATTTCAGCAGTGCTTAGAACGAGAAATGCCAGAAGAATGGCTCCATTACCTACGTTCAAATGAGGGAAAACGAGACATAACAAAATGGAGAGTATCTCGGCAAGGAGCGGGGGATTCTTGGACTGAAGACTCCGCTCTGAAGAGCCTGCACGTAGAGAAGGTAAATAACGCTCACCCAGGAGTTTACCTTGCTCTTCTCGGCAGATTTAGTTTGTCGGTTCAAGGAGAGGAGATTGCTGGCAGAAAAATTGCCTATCGATCGGCAAAGGCGCTGCTTGTGTATCTTGCGCTTGCCCACAATCATATGAGCTTTAGGTCGCAGATTGCGCAGCAGATTTGGCCGGAGGCTGATCAGACACATTGGCAAGAACGCCTGTATCAAGCAACTCGAGTTATTCGCAAAGAGGTCCAGGAGATTCAGACAGATTGTGAGCCTTTGGAAGCATCTCGGATTGAAAAGACACTTGGTTTTAATCCCCAGCAGGTGACCGTAGATATTGATATTTTTACGCGATTAGCAAAGAGCGTGGCGTCATCGAACAGTGATGAAGACATAGTGCATCTGGCTAAGCAGGCGGAAGAACTGTACCAAGGGGATTTGTATCTTCCTGAGGATGAATGCTTTAGGTTTGCAGATCCCATTCGTGTTGCCCTGAGAGATCAATACATAGATACCATGGTAACGGCTTCGGCGGCTGCTTTGAGAATTACCCACTATACGCTTGCGGTGCATTTTGCAGAGCTCGCCTACCTTGTTGATGATATGCGAGAGGACACACTTATGGCACTCATTCAGGCGCTGAGAAAATGTGGTCGGGCGCAGGATGCGCAGCATTACTACGATTTGTATGTGCAGAAATACGTTATGAAGCGTAGAAAAATGCCGTCTAAACAGCTCAGGATGATTGCAGGTGCAGAAAAGGGAAAAGAATCAATAGAAACTAGTGGTGGAGAAATAACGAAATTGGGATTTTACGACGCCATGTAGTGTGATTCAAGCAGTTAGACGGGGTATGATATATAAGTTGAATACTGTGTCTATCAACCGAAGATAGATGCCCGACGTCAAGGAAAAAGCTATGCCTAATTTCCTCTCTAAGATTCTGTCCTTTGGCGCTGACAAGGACCTCAAAGCATATCAGCGTATTGTCGATAAGATCAATGCGCTTGAGCCAACAATGCAGGAAATGAGCGATGAAGAGCTTCAGGCTCAGACCGAGAAGTTCAAGGCTCGTTATGCCGAAGGAGAAAGTCTAGACGATCTTCTCCCAGAGGCTTTTGCGACGGTACGTGAGGCGTCAGTAAGAACTATTGGTCAGCGTCACTTTGATGTCCAGCTCATCGGTGGTATCGCGCTTCACAAGGGCACTATCGCAGAGATGAAGACCGGTGAAGGTAAGACGCTTGTCTCCACCCTTGCTGGTTACCTTAACGCACTGAGCGGCGAAGGCGTTCACATCGTTACGGTCAATGACTACCTGGCTAAACGAGACAGTGAGTGGATGGGCACCATTTACAAGTTCTTGGGCATCAGTGTTGGCCTTCTGCAGAACGGCATGCGCCTGAGCCTTAAAAAGCCTGCATATGAGGCAGATATTACGTATGGTACAAACTCAGAGTTTGGCTTTGACTACCTGCGCGACAACATGGTTACTCGCCCAGAGATGCGTGTTCAGCGTGGACACCACTACGCCATCGTCGACGAGGTTGACTCCATCCTTATCGATGAGGCTCGTACTCCTCTGATTATTTCTGGTGCTGGCACTAAATCCGCAGGTACCTATAAGGATTTTGCAAAGGCAGTTCGCGGATTAACTCCAGATGTTGACTTTGAGATGGATGAGGCAAAGCACACCATTGCAACAACAGAGATAGGTCTCGAGAAGGTCGAGCGTGCTCTCAACATTGACGATATCTACAACGATGAGACTGGCCAGTTAGTCAATCACCTTCAGCAGGCGCTGAAGGCTGAGTATATGTTCCATCGTGACCAGCAGTACGTTGTCATTGATGGCGAAGTAAAGATTGTTGATGAGTTTACTGGTCGTATCATGGAAGGCCGTCGTTATTCTGAGGGTCTTCACCAGGCAATTGAGGCAAAAGAGAACGTTCAGGTACGTGAAGAAAACCAGACTTTGGCAACTATCACCCTTCAGAACTACTTCCTCATGTACGACAAGCTCTCCGGTATGACCGGTACTGCAATGACCGAGGACGCAGAGTTCCGCGAGGTTTATCACGTTCCTGTTCAGGTTATTCCACCTAACCGTCCGGTTAAGCGTGAAGACCTCGATGACCTGGTCTATCGTACTATTGACGCTAAGTTTGAAGCTGTCGTAAGAGACGTTGAAGAGCGTCATCAGAATGGTCAGCCAGTACTTGTTGGTACCGTTTCCATTGACAACTCCGAGCGTATTTCTCGCATTCTGTCTAAACGCGGCATTAAACATAACGTTCTGAACGCTAAGTTCCATGAGCGTGAGGCACAGATTATTGCTCAGGCTGGTCGTGAGGGTGCAGTTACTATTGCAACCAACATGGCAGGTCGTGGTACCGATATTCTTTTGGGTGGCAACCCAGATGTCATGGCTGAAGATATCCTTCGTAACCAGGGAATTGAGCCAGCTGAGGCTACTCAGGAGCAAAAAGAAGCTGCACGCAAAGAAGCAAAGGAAATCTGCGCTACTGAGCGTGAGGCAGTAACTGCTGCGGGTGGTTTATGCGTTATTGGTACCGAGCGTCATGAGAGTCGTCGTATTGACAATCAGCTTCGTGGTCGTTCAGGTCGTCAGGGAGACCCTGGTCAGACCCAGTTCTACCTTTCTCTTGAAGATGATTTGATGCGCCGCTTTGGTGGAGATCGCATGGATGGCGTTGCAGCAATGATGCAGCGCTATGAGCTTCCTGACGATATGCCAATTAAGGCAAAGATTGTTACCAAGCTTGTCGAGGGCGCCCAGCGCAAGGTTGAGGAAGTCAACTTTGCAATGCGTAAGAACGTCCTTGATTACGACGATGTTATGAACAAACAGCGTCAGGTCATTTATGCAGAGAGAAACAAGATTCTTGACGGCAAGGATCTTATGGAGCTCATCGAGACAGTCACTGCTTCTACTACTCAGCGCATTTGCGAGGAGTTCTGCTACGGAGATGCTGACGAGTGGGATCTTGAGGGTCTTGAGAAGTGGCTCACTGAACTTACTGGTAAGACTGATCTTCCAGAGTTTACCGAGGATACCAAGTTTGAGCAGCTTGAAGAGGATGTCACCGCATTTGTTCAGAATGCATTTGACGAGAAGACCCAAAAGCTCGGTGAAGAGGTCATGCGTGAGCTTGCTGCTCAGGTAATGCTTCGCGTCATTGATACTCGTTGGATGGCATACCTCCAGGAGATGGATTACCTAAAGACCGGTATTGGTCTTCGTGGTTTTGGTCAGCGCGATCCTCTGGTTGAGTATAAGACCGAGGCATACGAGGCATTTACGCTGCTGGTAAACACCATGTATGAGGACTTCCTCCGTACTATTCTCCGCCTTGAGCTGGTCAATCGTCCACGTCAGAATACTGAGGCAGAGGCCTTCCAAAATGCCCACTATTCTGGTGGAGAAGAGACCGACGGCGATCAAAAGGCACTTAAGCAAGGCAAGAGCATGCTTAAGAATGCCGCAGCTATTGGAAAGAGTCCACAGGGAACCGGCGCCAGCCAGTCTTCTGTATCAACCTACCGTAAGTCTGACGATCCAAATCCTTACGTCAACGTTGGTCGCAATGACCCTTGCCCATGTGGAAGTGGCAAAAAGTTTAAGAACTGCCACGGCCGAAATAGGTAAGAATGGCTGATACAGAGGTTGTTTCGCTCCAAGCTTTAGCGGAGCGTCTCTCTGAGGTAGAAGGTTATCTTCACCTCACTGAGAAGCGTCAGCAAATTTCAGAACTTGAGGCAGAAAGTGCTCGTCCCAATTTTTGGGACGACGCTGAAGCTGCGCAAAAAATAATGACTCAACTAGCATCACTTCGCGATGATGTTGCTGGTATTGATAGAGCTAAAGAGAAACTCGGTGATGCTGAGGCCGCTTTTGAGCTTGGAACAGAGCTTGGAGACCAAGCATCACTCGACGAATCTCAAGCGCTTGCGGCATCTCTTGAAAAAGACTTGTCGGAGCTTGAGCTTTCAAGCTGGTTTACTGGTGAACTTGATCATGGTGATGCAATTGTTACTATTAAGCCTGGTCAGGGTGGTCTTGAGGCTCAAGACTGGTGCGAGATGCTTTTTCGCATGTATCTCAAATATTGCGATCGCCGCGGTTGGAAAGTTGATATCAACGATGCTCCTGTTGCGGAGGTTATTGGTCTTGACCGCGCAACCTTTACGGTAAGTGGCAAAAATGCTTATGGCATGCTTCGTGCAGAACAGGGCGTGCATCGTCTGGTAAGAATTTCTCCTACTGACGATAAGAAACGCAGACAGACGTCATTTGCTGGTGTAGAAGTTTTACCTGTTCTTCCTGAAGATATTGAAGTTGCTATTGATCCCAATGACCTGCGTATTGATGTCTATCATGCATCTGGTCCAGGAGGTCAGGGAGTTAACACTACAGACTCGGCAGTTCGTATTACACATATTCCAACAGGAACAGTAGTAACCTGCCAAAATGAACGCAGCCAGCTTCAGAACAAAGCTGCAGCAATGAATATCTTGCGCAGTCGTTTGTATGAGATTGAAAAGGAGAAACGCGAAGCTGAGCTGGATGAGCTTCGCGGTCCAAAGAGAGAAATCTCGTTTGGCAATCAAATTAGGAGTTATGTTCTTTATCCTTATCAGCTCATTAAGGACTTAAGAACAGGTGCAGAAACAGGAAACGTAGAGTCCGTTCTTTCAGACGGCGATCTTGACCAGTTCATCATTGCGTACCATCGCTGGGTTGTTGGCGGAAAGGATTAGTGTGCAAAAATCTACTTGGCAAAAGACCTTTAAAGATTCGTTCTTTATCGTCCTTGGCTGTGCAATTTTTGCAGTTGGCCTTGATGTATTTGAAGTTCCTAACGGACTCGCCGCTGGTGGTATTACTGGTTTTGCAACGGTAATTAGAGCTGTTGCATTACCTTTTGGATTTGATTTGCCTGTTGGCATGCAAACAATCGCCATGAATATCATTTTGATGGCTTTTATTGCAAAAAGTGGAAATAGAAAATATTTGCTCAAGAGCGTCGTAGGCTTCTTGATTTCCAGTATTTTTGTCGATTTATTTGCACCGTTTTTACCAGCTCTTGGCGCCAATGATCTTATGCTTGCTGCTCTGTGGGGCAGTATTATCTGCGGTTTTGGCCTTGGCCTTGTATTTAGAGCGGGTGGAAATACCGGCGGTACAGATATCATTGCTCAGGCGGTTTCCAAGCGCTTTGGTATTCCATCAGGTACCGCAATCATCATTGTTGATATTGTCATTATTATTGCGGCTATTCCGGTCTTCTCGCTAGAAAATGGTCTGTATTCTGCTCTGGCAATCTTTGTCACAGGAAAAATGATCGACTTTGTCATCGACGGACCAAGGTCCGAGCGTTGCGTTTATATTATTTCTTCTGAGCACGATGCCATCGCTCACGAGATTCTTTATAACCTTAATCGTGGCTGTACGGAGCTTCAGGCGCGCGGACTGTGGAGTGGTGCGCACAAGCCTGTTTTGATGTGCGTTCTTGGTCGTACGGAGGTTGTTCAGCTGAAAGTTATCGTTTCCGAGATTGACTCCGATGCACTGGTATTTGTTTCAGAGGTCCACGAGGCAATCGGCGAAGGCTTTAAGTCATTTGAAGCTTTGGAAAGCTAATCGCTGCTAATAGCTATTTGGCCAGTAAGCTTCTTGACAGATGGTCTTGTTGAACTTCGGTGGGTGCGTGTGGCTGGATGTGATTACACGTAAAAATTTACGATGTAAAATGGCGACCTGTAAAAGGCCGCCATTTTTGTGTTCGCTTAAGAAATAATAAAGCGCAAGTCTTACTTAGCAGGAAGAATAGAAGGAGTGACGCAGACAACATCCTTAAGTCCTGCGGCTTTAAGCTCCTTGATCTGCTCGTCAGTTACACCTGTATCAGTAATGAGCAGGTCAATGTCTTCTGCAGAACCAAATTGGAAGTTGGAAGTAGTGCCCAGCTTAGAAGAATCTGCGACAACATAGTGCTTTCTAGAGCGCTTGAGCATCTGAGCGTTAATTGCTGGCTCAGGGGCTGTTGCAGAAGTAAGACCAAATTCTCCCGAGAAACCCGTGCAGCCCAAGAAGCATTTAGCAGCGGTAATGTGCTGGATGCACTCAAGAGCGGTATCACCAGTCATGGAAGCGCGTGGAGGACGGATGTCACCACCAGTAAGGATGATAGAAAGATCGTGGATGTCCTCAAGCAACAGTGCCTTGCCGTTGTTTGTAACAACAGTTACGTCGTGAGCATCAATCCACTCAAGCATCCCAAGAGCAACGGAGCTGGTGTTGATGAAGATACAATCGCCATCCTCAACGTAGCGAGCGGCTTCGCGGGCAATTGCTTTGTTAGAGCGAATCTGCCTTGAGCCAGAAGGACGACCATAAGGATTAAGCAGGGTAGCAATGCCATACTGACGAGTCAGGATACCGCGCTTCTCAAGAAAGTCCAGGTCACGTCTGATAGTCAAAGAAGAGACCTCAAAGTGATCAGCAAGCTCTAAAACACTTGCTTGTCCCTCTTTTTCTAGCAGCTCAGTAATTGCCTCGCGACGTGAATCTACGTAAGCCTTACTCCTTTTCATAAATGCCCTCCCTTTATGAGTAACATTTTTTCTTTGAATGTTCATTCATCAATAAAATAGAACATCAGAAGAAGGATATCAAGATATTTCAGAAAATAATAGTATGAATATATATGAATGTTTTAGATTATAAAAAATGTAACATATAAACTTTACATGGGATAATAGAAGGCGCTTCAATTACGTTCATAAAAACATGAACATTTGTATAGTAACGTGGACAAAAGAAACGCTGAAAAAATATGAACAACTTTGATTACTGTTTTAGTAAAATTGATTGAAGTTAAGAACGTTTCGTGGCATATTATCAAGTTATTAAGGCTTGTCATGAGACGGCTTTGAGCCAATGTGTCTCATAAAGAGAAAGGCAAGGTAGTGCTGTGTTAAGCGATCTCCTTACCGAAGACCTGGTGCAGCTCAATGTTGTAGCTTCTAACTGGGAAGATGCAATTAGAAAGTCTGCGCAACCACTCGTTGATAACAAAAAAGTGACTGAGGGCTATGTTGATGACATCATTAAAGGTGTCAACGAACTTGGCCCTTATATTGTTATTACCGAGCATGTTGCTCTTCCACACGCACGTCCTGAGTCCGGCGCACTTGAGCCTGCAGTAGGCATTACCGTGCTTAAGGATTCCGTTGAGTTTGGCAGCAAAGACAACGATCCAGTTAAGTTTCTTTTCCCACTTGCAGCAAAAGATAGTGAAGGCCACCTTAGTGCCCTTCAGTCTCTTGTTGAATTGCTGAGCGATCAAGATTTCTTTGCTCAGCTTGAAAAAGCTCAGTCACCAAAAGATGTTGTGGACCTTGTCCACGCAAAGGAAGGTAGGTTGTAATGGCTGATAAGAAGTTCCACGCACTGGTTTGCTGCCGTGCAGGTATGGGTTCTTCCATGATGCTCAAGATCAAGATTGACCAGGTCATCAAAGAGAATGATCTTCCAATCGAGACTGAGCACGGTAATCTGGATTCCCTGATTGGTTTCAATGGCGATCTTGTTATTACCATGTCTGACCTCACCGATGAGCTCAACGCTGACGATCGTGTTCCTTCTGCAGTTGGTATTACCAACATTGTCGACAAGGCAGAGATGAAGGAAAAGCTCACCGCTTGGCTCGCAGAGCACAACGCATAAGCTCCCCTTTGTATCTTTTTGGCGGGAGTTTCTCGTCATACGCAACGCTGGTTGCCTTCGGCGAGAAGCTCTCGCCAAACCTTTGACAAGAGGTACTTGTCACTTGATTGAGAGAACTTATCTGAGTAGGTTCGTCGGTTTATTTGCTGAAAGGGATTACGCATGCTCAATGCAATTCTCATGCAGCTTAGAGACACAGCCGTCATCATGGGCATCATTGCTCTTGTCGGCCTCTTGCTGCAGAAGAAGTCCGCTGTGGACGTCTTCTCCGGAACTGTGAAGACCATTATTGGCTTCATGATCTTCAACATTGGTTCTAGCGCTATGTCCGCTCAGGTCAACATCTTCAGCGACATGTTTAGTCGTGCATTCGCTGTTAAGGGCGTTGTAACCCAGGTTGAGGTCGCAACTGCTCTTGCACTGAACACCTACGGTACCGAGGTTGCTCTTGTAATGGTCCTTGGCTTCATCATGAACCTTGTGTTTGCCAAGATTACCCCATTCAAGTCCGTCTTCTTGACTGGTCAGCACTTCCTGTACTTCTCCTGCGTACTTGCACTGGTCTTCATTGCTCTTGGTCTCCCAATGTGGGTCACCATTGTTCTTGGTGGTGTCATCCTCGGCTTCTGCGGTGCTGCACTACCTTCGTTGTGCCAGCCATTCGTAAACAAGCTTATTGGTGGAGATTCCATCGCAATCGGCCACTTCAACTGCATCGGTTATGCTTTCTCCGGTTACGTTGGAAAGCTCTTTGCTAAGAAGAATGAGGAGGACGGCGAGAAGGAAGCTAAGGAGCTTCCAGAGTTCTTCAAGCTCTTCAAGGACTTTGTCTTCTCCGTTGCTCTCTTCATGATTGTTCTGTTCTACGTTGTTACTATTGCATGTCTTGTCACCGGTCACTTTGGCGACACACTTGCAAACAACAAGCCATTCACCAGCTACTTTGGTAACGATGTGTGGTGGATTTGGCCATTCCTTGCTGGTCTTCAGTTTGCTGCTGGTATGTCCGTTCTTGTTTACGGCGTCCGTCAGTTCATCGCTGAGATTACCGCTGCATTTGTCGGCATCTCCGAGAAGCTCATTCCAGATGCACGTCCTGCAGTCGACTGCCCTGCAATCTTCCCATTTGCACCAAACGCTGTCATCATCGGCTTCATTGGCTCCTTCCTTGGCGGCCTTGTCGCAATGGCACTTATGGTTGCATTCCACAGCCCAACCATCATGATTCCTGCAGCAGGCATCTGCTTCTTCTCTGGTGGTACTTGCGGCGTTTGTGGTTACGCTTACGGTGGATGGCGCGGCGCTCTTCTCGGCTCCTTCCTGGTTGGTATCTTCCTGACCGCTGGTCCTCTGATTCTCTATCCTGCATTTGCTCAGTTGGGAATTGCAGAGGCATCCTTCCCTAATGTTGACTACAACATCGTTGGTTCTATCATCTACGGCATCGGCTCACTCTTTGGTCTTGCCTAAGCCTAGATTTCTGTAGTACCTACTCAGCTCTACGGTTTCTTAGGGCGCTCGTGGAAAGCCCGCGGGCGCCCTTTTAAAAGCTTCACAACAAGGAAAAACATGGCAGACGAGAAGAACAACAAAAGTGTTACTGAATCAGTGCTTGGCGATATGTTTGGACTCAGCGTTGACAAACAGCCTGTTCCAGAGCTTCCTAAAGATCAGGTAGTTCTAGAAGTTCTTGAAGATAGAACTCGTTTGATGGTTCAGGGAATTCTGTATTTGCTCCTGGCGTTTGGCTCTCTTGCTCTGACTTTTTTCTTTTGGGTTTACGCCAATGTAAGTGGCAATATTTTGGGTCTTGTTGGTGTTATTGCAGGACTCACCATTACGTGGTTTGCATCACGAGCCATGGGAAAACGCTTTAGTCGTTTTGCCAGCGGTATTCATGTTATTGATTTTGGACAGAAAAACGTATTTATCTTTGCAAAATCCGACAAGAGAAAAGCACTTGTCGTTCCTTATACCAAGATTAAAAGCTACAAACTCATCCGACAGGGCAAGGCGCTCCGCCTGCTTCTTGAAGGCGCTTGGGTAAGCCATCCTTCCGGATTTGAATTTGTAGACATTAACCGTCCTTTTATGGCCAACACTCTTGATCAAATTCAGGAGCAGATCGAGCAGCTTATGGCTCAGCACAA
Organism: uncultured Atopobium sp.; assembly: GCA_938041635.1. Lineage (GTDB taxonomy): Bacteria > Actinomycetota > Coriobacteriia > Coriobacteriales > Atopobiaceae > Lancefieldella. Next base: position 13,068 of record CALIAD010000090.1, read on the forward strand.
GGTCAAAGAGACGCGTTAGCTCAGCATGTAGTAAGTGTCTTTGAGCTTGGACTCACAGACAGATAAGGAGTTGTAATGGCAACTGAAAAAGAGCAGGTTCAGGAGTTTCTCTCCATTGTGGGAAAGTCCCTTCATCAGTACGTACAGAGCATTGATTTTGACGCACTCTCCGCAGCTAAAAAGCTTATTTTAGACGCAGAGGCAAAGGGCGGCCGCCTGCACGTAACCGGTATTGGTAAGCCAGGTCACGTCTCTGGTTATGCTGCATCGCTCTTCTCGTCAACCGGAACTCCAACCTATGAGCTTCATGGCACCGAGTGCGTTCACGGATCTGCTGGTCAGACTCGTCCTGGCGACGTTGTTATTGCTATTTCCAACTCTGGCGAGACGGGCGAGCTCAAGGCTACGGTAACCTGCCTTAAGAACGTTGGCGTGCACATTATTGCGCTGACTGGCAATCCAAACTCTTGGCTGGCAAACGAGGCAGAGGTTGCTCTCATTGCAGGCGTTGAGCAGGAGGGCGATTCCATGAACAAGCCTCCACGCGCCTCAATTTTGGCTGAGATTATGGAGCTCCAGTGCCTCTCTATCCTGCTTCAAAACGAGTACGGCCTTAACCCAGAGCAGTACGTTAAGTGGCATCCCGGTGGAGCTCTTGGCGCGTCCATTCGCGAGGGCAAATAACCCCAGGTAAACACCGCAATACGTATACAGAGGAGTTTGAATGTCAACATTTAAGGGCGTTATTGTCCCTATGGTTACGCCGTTTAACCGCGATGAAGAGCAGTCTATCAACTATGAAGCAGCTGAGCAGCTTCTAGAAAAGCTCATCTCCGAGGGCGCCGATGGAATCTTCACGTTTGGCTCCAACGGTGAGTTCCACGTTTGTAACCCTGACGAGAAGATCAAGTTCTCCAAGTTTATTATCGAGAAAACCGCTGGTCGTCTTCCTGTTTACGTAGGAACCGGCGCATGCTCAACAAAAGAGGCTCTCTATATGAGCCGTGAAGCAGAGGCAATTGGCGCCGATGCGCTTTCCGTCATTAACCCTTACTTCCTGGGCATTTCTGACCAGCAGCTGGTTGAGTACTTCAAGACGGTTGCCGCAAGCGTCAAGATTCCAGTCCTTCTGTACAACATTCCTAAGGGAACCGGCAAAAACATCTCTAAAGAGGCTGTTGAGCAGCTGGTAACCATTGAAAACATCAAGGGTATTAAGGACAGCTCCGGCAACATTGCTAACCTCAAGGATTATCTGGACGCTGCCGCTGGTCACGACGTTGATGTGCTTGTAGGATCTGACGGAAAGATTTCTGAGGCTCACGCCCTTGGAGCTCAGGGCACTATTGCGGGTACTGCAAACCTTATCACCAAGGTTGTTGTTAACCTTTGGAAGGCTCTTGAGGCAGGAAATACAGAAGAAGCAGCTCGCCTGCAGGCAGAGATTGAGCCAATCCGCGATATCCTGCACCTTGGAAGCACTCCTCAGACCCTCAAGCGCTCTCTTGAGCTTGCTGGATACCCTGTTGGCCCTGCTCGTTTCCCTGTTACCGAGGTTGTAGAGGGCGTTGACGAGAAGATCTATGCAATGCTTGACCATTACGGAATTGCTCATAACTAAGTATCAAAAATGACGGGTTTCTCGCCAGCTCAATAGGGTAGTGCGAGATACGTTTACAAGGAGATGTTGTATATGAAGATGCAGAAAGCTGCTGTTTCTCAGGCACTGGTTGATACCTGTGCGTTTGCAGTTGTTCGCGTCCCAACGGTTGAGCGTGGTATTGAAATTGCCGAGGGCCTTGCAGAGGGCGGCGTTCATGCAATGGAGATCAGCTATACCCTGCCAAATGCCGGCGAGGTTATTGATGCAATTAGAGAGCGTCTTGGTAATAAGATGATTGTTGGTGCAGGTACTGTTATGGAGCCAACAACTGCTCGTCTTGCTATTATGGCCGGCGCACAGTTCATTGTTGCTAACTGCGGCTCTGACGAGGTTGCTCGTATGTGCAACCTGTATCAGATTCCTTATGCACCTGGCTGCACTACTATGACTGAGGCAAACCACAGCCTTGAGATGGGCGCTGCCTTTATTAAGTGTTTCCCAATCTCTAACGTCTACGGCCCTGAACTGGTCAATCTTTTTAAGACCCCAACTCCTTGGATGCCTTTGATGGCTTCTGGCGGCATTAACCTTGATAACCTTGCTGAGTGGCTTGAGCGCGGCGTTGACTGCTGCGGCATGGGAAGCCTGCTTACCAAGGGTTCAAAAGAGGAGATTGCAGCTAATGCAGCCAAGGTTCGTGCCATCATTGATGAGACACGTGCAAAGATGCAGACTGCGTAACAGGTGTAGAGCTACCTTGCAGGTGACGTATAACTAACTCTCAACAGCGTTTTTCTCGCGATTTTTAGACCGCCTCTTCAGTAGAGAAGAGGCGGTTTTTCTGTGGATGAACTGCGTGACGTATAACATACCTGCACTTTTGGTAAAATAAACTCTGTATCTGTCTCTTCGGAGTAAGAAAAGGAGCAACTGTGGCTAATCATTTTCGCACTGATGAGCAACAGGAGTCCTCGTTTGATGACCGTTTTGGGGTAATTTCTCAGGATGATCTGAACCAGCTTGACCAGCAAGACGTTGTGGCTGATCAAGTTGAAACCCAGGACTTTTCTGCTGATGTGCCAGTGGCCCAGGCTGCTGAACCTGTAACAACTGTATCTGATCCATTTGCTTCAGGAGTAGAGCCTGTACACGTGGTAACTGCTGAACAGCAAAATAACCCTGAGCAGGCGCCTCTTGATCGCGCAAAGTTCTTTGCTGACCTTGCTCAAGACGCACCTCAGGTTGAGCGCACTGGTACTCCTACCATCTCTTTTAAGGGTGCCTCGCTTGTGTATCCATCACAGCCAAACCGCCCAGCACTGGATAACATCAGCGCTGATATCTACCCAGGCGAGTTTGTCTTTGTAGTTGGACACTCTGGTTCCGGTAAGTCGTCTCTCTTGCGCCTTATTACGCGCGAGCAGAAGGCAACTCACGGACAGGTTATTGTTGCTGGTCAGGATCTTACGCGCATGCGTAACTCCAAGGTTCCGTATCTGCGCCGCCAGATTGGTACCGTCTTCCAGGACTTTAAGCTTCTGCCCGATAAGACCGTCTATGAGAACGTTTCTTTTGCACTTGAGTGCATTGGCAAGCCTCGTTCTGTTATTAAGGTGCAGGTTCCTGAGGTTCTGCGTCTGGTAGGCCTTGGCCAGAAGATGGACGCTTACCCAGACCAGCTTTCCGGCGGTGAGCAGCAGCGTGTTTCTGTTGCTCGTGCAATGGTTAACCGCCCACCACTGCTTATCTGCGACGAGCCTACGGGTAACTTGGACCCAGCAATTTCTTTGGGCATCATGAAGCTTCTTGACCGCATTAACCGTGCGGGCACTACGGTTGTAATGGCAACACACGATCGCGAGATGGTTGACTCTATGCGCAAGCGCGTTATCGCACTTGAGGCTGGTCACATTGTCCGCGACCAGGAGAAGGGAGGCTATGGCTACTATGGGGCTCTCTAATTTTGGATACTCTCTGCGTGAGGCCGGAAGCCACTTTAGAAGGAACTGGTCTACCGCTCTTGGTGCAATCGTAACCATCTTCTTGTCACTGTTCATCATCGGCTTGTTTATTCTTGGCTCCGCTCTTATCGAGAACATGGTAGGAAGTGTCGAGAATCGCGTTACTATCCAGGCATTTCTTTCTGATGATGCAGATCAGTCTGCAGTAACTGCTTTCCAGCAAGAGGTTCAGAGCTGGGATACGGTTGAGTCCGTAACCTATAAGAGCAAAGATCAGGCTCTTGAGGAGTATCGCACTACCATGAGCTACCGCAATGCTTCCGATGCGGTTTCTGCTCTTGATGGTCAGAATCCTATTCCTGCATCTCTTGTGATTAAGCTCAAGGACCCTAAGGATGTTCAAGACGTTGCCCAGCGCATTGCCTCTTCATCATCTTTTGCAGCAATTGCTGATAATAAGAGCAATCCATCTGGTGATGTTCAGTATGGTCGCGAGACCGTTGAGCGTCTGTTCAGCGTAACAGCATACATTCGTATCGGCGCTATCGGCCTTGTTGGACTTCTGGTGTTTGTTGCCTTTGTCTTTATTAACAACACCATTCGCCTTGCTATTAATGCTCGCCGTCGTGAGATTGCAATCATGCGTCTGGTCGGTGCATCTAACGGCTTTATTCGCGGACCATTCCTTATGGAAGGTGTGCTTGAGGCACTTATCGGCGCTCTTCTCGCCATTGCTGTTTTGGTTGTTGGAGCCCACATGCTTCTTCCTGTAATGGCAGAGAGCATGACCTTCTTGACCTTTGCTATTCCAACAACGGTCATGCTGGGCATGAGCGGCCTTTTGCTGCTCCTTGGCCTGCTGCTGGGACTCTTTGGTTCTGCTATTGCTATGGGCCGCTACCTGAAGGCATAGCAACTAGGCAACCTGGTGCTTCAATTGTTAAAGAGAAGTATCAATTAAGAAAGTTTTTTGCATAAAGATTGCAAGGTAAGACCTCGTGAAAACCGTTCACGGGGTCTTTTTACGTTGAACGGTATTTACCAATTTGCAGGTAGGATGATATTTTTAAGGGTGAATTATTAGGCCACGTACTTGAATGGGGGCCAAGTATGGAGACCAACCTGCACAAATTCCAGGCTTTTACTTCCGCGGCGTATCACAGTAGCTTTACGGTGGCGGCAGAAGAGCTGGGATGCACTCAGTCGTCTATTAGTCGCATGGTGGCAAGTCTAGAAAAAGAATGGGATGTCCGCTTGTTTAACAGACATGGCGGCTATGTAAGTCTGACTCCTGAGGGAAAGACGCTTTTGCCTGTTGCAGAAGAGGTGTGCCAGGCATACAGCAAGTTGAGCAATCAAGTGAATCGCGTCAGCGCCATTGAGATGGGCGATCTTGTTATCGCAGCGCCTTCGAGCTTTCTTTCACGAGCACTGCCAGGTCATTTGAAGAAGTACATGACCGATCATCCAAACATCAAAGTTGAAGTTATTGAGTGTACGTATGGAGAAGCCCTGCGTCTTATTAGCAAGGGTAAGGTGGATATTAGTTTTACTATGACTCGCGCAACTGAGCAGGGATTTACTTCAACTTTATTTGATCATGATGAGGTTATTGTTGTTTCTCAAAAGGGACATTACGAGAAGGACCTTGAGACAATTCCTGTTAAGCGTCTTATTGAAGAACCCTTTATTGTTGATATTGAGACAGCTCCTCTGCTTCAGAAGCAGCTCAAAAACGCACGTATGACATTTGCATCATCGGATTCATTCACCATTATGTCCATGGTAGAGTCGGGTCTTGGTGTAAGTTTGTTGCCACTTGAGGCAACAAAAGGTACAAATTTTGATATTGATGTACATCATCTAGAAACTCCCGTACATCGTAATGTCTTTATTACACATCGTGTAAAAGGCGAGATGTCGCGCACTACAGAAGAGTTTTTAAAGTATTTGGGTTAAAGATTGATACATAGTTGTGTACGTTAACTATTTGAAAATTGCATAACTGTTATTAGATTTTGGTAAAGATGTAAAAAGATTTAACTACCGCTCGCGGTTGTAGCTTTCACGCTTACGGGTTTATCTGACGCTCAGAGGGCGCTACTTCTTTTTTCAAATGGCTTCGGGTGCAAACATAGTCTCATCAAGTTCTTCGTCCGAGTAATTACGGGAAGGAGTGGGACATGGCAGAAAATGCCGAGGCACCTGAGATGCAAAAGTCGTTGAGTCTATTCAACTTCTTTACCATCGGATTTGGTGCGATCATTGGTACCGGATGGGTGCTCCTGGTAGGCGACTGGATGGTTCTTGGTGGAGGACCATTCCCCGCGATGATCGCATTTGCAATTGGCGCAATTTTCCTTGTACCAATTGGATGTGTTTTTGGCGAGCTCACTGCTGCTATTCCAATTTCTGGTGGCATCATTGAGTACGTCGATAGGACATTCGGCCGCCCAATGGGCTTTTTTACCGGCTGGATGCTTCTTCTGGGCAACGCTCCACTATGTCCTTGGGAGGCAATTGCTATTTCCACGCTTCTCACCGACCGTTTTGGTGCATTCCCTGTTCTTTCTTGGCTGAGGTCCGTTAAGCTCTACACCATTCTTGGTGCAGATGTTTACCTGTGGCCAACAGTTATCGCTCTTTGCTTTGCTATCCTGGTCATCTTCCTTAACTTCAAGGGCGCTGGCGCAGCAGCTAAGCTTTCGAGCTTCCTGACTAAGGCTCTGCTGACTGGTATGATCCTTGCAATGGTTATCTCCTTTGCAACTGGTTCTCCAAGCAACGGCCTCCCAATCTTCTCCCAGGCAACTGAGGTTGCAGGTGGTGAGGGAACAAAGGCTACCACCTTCTTTGGTGGCATCATTGCAGTTCTTGTTATGACTCCATTCTTCTACGCTGGCTTTGACACCATTCCACAGCAGGCAGAAGAGGCTTCTTCTGACCTTGACTGGAAGAAGTTTGGTATCATTCCTGCACTTGCACTTATGGCATCTGGTGTCTTCTATCTCATCTGCATCTATGCATTCGGAACTATGATTAACTGGCACGAGTTTGTTAAGTCTTCCGTTCCTGCACTTGCAGTTCTCGAGCGCATCAACCTGTTCTTCTACATTGCAATGCTCATCATTGCAACACTTGGACCTCTGGGCCCAATGAACTCCTTCTTTGGTGCTTCAACTCGTCTGATGCTTGCTCTTGGTCGTAAGAAGATGCTCCCAGAGGCATTCGCAAAGCTTGACCCTAAGTCCGGCGCACCTCTGACCGCAAACATGTTCATGGCTGGCCTGACCCTTGTTGGTCCATTCCTTGGTCGCAACATGCTCGTTCCTCTGACCAACGTTGCTTCTCTCGGCTTCATCTTTGCATGCACCATGGCTGGCGTTGCCTGCCTGCGCCTGCGTCAGACCGAGCCAGACCTGCCTCGTCCTTACAAGGTCAACGGTGGTATCGCAGGTATCATGGCTGCAATTCTTGCTGGTAGTATCATCATCGGCCTGATGGTTGTTCCTTTCAGCCCTGCAGCTCTGAAGCCAGTTGAGTGGATCATCACCATTTCTTGGATTGTCATTGGTATGGCCATCTTCATGATCTTTGGTCGTCAGTCTGAGAAGGCAGCAGCATAAGTTGCTTGCAAGCTCTAAAGGTTTCATCGGTACGTTGAACTAAGCACGTTATTTGTTTCTTTAGTTTGGATTTTTTGCGCCCAAAAAGGGTGGGCGCAAAAAAATAGTATGTATCATTTACTAGAGGGGGAAAGAAATGAGTAAGATTGCTTTTGTAGGCGGAAAGCTCGTTGACGGCACTGGCGCCGCTCCTGTTGAGGATTCTCTTGTCCTCGTAGACGACAAGAAGATCGCTTATGCTGGTCCTCGCACTGAGGTTCCAGAGGGCTATGAGGTCCGTGACATCCAGGGCCGCACCATTATGCCAGGTCTTATCGATACCCACCTGCACTTCTCCGGCAACCTGACCGACAACGATAACGACTGGGTTATCGAGTCCGTTGCTCAGAAGCAGGCATGCGCTGTCAAGCAGTCCTGGGACGCTCTCTCCCACGGTCTTACCACCGTCTGCGAGATTGGCCGCAATGGTATCGCAATTCGTGACCTCGTCAACATGGGTATCATGGAAGGCCCACGTATCTACGCTACCGGCCTTGGCTTCTGCCGCGTTGCTGGTCACGGTGACTGCCACCAGCTCCCACAGGAGATTTCCAAGAATGGTCACCCATGGGGCGATCAGGTAGACGGTCCTTGGGATCTTCGTAAGGCAGTTCGTCGTCGCCTTCGTGAGAACCCAGACGCAATCAAGATTTGGGCAACCGGTGGCGGAATTTGGCACTGGGACTCCGGTCGCGATCAGCACTACTGCTACGAGGAGATCAAGGCAGTTTGCGACGAGGCAGCAATGGTTGGCATTCCTGTTTGGTCACACTCCTATAACAGCTTCTCCGCTGCTTATGACTCCGTCCGTTGTGGCTGCGAGCAGATGATTCACGGCTTCGAGCTTGATGCAAAGACCATGGATCTTATGTGCGAGCAGGGCACCTTCTTCACTCCTACCATCGGCTTCCTGCCAACTTGGTACGGAACTTATCCACCAGAGTGGACTCCAGAGCTCGACGCATTTGCAGGCGACACTGTTGTTGAGAAGGGCCTCAACCGTACATACGAGAACCTCCGTGCTGCTAACGAGCGCGGCGTCACTCTCACCATCGGCTCCGACTCCTTCAGCTTCGTAACTCCTTACGGCTGGGTCACCATCGACGAGATGTATGACTTCGTTGAGAAGGCTGGCGTCACCGTTCTTGAGACCATCAAGGCTGCTACTCTTAACGGCGCAAAGATGGTTCACCACGAGGATGAGTTTGGCTCCCTCGAGGCTGGCAAGCTTGCTGACCTCCTGGTTGTCAAGGGCGACGTTGCTACCAACATCCGCGACCTTACCCCAGATAACATGGAAGTTATCATGAAGGAAGGCAGCGAGGTTATTCGCGGCACCTTCTAAGAGGTAAACCAATCCCTTCTGGAGCCCCTATGCAGTCTCTGCATAGGGGCTCTTTTTGTGTGTACAGGAGTGGCGAGAAACCCGGCGAGGGTTCCGACGTCTATCCGTCGAGATGTTCGTCGAGAAACCCGTCGAGATCCCTGGAACTTCTCGCCTTATCTGCGCATCGTCTATCACAAGGCACTTTAGGGTACATATCAGAAGATTCATTGGGTCAGCGCAAAAGGCGCTGGCTTCTACCTACAGGAGGATTTTTGGCTAGAAAACGCATACATAAAGGAAACCGTCGTCAGGGACGTGCAAAAGTCTCAAAGCGACCATCGGCGCTGCTTACGGGCACGTTGAGCCTTTCTCGCCCAGGAGTTGCTACCGTAAGCACCCCTGAGGGAACGTATGCGCTGGCCAAGCACGGTATTCACGAGGCAATGCACGGAGATGAGGTTCAGGTTTCGCTGGTCTCGGCCAAGGGAAAGACTCCTCTGGCAAACGTGCGTTTTGTGCTTACGCGAGCTACTCAGACGTTTTTGGGCATCTACCACGACGCTGGTCCACTTGGCGCTGTAGTGCCGCTGGATAGTCGTATCCAGCGAGATTTCTTTGTGCTTCCCGAAGATCCTTCTGTTGGACGTCATTACGTTTTTGAAGGTGATGTGGTTGTCGCGCGCATTACGGAGTATCCAACGCGTAAAAGCGCTGCCGTGGTTACCATTGAGCGCCGCGTGGGCTCTGCCGAAGATCTGGACATGAACGTTGAGGCAACTATTGCTTCATATGGCCTGGCAACAGAATTTTCTATCAAGGCGCAAAGACAGGCCGAGAAAATCTCCGTTGACGCAGATAAAGCGCTTGCGGAAGACGTTTCAAGACACGATTTGCGAGAAAATCTGTGTATCACCGTAGACCCTGCAGATGCTAAAGACTTTGATGATGCCGTTGGTGCGCGCAAGCTTGAAGACGGCGGCTTTGAGCTGTGGGTTCATATTGCAGACGTGGCTCACTATGTGAAATGGGATTCTCCCATTGATCTGGAAGCTCGCATTCGCACCTGCTCGGCATATTTAGTTGACCGCGTGTTGCCTATGCTTCCAGAGAAACTCTGCAACGACGTGTGCTCTCTGCGACCAGCTGAAGACAGGCTGGCCATGTCGGTAAAGATGACTTTGAGCAGTTCAGGCAAGATTCTTGGCGCAACGGCCATGAATTCCGTTATTCGCTCACGAGCAAGACTTAGCTACGACCAGGTAGATAGCTATCTCCAAGGTGATACTGCGGCACTTGATTCGGATGTTTCTGCAGAAGACGCCGGCGCAATCAAAGAAATGATTGGCGTGCTCAATCAAATCCGCGCGCTTCGAGAAGAGATTCGCGAGAAACGCGGCTCAGTAGATTTTGAGAGCGTGGAAACGCGCGTAGTGCTTGACGAGAATAACAAGCCAGTTGGCGTCTCGGTGCGAGAGCGCACTCAGGCAACGGGGCTTATCGAGGAAGCAATGCTCGCGGCTAATGAGAGCGTTGCGCATATGCTCAGCCAGCACGACCTTGAGTCAGCATATCGAGTGCATGAGCAGCCTTCGCCAGAGTCACTCAAGCTTGCGGTTACTCCGCTTGTAGCTATGGGGGCACTTGAGCCAGACGTTGCGTCTCGTATTGCCATTGGCGACCAGACCGCGCTGCAAGAAGCGCTGGAGTCAGTGCATGGCACACGTTATGCTCGCGTGGTAAATGCGCAGCTGCTCAGGGCCCAAAAACGAGCAATTTATTTGCCAACTAATCAGGGACACTTTGCCTTGGGAGCAGACGCGTACTGTCACTTTACCTCGCCAATTAGGCGCTATCCTGACGTGATAGTTCACCGCACACTCAAACGTTTGCTTCGTGGTCAGACGGCATCTCGCGCAGAGCTCAGCGCGTTACCGGACATCTGCAGTACCTGCTCTGAGCAGGAGCGCAAGGCAGATGCGGCAGCTCGTGCTACGCAAAAGATTAAGCTGGCCGAGTACTATCAGAGCCGTCTGGGAGAAGAAACGTGGGGAACCATTGACGGTTGCGAGCGCTTTGGCCTGTTCATTACGCTGGACGGCACCTACGCCGACGGTCTTCTCGCCGTGAGGGACTTGGGCCACGAATGGTATGTGTATGACCAGGAGACGCTGGCACTGATAGGGGAATCAACAGGCAAAACGTATCGAATTGGCGGACGTGTACGCGTGAAGATTTCTGGCGTAAATGTGGCTCGTGGCCAGATTGATTTGGCACTTGTGGAATAATAAGCAGGTAGATTACGTGCAGGTTTATAATGTGCCCGCACAGATGATTGCATGATTGATATTGAATGATAGGTGAGTAAGATGGCACT
>CALIAD010000091.1 GCA_938041635.1 uncultured Atopobium sp.
CCTTGGGAAGTCTACCATCACCAAACGTTGCACTTGCTTTGACAATTCAAGGGCAAAAGTTACAGATTCTTTGCTGATATCAGGCGCGCGGCGGTACGATCCAGAGTCAATTGAAACTTTATACGTGGCGAGATGCCTGATACTTCTCAAATGCAACCTTATATTTCTGCTCTTCTTTCTTGAAAATCGCATTGAAGACTAAGGTTGTAACCAGCAGGATGACCAGGTATAGTGCGGTAAATGACATCCACGCCTGTGCCATATTAGGAACCCATCCACCAATGAGTGCCATCGCAACAAGCGTTGGGAACAGACAGACGTTGAAGCCAAGGAACCTTTGAAGGTAGCTAAGCTTGGTAATCAGCGGCTGATAGTTGAACCAAATCTGCTGGTAAATGCCCGAAAGAGCGCCAGCGGCGATCAGCGTAAGGAGCGTGATGTTATTCTGCCTGTCGCCAAAATTGATTGCCAGCGCAATGACGCCATACACAAGCGAGATGCCGGTAAAACATAGTGCTCCAGAAGAAATGCCTTTGCACATAATTTGACCTGCTGTTTTATTGAGCCCCTCATCAAATTCTTGCTGAGTCTCTCGCTCAATTTCTTGCCAATTTTGCGATTCGTTGCGTTCCATGATGTTCCCTTCTCTGGGATAAATTTGCTGGTAAAGTAAAGTTTTTGGTGGTGTTCGAAGCATAAAACTGCGCTGCGCGAGAAAAGCTGCTAGCCCTTACACAATTCCGATGTGTCGTTTGATTTCGACGGAGTACTTTCTTGAAGCAACAAGGGTTTTCTCGCCAAGCGACAGTAACATGCGGCCAGAACCTGCGGGTTTGATACCCGTAACCTGATCTAAGTTGACCAGTTCCTGTCGAGAAGTGCGCACAAACGCCGTATCCTTGAGAGCGTCCTCGAGATCAGTCAGACGGCTAGAACTTTCCAGCGTCTCCCCGTTTACCAGGTGAATCAACGTCAATTTGCCGTCCGTTTGAATCCACGAGACATCTGCGAGAAGAACGACGCATCTGTTGATGGTCCCGGGAACGTATCCAGTCATCTTTCCGTCAACCATCTGAAGCTGGCGAACAATTCCCGAAACGCGCGGATCATCAGGACCACTCAAAATAGTCACCTCGATTTGCGCACGACCTTTTTCTTCAACCACTCGAATTTCCATGACACATCCAAACAACTTGCTTAACCAAATGTCTTGTTTTCTTGCTGCAGCAGGACTGTGATCCGCTTGCATCCTTGCCTTAAGGCATCTTTAGAGTAACTGTTGCAGTTCTTATCTATGGTCTCATATCGCCCAAATGCACTAACTGACGTATGAAGTGCATTCTTTGCGCTCCGAGTGTTGCTTTCTGCGCGCCCGAACTTGCACGCGCGAACGCGTTCGCGCGCACATCCACACAAAAAGCCGCCCTCAAGATGAGAGCGGCTTGAAGTTACTGCGTGCTAAATCTGCGGACTACTGCTGCGACTACGAGACGCACGTTTTACCTGCGGCTTCCGCGCGCTGTGACTGCGAGCGTCGGCCTTGCCGCGGCTTAGTTTCTAGCTGCGTGAAGCTTGAGGGTGCCCAGCGCAAAGAGAACTGCTGCACCGCCTGCAATAGCAAACATCAGTGTGTTCTGCAGAGCATCGTCACCAGTGTAAGGAGTACGAGACTTGCGAGGCTTAGGAACAACAGGGTTGGTGGTGGTATTAGTATCTGTGTCGATAAGGCCATCGCTGACGTGGGCGGTGTTTACAACCGTAACGTCCTTCTCGCCCTTGTTGACCTTGACCTGGAAGGTTACGGTGAGCGTGTCGCCCGAAGCAACGTTCTGTGTCCAGGTTACAGTACGCGTAGCTGGGTCGTAGGTGCCGCCGTTATCAGCGGAGCCATCAACGTAGGTCG
>CALIAD010000092.1 GCA_938041635.1 uncultured Atopobium sp.
AGTTAAATTTCTTATATAAGTCTATTCATGTTTAAGCATATTAGATGAAGTTTATACATGAAGATGCATATCAGGCAGTGTGGCCACCTAGCTGCCTAGCTATCTTGATTAGGAACATGTCGATTCTTCAGCAGAACCTACCAAAGCTGCGCTATTTTGTACGCCAGGCCTAAAAGCCAACGTTAACACGCTACAGAATCATAATCACCTACATATGAACTACCTCCCATTTCTTATGTCCAAGAAATGGGAGGCAGTTCACAAGTGCGCAGGTAGGCGTTACTCATTTAAACAATAGCGAGAAACCCGACGCGCGAGAAACCCGACGCGCGAGAAACCCGTGTTAGTTGGCGGTTTCCTCGGCGAGCGTTTGAAGCGTTGCCATGAGAGATGGAACAACCTGCTTCTTACGGCTGACAACACCTGGAAGAACAGCAATGTTGCCATCAACCTTTACGTTAAAGGCGCGTTCGATGACGTTGGCAGCATTTGCGCCGTAGAAGAGCATCTCGGTGACCTGGCTCTTTACGTCGGTGAACATGTAGAAGACCATTGGAAGCTCTTCGGACTTAGCGGCAGTCTCCAAGAATGGTCCAACAAGTTCCTCCGCAGCCTTGCGGCTGGACTCGGTCATGAAGGAGCCCTGGCCAACGCCAAACTTTACGCCGCCACGGCTGAATACCTTGTAGTCACCATGGAAGACTTCTTCTGCAGTACGACCAGTGAGGTCTGCGCCAGCATCAAACATTTGCTCAGAGTAAGCGTCAATGTCTTCTCCGCAAATCTCTGCAAGCTTCTTACCAGCAACAATATCGCGCTCGGTGCAGGTAGGGGAGCGGAATGCAAGGGTGTCGGAAAGAATTGCAGAGAGCATGAGGCCAGCAATATTCTTAGGAATCTCGATGCCGTACTCGTGGTAGAGGCCATAGATGATGGTGCAGGTGCAGCCAACAGGGACGTTTCTAAAGGTAATTGGGTTAGAAGTTTCAATGGAGCCGATGCGGTGGTGGTCAACAATCTCCATAATCTCTGCCTGCTCAAGACCATCAACTGCCTGAGTGCGCTCGTTGTGGTCAACAAGAATGACGTGCTTCTTGCGAGGATTCAAAAGACCAGGACCGCTGATAAGACCAGCTAAAGTTCCGTTCTCGTTGATAACAGGGAAGAAGCGGTGCCTTGAGTTGGTCATTTCCTTACGAGCATCATCAATTGCGGTGTTGACGCTGAACTTAAGGATGTCGTCAGTGAGCATCTTCTCACGTACAGGCATAGACATGATAAGCAGGCGAGCTACCTCAAAGGTATCGCGAGGAGTGCTGATAATAGCACAATCACGCTTTTTAGCCAGGTCAATAACGTCCTGAGCAATGGGAGCATCGCAAGAGACAATAAGGCAAGAAGCACCGTGTTCAACTGCGATAGTCTGGTTTTCATGATTACCAGCAACAACAATGATATCGCCAGCATCAACAATCTCTGAAAGTGCAGAAGCGCTGGTACCAACGCGAATATTACCCTGCTTAACAACGCCCTGAGGATCACCAAGAACCATGGTGCCACCAAGCGTAGAAACGATATTTGCATAGCTTGTCTTAGCCTTAGAGAGCAGGTTTGGCTCGGAAAGGCTCATGTTTGCATTTGCAATATCTTTAACGGCAATCAGGCCGGTAAGCTCTTCTTCCTCATCAGTAACGCAGAGTGTATCAAGCTTAACGTCCTGCATAAGCTGCCAAGCAGCATAGAGACTCATTCCAGCATCAACTTTTGGCTGTGCCTGAATCTCTGCATCTTTAATCTGAGGAGTAACTGTAGTAATAAGCTGCGGCTCTTCAAAGCCAAAGTGATTTAGGACAAACGCAGTCTCACGGTTGAGTGAGCCAGCGCGACGAGCTTCATAGATAGGGTTGTCAATCTGATTTTTGAGATACGCATAAGAAATTGCAGCACAAATGCTGTCTGTATCTGGGTTCAAATGGCCAATGATATTTACTTTACGAATTGCTTCTGCCATCTTCGCCTCCCTGATAATGTCGATGATGTAACTTTCTAATTAGAACACACTTTAGTAAGCACATTTTGTTTCTTTTTTAATACCACCTTGTAGTGTACCCCTCTCTCTTTTTACTTAGAACAGAAAATCGCAGAAAAACAGCGGGCGTACCTGTGAATCTGGTAAATGTGTATAGGACAAATGACAATTCAAAAGTTGAAGGAAATTAGTACAATGAAATAGTTAACAAATCGATTGAATTGGAATACCTAGTGAGTTCTCCTACGCGTTTTTCTGCTAAAAAAAGAAACGCTCGTCATATGGTTAAAGCAGCGCACGTCCCTGAGCCTTCATCTGAGGCAAGGGAAGTTGCACCTGTAGAAGCACCTCAGGCTCCCGTAGAGAAGGCTGATACCACGGCAAGTCCAGTGGCCTCTCTGCAGACTGCATCTGAGCAGCTTTCGTCTGCTTTTACGTCGTTTGTGCAGCGTAAGCCTGCAGAAGTGTCTGCTGCACAGCCTGCAGAAAAGTCCGCTACACAGCCCGCAGAAAAACCTGCAGAAAATATGCGGTCTAAAGTTGAGCCAGAAAAAGAGAAGCGTCAGAAAACGCCTCTATCTGCCCGCAAAAGCATTCGTGTGGAGAAGCGTCCTCGCAATCAAGCAGATCCAGAACCAGAGCAGCGTCATTCTCGCCCGGTGAGTGCGGGCAGAAGAAAGCTCGAGCTGGTAAGCGTTGTTGCAATTTTGGTGCTTGCGGTGCTCTCGATTGTTCTGGTTAACCGACCAAGTCAAAAAACGCTGGTATTCGGCGACAATCAGGCGACGTATACCGGCACTACCATTCAGGGAAAGATGAATGGTCAAGGCAAGATGACTTTTGAGAATGGTGATACCTACGAGGGAGAATTTGTCGACGGGTATTTCCAAGGTACGGGAACGTATACTTCAAAAGATGGCTGGACGTACGAAGGTCAGTTTGTAAAAGGCCAGGCAGACGGACAGGGAAAGCTCACTACGCAAGACAACATTGTGTACGAAGGAACTTTTAAGCAAGGGATTTATCAAAGTGCGA
>CALIAD010000093.1 GCA_938041635.1 uncultured Atopobium sp.
ATGCACGTCACAGTCTATACAGACGGTGCGTCTCGAGGAAACCCTGGTCCTGGTGGCTATGGGGCTGTGCTTCTGTACACCGACCCTTCCGGACAGCAGCATACAAAAGAGTTTAGCCAGGGTTATAAAACCACTACAAATAACCGCATGGAGCTCCTCGGCGTCATTGTTGCACTTGAGGCCCTTAAGCGCCCCTGTCAGGTAGAGCTCTATTCCGATTCCAAGTACGTAGTTGATGCGTTTAATCAAAAATGGGTCTCGGGATGGATTAGAAAAGGCTGGAAAACAGCATCAAAGGAGCCCGTCAAAAACGTAGACCTTTGGAAGCGCCTGCTTTCCGCCATGGAAGACCATGAGGTAAGTTTTAAGTGGGTCAAGGGCCACGCGGGTCATCCACTTAACGAGCGCTGCGATCAGCTGGCCACTGAAGCAGCAGACGGTTCTAATCTTCTTGACGACACAGGCTTCTTCGCGGATCAGCCATTGCTATAACCCCAGACGCGTAGGGCGAGAAGATCTTCTCGCTACACATACTCTCTACAAGAAAACAGCCGCCTGAGTGGGCGGCTGTTCTTAGTTGCATGGGGTATCGAATTTTTAGTAACCAAACACAGCATAGCCAACAAGGCCTGGTCCGGTATGGACAACAAGGTCCGAGCCAGCCTCAACATACCTAAAGTCGGTGACATTAGGTATTGCCTCTTTAATCATGGCTTCCATTTCGGAGTAAATGATATTAGGCGCGGAGCAGCAAATTCCCACATGGACGCGGTCAAATTGCTGAGCAAAAGCTGATCCAAGCGCAATCTGTCCCGCAAGAGATTTCTGCCAACCGCGAGTCTTCTTGGCAATGGTGTATTTGCCGTTCTCATCGCAGGTAAGAACAGGTTTGATGTTCAACATGGAACCAATGCGATAAATTGCCTCAGAAATGCGGCCACCCTTACGTAGATACTCAAGGCTTGGAACGGAGAAGTATACGCGCGTGTTAAGGGAAGCCTGATCAAGCTTGGCGCCAATCTCCTCAAGAGAAAGGCCCTGCTCAATAAGACGTTGAGCCTCAATAACAATAAGACCGGAAGCAATGCCAATGTTTTTGGTATCAACAACATAAATAGGGAAGTCTGTAATGGACTCTGCAATCATGCGAGCAGTATCGCAGGTAGCAGAGAGTCCAGAGGAGATAGCAACGTAAACAGCACCCTCGTAACCTGCTGCTTTTGCATCATCAAAGGCAGCTTTAATTCCTTCAGGAGAAGGAAGCGAAGTCTTTGGAACTTCTTCTTCAAAGCGAGCAACAAGCTCAGCTGGCGTGATGGTAATACCAGACTCATAGGAAGAGCCATCAGAATAGTTAATGCGAAGTGGGGTGATACGAATATTGTGTTCAGCAACAAAATCAGGTGGGACATTAGTTCCTGAGTCTGTGATGATGGCAATTCGCTTAGTGTCCATTATCCGCTCCAAATATATACGTGCTACAAGTAGCTAAACGTTGACTTTCTATTACCCACATTTTACATAGAGATATACCCCGTTTTCTTGAGATATGACAAGTTGCCCTCAACGGTAGGTAGACGGTACACTAGGCATATACATCGAGAAAAACTTGCATAGCTAACGGTCAATACCATTTAGATAAAGAGAGAACGGCAGATAATGTCTAGTATTTATAGAGAGCCCGCAGTTGTAAGAAGAATTAGTCAGCGCTCTTCTCTAAAGAAAATCACCTCTAATAGCACTATTGCAGCAGCAGTCATGGTGCTTGCGGCTCTTATTGCACTTGTAGTTGCCAACTCACCTGCTCATGAGGTGGTTCGAGAAATTCTTGAAGTACAAATGAGTTTCTCGCTTGGAATGATTCATGCACATATGGCTCTAGAAACCTTTGTGAATGACTTCCTTATGGCAATCTTCTTCTTGCTGGTGGGTATTGAGCTTAAGTATGAAGTAACTGTTGGCCAGCTTAGAAAGCCAAGACAGGCAATGCTTCCTATGCTTGCTGCTGTCGGCGGTGTCGCAGTTCCTGCCCTCATTTATTTGGCACTCAATGCAAGCACTGCTCCTCATGGATGGGCAACGCCAATTGCAACCGATATTGCGTTTGCGCTGGGTGTCATGTCGCTGTTGGGCAACAGAATTAGTCCGCAAACAAAGGTCTTTTTCCAAACACTTGCAATTGCTGATGATATCCTGGCTATTGTGGTCATTGCGCTTTTCTATGGTCACACGCCAAATATTGCCTGGTTAGCAGCTTCTCTTGGCGTTCTTGTTATTTTGTGGGGAATGAATCGTTTAAAGATTTATTCTTCTGGTCCTTATTTACTTGTTGGTTTGGTTCTCTGGGTTTGCATGTACCACTCGGGAATTCATGCAACCCTTGCAGGCGTTCTTCTTGCCTTCTTCTTGCCATCTCACTCTGATGTTCGCTTGAGCAAGCTGGGAAGCTGGCTTTCAAGACGCGCTCGTGAGCTTGACGATCACTACGACGATGAGCATCACGTTTTAGGTCAGCATGACTTTACACATGGCGCTAACTCAATCGAGCAGGTCATGCATCACGTAACTCCGCCGCTTCAGCGTGTTGAGCACTATATTTCTGTCTTTGTAAACTTTGTTGTTCTACCTATTTTTGCTTTTGTAAACGCGCAGATTACGCTGGTAGGAGCAGATTTCGTTGCTCTATTGAGCAGCTCTATTGCACATGGCGTTTTCTTTGGTGCCGTTCTTGGTAAGCCACTAGGAATTATTTTTGTAACGTTGTTGCTGGTCAAATGTAAGATTTGCAAGCTTCCTGCAAAAGTTGATTGGATTCAGATTACTGCCGTAGGTCTTATGGGCGGCCTTGGCTTTACCATGTCAATTCTTATCTCTAATCTTGCATTCCCCGATGCAGGAGAGATTCTTGCAGCTAAGGTAGCTGTTCTCGCTGCTTCGTTTGCTTCTGCAATCTTGGGTCTACTTTTTGTACACCTCGCAGAGTTCTATAAGCACCAAAGGCAGAACAATATAAAGGAAGATTAAGACTACTCGACCGTGCCGTAGGTAAAGCCCCAACCGTGCGCCGTAACAATTGAGTTAATCTGATCGCAGAGGCGAGCGCGGACATAGGTGCCCGACGGAATCAGCTCAATGACTTCTTGCAAATCTTCATCAAGATCATCTACTTCAGCTTGAATCAGCACGTCAACCTTAGTGACTGTGCCTGAAGGTTTGCGCTTATAAAGATTGTCAACAAGGTGCTGGAGCTCGCCATATGCCTCCGAGCGCATGCCAGGCTGTGTAGAATTTGCCATGATTCTCCTTGTCGCGTTGATTTTTAAATCACCTATACTTTGTATCACGCAGAGACCGAAAAGGGGAGTGTCATGTTTGAGCTAGTTTCTCGCGAGCTGTTCCAGCCAAAATCAACCTCTGAGCAAAACGCTTATCAGAAGATGAGCGACGCTGAGCTTAACCAGGCTCTTGAGCTTATTGGACAAGAAGCTCGTGCACTTGGCGAGAAAAACCTCAAGCTTGATATGGCTCGCGGAAAGCCAAGCCCTGCGCAGACGGCGCTGTCTAAGCCTATGCTTGATGAGCTGAACTCCACTTCTGACCTGACTGACGGCGGTTCTTTTGCAGACAACTACGGAGACCCCTGGGGCCTTCCTTCTGCTCGAGCTTTTGCCGCAGAACTCACAGGTGTACCTGCTGATCAGGTCATCGTAAATGGCTCTTCAAGCCTTAACCTTATGCACGACATTATTTCTCATGCCGTAACCCACGGTCTTGCTGGTCAGCCTTCTTGGGCAGAGCAGATGGCGGCTGCAAAGGCTCAGGGCACTACACTTAAGATCCTCTGTCCTGCTCCAGGCTATGACCGTCATTTTGCTATTACACAGCATTACGGCTTTGAAAATATTGCAGTCCCTATGACCGATGATGGCCCAAATATGGACGTTGTCAAAGAGCTTGTTGAAAACGACAGCTCTGTTAAGGGAATTTGGTGTGTGCCACGTTTTGCCAACCCAACTGGCATTACCTATTCAGATGAGGTTGTTCGTGCGTTTGCAAACCTTAAACCTGCAGCTCCTGACTTTAGAATCTTCTGGGATAACGCCTACGCGATTCACGCCTTTGTACCAGAATCTGAGGCTCCTCAGCTTCTCAATATCTTTGATGTTCTTGCAGAGGTTGCTGCAGACGATGCTCAAAAGAACCTGGTTATTGCTTTTGCCTCAACAGCAAAGGTAACCTTCCCAAGCTCAGGCATGGCATGGGTTGCTGCAAGCCCTGCAGACATTAAAGAAATCCAGAGCGCTTTCAAGGTTGCTCGTGTTTCTCCCGAGAAAATCTCTCAGCTGGCGCATGTACGTTTCCTCAAAGATGCTCAAGGCGTTGAAGCTCATATGCAAAAGCATGCTGAGTTGCTCCGACCACGTTTTGATTTGGTGGAACGCAAGCTGCAGGAAGGACTGGGCGATTTAGCTGTTGCAACCTGGTCTCATCCTAAGGGCGGTTATTTTGTCTCGTTTGATGGTCCTGTTGGCTCTGCGCGTGCAATTGTTTCTCGCGCACATGAGCTTGGCGTTACCATGACGCCTGCAGGTGCTACGTGGCCAAGTGGCAAGGACCCCTTTGACACTAATATCAGAATTGCTCCAAGTTACCCAACGTTGGAAGAGCTTGATGCAGCGCTTGATGTCTTTATTGTTGCTGTTAAACAGGTAAGTGCTCGACTAGCAAAAGTTGATCGTGGTCAGAGCGTCTGGGGATAGCTTGTGTAACTTTGGTATTTACTTTGAAAGTAAGCCCATTCTGCCGTATCTTGATTAACTATGTTTAGAAAAAGCGATTGGATGTTGAATGCCAACTAATACTTCAAAGCCAGAACTTACACCAGAACAGAAGGCAGAAAAAGAGCTGGTTGCTATGGCAAACCAGACCGCAAAAAAGAAGGCAAAGGACCGCAAGCCCGATGAGGCTCCTAAAAAACCAGGTCCTTCTACAGGCATGAAGATTGCTATTGGAGTATTCTCGCTCTTTATTGCTATTTCTATGATGTTGCCTTCCTTGGCCAGCATTTTCTCTAACTCTCAAAAGCAGAATCAGACTCAGCAGAATTCTCCTGAGGCTATTAACCAGGTCTATCAGAAACAGGCAGAAGAAAAAGAGTCTGCTATTCAGTCCAATCCAGATAATCTACCAGCACATCTTGATTTGGCTCGTACGTATCTAGGCTGGGGAATGGCACTTAAGAGCTCCTCTCAAGATGACTCTGTTCAGAAGCAGTCTTTACAGCTGATCAACAAGGCAATTGCTGAGTACGACACGTATCTTGCTTCAAATGATTCTGATGAGGTTCGTGTTAATAGGGCTATTGCGCAGTTCTATGCAGGAGACCAAACGGGTGCCGTTGAGGCGCTTAAGGCAGTAACAGATCGTTCTCCAGACTATGCTAACGGTTGGCTTAATTTGGGAATGATGTATCGTGTTACTGATCAAGTAGATCTTGCAAAAGAGGCACTGCAGAAGGCAATTGAGAAAGATTCCGATAATAGCGCCGGTGTGAGGGATAATGCACAGAAAGTTCTTGATGCATTAAACGGAAACACCTCTACCTCTTCAAATAACACTAAGTAAGGAGGAGTTATGGCACTAGAGATAAGCTCTGAAATTACAGATGAAAAGGCCATTATTCGCATTGAGGGCGAGGTAGACGTATCAAACGCCTCTGAGCTTCGCGATGCTTTGGATACCGCGCTCGCCGATGGAGCAAAAGAAGTTGAAGCTGATTTTGCTGAGGTAGCTTATATTGATTCGACGGGCATTGGCGTTTTAGTGGGTGCCGCACATCGAGCACAAGAGAGTGGTTCTGTGCTTGTTGTTGCAAATCCTCAGAAAAACGTGGAGCGTGTCTTTACGCTTCTTGGGGTTGATAAAGACCTTAACGTTCGCAAGTAGGTTTGGTAACTTGCAAGCTCTTTGAGAAACGGTTCAAAGAGCTTGTTTATGTTTGTTCCAGAAAGGTATTGCTTGTGTTTGGCATTGGAGAAACAGAGCTCGTACTAATTTTGCTCTTTGCATTTTTAGTATTTGGTCCTGATAAATTACCTGGTATGGGTCGCACGCTTGGTCGTGCTCTTAGACAGTTCCAGAACGCGCAAGAAGGCTTTAATAAAGTTGTCCGTGCAGACTTACTTGACCCTGCAGCGGACGCACTTCACGAGAAGCCCAAGCGATCCGAGCAGCTCAAAAATGCTGCATCTGATGCTGACCGCGAGGATACTGACCATCAGGAGACCTTTGCTGAGCGTCGTGCTCGTCTCAAGGAGGAGCGCGAGGCTGCTGAGAAGGCTGCTGCTGAGGCTTCTGAGCAGACTAAGCAAGCTGAGCAGACTCAGGAGGTTGAGCAGCCAGAAACCGCTTCCGGTAGCGAGGCTCTTGCAGCTGCACCACAAGCTACGTCTTCTGTTGCTTTCTCCGATGATTCTACAGAGGTAACTGAGTACGTGGCACCTAAGGCTGCAGAAGAAACTCCTGCTGCAGCTCCATCTGCAAAAGACCTCTATAACCTTGGATCTGCACGTTCTTCTCGCTCTATGGCAGAAGACAAGAAAGAAGAAGTTGCTGGAGAGGAGGGAGAAAGCCAGGACGCATAAGTCCAGCTTTCGTGTGTAATGCCTATTACTCCAGCTCGTATGCCACTTTTTGATCACCTGGGAGAACTCCGTCGCCGCGTGACCATTGTTGTGGTTTCGCTTTTTGTTACCGCAATCATTATTTATTTTGCAACACCTGCATTGATTGAGATTTTGATTGACCCTATCAGGGAGTTTTTAACCGACGGTAAGCTTACGGTTATCTCGGTCCTTGGTGGATTTAGTATCAGGTTTAAGGTAGCTTTCTTTTTCTCGGTGATTATCTGCACACCTATTATCATCTGGGAGATTATGGCTTTCTTCTTGCCTGCGCTTAACGCTAAAGAGCGCAAGTGGGTTGTACCTACCGTAGCCGCTATGATTACCTTGTTCTTCTTAGGTATGCTGTTCTGCTACTTCATCATTTTGAACACTGCAATTGGTTGGATGATTGGCCAGTCGCAGGAGTTTGCAGGAACTATTAATGAGGCAAGCGATTATCTCAACATTATTATGATGTTTGAGATTGGCTTTGGCGTTGCGTTCCAGCTTCCACTAGTTATCTTCTACCTGGCTATTCTTCACCTTGTTCCTTACAAGGATATGCGTGAGCAGTGGCGCTATGTCTATGTTGGCCTGATGATTCTTTCTGCAGTAGTCACTCCTGACGCATCACCTGTCACCATGATTTTGATGTTTGCAGCTCTTATTCTGCTGTACGAAGTTGCTCTGGCCGTTGCTCGCTACGTCATTATTGCCCGTGATGGCAAAGCCGCTCTTAAGTGGAGCCGCGAGGACTACGAGCAGCATGAGCTAGACAAAATCTAATAGTTTCATTTTTACTTTGGAGAGTGTTGTTCTTTGATTCTAGTTGTTACCGAGAAAAACGACGCAGCGCAGCAGATTGCTCGCCTTCTGTCTGAATCGGGTAAGCCTGAGACAGACAAGGTATACAACACTCCTGTTTATCGTTTTAGACGTGGCGGAGAAGACCATGTCGCTATTGGTCTTCGTGGTCATATTCTGCAACCGGATTTTCCTTTGGCTCTCAAGTTTGACAAGGAAGAGGGCTGGTATGGAGAAACTGCAGAAGGGGAACACCTTCCTGCAGATGTTCCAGATGGCCTTGAGCGTCCTCCTTATAAGGTTAAGCGCAAGCCTTTTATGGCAGATGGCGTTGACCTTAAGGGCTGGAAAATCCCCAGCTTGCCCTATTTGATTTGGGCTCCTGTAGATAAACAGCCTGCAGAAAAAGAAATTATTCGCGCCCTCAAGAACCTTGCTAAGAAGGCAGAGTCTGTCATTATCGGCACAGACTTTGACCGCGAGGGAGAGCTTATTGGCTCTGATGCGCTGGCACAGGTTCTCTCGGTTAATCCTAATCTGGCAGTATTTCGTGCACGCTACTCCGCCTTTACTAAGACAGAGATTGAGACTGCCTTCAATAACCTGGTGGATCTTGATTACAACTTGGCTGCAGCAGGTGAGTCCAGGCAGTATATCGACCTCATTTGGGGTGCTGTACTGACCCGTTACCTGACCACTGCACGCTTTGGAGGTCTGGGCAATACGCGCTCTGCTGGTCGTGTTCAGACTCCTACGCTGGCACTTGTTGTTGAGCGCGAGCGTGAGCGCTTGGCATTTAAGCCAGAAGATTATTGGGTTATTTCTGGTGTTGCTGCTCCAGAAGATGATGCGGATGCAACCTTTAAGATGGTTCATCAGACCGCAAGGTTCTGGGATCAAGCTGAAGCAGATGCAGCTTACGCAGTTGTTAAAGATCAGACGCAGGCAACGGTTGTCGAGATTGAGTCTCGTAGCAGAAAGCAGCAGCCACCAGCTCCGTTTAACACCACGTCGCTGCAGGCAGCTGCAGCTGCAGAGGGTATCTCGCCAGCTAGAACTATGCGTTTGGCAGAGTCTCTGTACATGGACGGCTTGATTTCATACCCTCGTGTTGATAACACGGTCTACCCAAGTTCGCTTGACTTGAAGGACTGTGTCCGTACGCTGTCTGCAGTTCCTCAGTATGCTCCTACCTGCAAAAAGCTTTTGGGTCAGTCAAAGCTTCATGCCACTCGTGGTAAGCAGGAGTCTACTGACCACCCACCAATTTATCCAACAGCAGCTGCAAATCCAGATGCTTTGCAGCCTGCAGCTTGGAAGCTTTATAACTTGATTGCTCGAAGGTTCCTCGCAACCCTTATGGGTCCAGCTACTATGAGCGGCACTAAGATCACGCTTGATGTTGCTGGTCAGCCCTTTGTTGCAAATGGAACCGTGCTGGCAGAGCCAGGCTTTAGAGAGATTTATCCCTTTGGCCTTAAGAAAGACGATCAGATTCCTGATGTCGGCGAGGGAGAGATTATCTCTATTCAGTCTTTGTCGCTTGACGCTAAGCAGACAGAGCCGCCTGCTCGCTATAGCCAGGGCAAGCTTATTCAAGAGATGGAGAAGCGAGGTCTTGGTACAAAGTCCACGCGTGCCTCCATTATTGATACGCTCTACCAGCGTAAATACCTCAAGAATGATCCTGTTGAGCCAAGTCAGCTTGGTATGGCAATTGTTGATGCGCTCTCGCAGTTTGCGCCACACATTACCTCGCCTGATATGACAGCAGAGCTTGAGTCCGATATGACAAGCGTTGCTGAGGGCAAAGACACGCGTGATGGCGTTGTTACACACTCAAGAACTCTGCTTGCAGGCATGATTGATACGCTTATTGACCACAAAGAAGACCTGTCTGAGGCCATTGCTGATGCAGTTACTGCTGACGCAAAGGTGGGAACTTGCCCTAAGTGCGGCAAAGACTTGGTTGCTAAGAGCTCTCTGAAGACTCGTGGAAGCTTTGTTGGCTGCATGGGTTGGCCAGACTGCGATGTTACCTATCCACTGCCTCAGGGACGCGTTGAGCCGCTTGAGGGAGAGGCTGGTGTCTGCCCAGAGTGCGGTGCTCCTCGCGTAAAGGTTCAGCCGTTTAGACAGCGTGCGTATGAGACTTGCATTAATCCTGCTTGTCCTACAAACGCAGAGCCAGATCTTATTGTGGGTGAGTGTCCAACCTGCAAGGCCAATGGCAAGCACGGGGACCTGGTGGCCCACAAGTCAGAGCGTACGGGCAAGCGTTTTATTCGCTGCACCAACTACGAGGAGTGCGAGACCAGCTATCCTCTGCCTGCTCGTGGAAAGCTCGAGAAGACCGATGAGGTCTGCCCAGATTGTGGCGCTCCTATGGTGGTTGTTACTACCCAGAGGGGTCCTTGGAAGCTCTGTCCAAACTACGATTGCCCTGGTAAAGAAAAGAAAACTGCCTCGCGTAGAGGCGCTCGTAAGAGTACTAAGAGCACCAAATCCACCAAGGCAGCAAAAAAGTAAACGTATGACGGTGCATCGAGAGGTGCACCGTTTTCGGAAGAACGAGCGTCCCTCTCCAACGCCCGCTCCATACGTATTTTTACCCATTTTTGAGCACCTTTCATGTGGAAATGCGCAAAACCTTTAGAATATTCATGGCGAGAAACACAATCTGCCTGTATCGTGAGATAGTTAAGAGGGAGGGAAGCATGAACAAAGACGCACGTACATCTCAAGGCTTGTTTATCACGCTTGAAGGCGTTGATGGCTGTGGCAAGTCAACACAAGCTTCTCTTCTGCGAGAAGACCTTGAAGCTCTTGGCTTTGATGTGGTCTTTGTTCGTGAGCCTGGCGGCACTGCTATTTCTGAGCAGATTAGAGGCATGGTACTTAATCCAGAAAACGGCATGATGTGCGATGAGTGTGAGCTGTTGCTCTATGAAGCAAGTCGTGCTCAGCTGGTAGGAGAGGTTATTCGACCAGCTCTAGCTGCGGGCAAAGTCGTCTTGTGTGATCGCTTCTATGACTCCACCTTTGCCTATCAAGCAGCTGGTCGCGGTCTTGATACAGACCTCGTGCACCGTGCAAATCGCTTGGGAAGCTGTGGGGTTTCTCCTGATAGAACCCTTGTCTTTATGCTTGAACCAACGGTTGCTCATGCGCGTGCTACGCAAAATGACGCCGATAGACTAGAAGCAGAAGGTGTTGCCTTCCAGGAGCGAGTTTTTGCTGGTTATAAGCAACTTCTGCAAAATGAGCCAGAGCGTGTAAAAGCTGTAGATGCAGATGGCACAATTGATGAGGTTCGCGCTCGTACTCGTCAGCTGTTAGCAGATCTTATTCCTGGTATTTGTGAGCTTGGTGAGTGACGCGTTTATGACTCAAGAGAGCACACATACTACTCAAAACACCTATCCACTTCCTCAGGCACTTACCCGTCTTCAGGATCAACCTCAAGTTCAAAATCTGCTTGCACGCGCACTTCATGAGCACAAGCTTGGCCACGCCTATCTGTTTGTAGGAGCTCCTGGCTCTGGTAAAGGTCTTGCAGCCAAAGCTCTGGCGCAGTGTGTTCTCTGTGCTCAGGGCGGTGACGCTGCCTGTGACGACTGCATTCGTATTTCTCGCGGTACTCACCCTGACGTTCACGTACTTACTCCAGCTTCCGCAAATGGCTACCTCATTGAGCAGATTCGTCAGCTCATCGCTGATGTTAGTCTGGCGCCTATGCGCTCAACCCATAAGATTTATGTGATTGACCGCGCTGATTTGCTCAGAGAAAATTCTGCAAATGCACTGCTCAAAACTATTGAAGAGCCACCTGCAGACACCATCTTTATTCTGTCTGCACGTTCTTCTTCTGCGGTGCTTCCCACCATTGTTTCTCGTTGTCAGGTAGTTGCGTTTAGAACACTCACTGACGCTGCTGCTAAAGCCGCTATTATGCGAGAGATTTCCGCCACAGAGCAGGAAGCTCGTATTGCGCTTGCAGCAACAGGAACTCCTGGTAGAGCTGTGGAGTTTTTGCAGTCTTCTACGCGAAAAAACATTCGCAGACAGCTCATTGATGTATTTGGCAATCTGCTCAGAAATGACTCGTGGGATGTACTCACTTCCGCAAAAGAGCTGATAGAAGCTGCAAAAATCCCTCTAGGGGATGTAAGGCGAGCTCAAGAAGAGGCCCTCGCTCAAAATGAAGACTTTCTTACCAGCGCTGCGTTAAAGCAGGTTGAGGCAGCAAATAAGCGAGAACTCACAGCGCGCGAGCGTTCGGGTATCATAGAAATGTTGGCAATTCTGGAATCGCTTCTTCGCGACGTACTTTTATGTTGCGAAGCGGTTGATGAAGAGATAGTAAATACGGATGCAGCAGGCATTATTGACCGCGTTGCATCTCAAACTCATACCCAGGGTGTTTTGGGGGCTCTTGCTGCGGTGCAAGAGGCTCAATACAACCTGGATCGCTCTGTTTCTCCCCAGCTAACCCTTGAGGTTATGCTGCTGCATATCAAGGAGGCACTTACATGCCCACCGTTGTCCCGGTGAAATTTGAATACGCCGCGCGCGACCTTTGGTTTGATCCAAAGGAGTCCGGCGTTCTTGAAGGTGACCACGTTATCTGCCAGACCGAGCGCGGTCTAGAGATTGGTCTTGCTGTAGCTGATCCTCGTGAGATTTCTCAGGAGGAGTTTGAGTACAAGACAAACAAAGCCGAGCTCAAAGACGTTGTTCGTGTAGCAACTGACGAGGACCTATCTCGCGCAGAAGAGCTTGCCGCTAAGGGCGAGGCTGCGCTTCCTGTGTTCAGGAAGTTTGCTGTTCAAGAAGAACTTGAAATGAAGCCAATTGGCGTCGAGTACCTTTTTGATGGCGAGAAGGTCGTGTGTTACTTCTCGGCTGATGACCGTGTGGACTTTAGACAGCTTGTTCGCGAGCTTTCTCATGAGCTTCACGAGCGCATTGACATGCGTCAGATTGGCGTCAGGGAAGAAGCAGCGGTTATTGGTGGCTACGGTCATTGTGGACAAGAGCTCTGCTGTAGAAGGTTTGGCCTCTCTTTTGAGCCAGTTTCTATCCGCATGGCAAAAGAGCAGGATTTGCCTCTGAACTCAACTAAGATTTCTGGTGCGTGTGGCCGCTTAATGTGCTGCTTGCGCTATGAGTTTGAAGCCTATCGTGACTTTAAGAACCGTGCTCCAAAGCGCAATGCTGTCATTGAAACTCCTCTAGGCATGGCAAAAATTGTTGAGTACAACACGCCAAAAGAGGAGATTGCGCTTCGTCTTGAGAGTGGCAAGGTGGTACGTATTCCTCTTGCTGACATGGACACATCTCCTGCGGCTCAGCAGAAGTCGGAAGACCTTGGCTGTTCTTGCAGGCCAGACAGCGTTTCTCGCGCTGCACTTGAGCGCCTTGAATCTGTTGAGGTTCAGATGGCGCTGGCAGAACTTGATAGGGCAAACGGTCTGATTGTTGATGAAGAGCCAGAGATTAACCCTGATCTCTTTGTCACAGAGACTCCAAGGCGCAAGCGTGAACGCTTTGAGCAGAACTCTGCAAATAAGCAGGAAAACGTCAAGAATTCCGGTGCAAGAAATGCCCGAGAAGAGCAAGGCGCTCAAAGTTCTTCTCGCACCCGTCGTGTAAGAACTTCAAAGAATGCTCAGGTCAACCCTGGTTCCAGTACTTTTGATGCTGCAACAGATACGCTTCGTCGTACCCGCCGCCGTCATCACGCAACAGAAGAGGGCACTGCAAATACTCAGGCTCCTCAAAAGAATGAGCAGGGTACAGCTCCTGCGCAGAAGCAGCCTCAGGGTAAGCGTTTTAGAAGGACAGATGCTCCTCAGGCACAACAGAAAGCTGATGAGGCACAGGCACCAGTTCGTGCAAAGAGGACTCGTCGTCCAGGCGATAGGGCGGGCATGAAGACCCAGAACGCCCCACAGAGTGCTTCTGGTTCTAACGGTGCATCTAATGCTGCATCTAGAGACGCTCAGCCACAAAACACTGCACGTCGTAGACATAGAAGAGCTGGACGCGATGATCGCGGTCGCGGCTCGAAGGACAACGAGTAATGTATACGCTTAAGACTGAATATGCCTTTGACTCAGCGCATTTTCTTACCAACTACTACGGCAAGTGTGAGAATCTGCATGGCCATCGCTGGCATGTGACTGCCTGCATTTCAACTGCAGAGCTTGGTGAGTCTGGTACAGAAAAAGATATGGTTATGGACTTTGGCGTCTTTAAGCGCAAGGTCCGTGCGCTGTGCGATTCCCTTGATCATACGTTTTTGATTGAGGAGGGTTCTCTTTCTGAAAAGACACTGAGTTGTCTCAACGAAGAGGGTTTCTCGCTCACTATTCTGCCTTTTAGAACAACAGCAGAAAATCTGGCTAAGTATCTCTTTGAGCAACTTGAGGCAGAAGATTTGCCCGTCTCTTCCGTTGAGGTTGATGAGACCCCTAACAATTGCGCCATATATTCAAAAAATATGAAGTAACCTGTTGTTTTTTAAAGCTTGTGCGAGCAACGTAACCTCGATGGGTATACTCTACGTATGTAGAGGTTTTATCTTTTGGCGAGGTGGAATTTCATGGCTCACGGAGCGTTGCGGGGTGTCAATTTAACTGGTTGGCTTACGCTTGAACCGTGGGTAACTCCTGAGCCGTTTGCACGCACAGGGTGCGTTGATGAGGCTCAGCTCATTAAAGCGCTGGGTGTTGAGGACTACCACGATTTTGTTAAAGCGCATCGTTCTTCATTTATTCAGAGCTCTGACTTTGTCAGTATTGCCGCTCGTGGTTTTAACGCGGTAAGAATTTCTGTGCCTTGGTACGTTTTTGATGAAGAAGCCGCAGGGACTCCATATGTTAGCTGCATTACCGAGCTTGATAGAGCTCTTGAATGGGCAGAAGAACTTGGCCTGCACGTTATTTTTGTACTGGCAGTCAATCCAGGTTTGCCTGATGGCTTGAATGACCAGCCAGGTGGTGCTCCGCGCACTAGAATTTCTGGGGAGAAATCTCTTTCTATTCTGCATAAGCTTGCCCTTCACTACGCTCACCGCAGCGGTTTTTATGGCATTGAGGTAGCCGATGAGGTTAAGCCTCGTGTGCGCAAGGGCTTTAAGCTCACAGATGGTATTCCTGGTCACTCGCTTAGAAACTATTATCGCCGTGCTTATGAGACCATTAGATCTGTGGCGGGAGAAGAGCCTGTGGTCATTCTTCCAGATGGTGGCTGGCCTCAGGGATTTAGGCGTTTTATGAGCCAGCAGGCCTATCAAAACGTTTGGCTTGATGCACACCTTGATAAACCCTGCGAGGGAATTGATTGCTCAGGTCCTAGGGGTGTACAGCAGCTTATTGATAAAAACGAAGCGTATTTGAAGACTTCTGCTTCAGGTGGTCTGCCGGTCATGGTGGGTAAGTGGTCAGCATCACTTCCAAGCATTGACGGTGCTATGACGGCAGAGGGAAGAATTGCGCTTGAGCGCATTTACACTTCCGGCCAGCTCAAAGTGTACAATACGTGTCCTGCATGGTTCTTCCAGACCTGGAAGACCTCCGCATTTTTGGCTGCATGGGACGCACGCGTTGCGCTTGCAACGTTTGAGAGGGGAATGCTCGAGTAATGACAGAATCTACTCTTTTAGCAGGTAAACTGTCTATTGTGGGCGCGCCTATTGGTAACCTTTCGGACGCGTCACCGCGCGTTAAAGAAACGCTTGCAGCAGCAGATGTCATTTTATGTGAGGACACGCGCGTGACCTCAAAGCTCCTCTCGGCATTTGGCATTCATGTGCCACTGCAGCGCTGTGATCAAAATATTATTGAGTCGCAAATTGAACCAACGCTAGAGAGGCTTCGCGCGGGTCAGCGTGTTGCGTTTGTGTCAGATGCCGGCATGCCAGGTATCTCTGACCCAGGTCAGCATTTGGTAGACGCGGCGCTTTCAGAAGGCCTTGCAACGGAAGTTATTCCGGGTCCTTCTGCGGTAACCTGTGCGCTTGTTGCATCAGGTCTGGCAAGTGACCACTTCTTCTTTGAAGGATTCTTGCCCAGAAAGCATGGACAGATTGTTCAGCGCCTACAGCAGCTTGCATCAATTCCGGGCACTATTGTGCTATATGAGTCTCCGTTTAGGGTGCTCGCAACGGTTGAGGCCATAGCCGAGGTGTTTCCAACTAGGCAGGTGGCTCTTGTCAGAGAGCTTACTAAGCTGCATGAAGAAGTAGTGCGTGATGTGGCACCTTGTCTTGTTGAGACACTTGCTGCAAAAGAGAACCTTAAAGGCGAGTGTGTTTTGGTTATCGCGGCTCCCACAGAAGAAGAGCTTGCCTCTGCATCATCACAGGTAGAAGGAGAGTCTCAGCTCTCACTTGAAGATGCGATAGAGGCTGGTCTTGCTGCTGGTACGAGAAAATCAGCCTTGGCCAAGGAGCTTGCTCAAAAGTTTGGTATTGCGCGTGACGAGGCATACCAGGCAATTCTTGCTCACGAGGCATAATCACCATACCAACACAAGTGCGCCCAGCATTTGCTCTATACTGGATAAGTTATTGCAACTTACACAAAGGGAGTCATTATGCCCGAGGCCAAGCCGTCATACTTTATCACCACCCCAATTTATTACGTCAACGCAAAGCCACACCTAGGAACTGCGTACTGCACCCTGCTTTGCGATATCCAGGCTCGCTTTAGACGCGCTGCTGGTTACGACGTCTTCTTCCTCACCGGTATGGACGAGCATGGCGAGAAGGTCGCTCTTGCTGCAGCTGATCACGGACTGTCTCCACAGGCATGGTGTGACTCGCAGGTTCCTTTCTTCAAGGGACTCTATGAAGAGCTCAACATCTCATACGACGACTTCATTCGTACTACCGATGAGCGCCACGTAAAAGCTGTCCAGTATCTGTGGGAGCGCATGCGTGAGGCTGGCTTTATCTACAAGGGATCTTACGATGGTTGGTATTGCATCCACGAGGAGACCTTCTTCACCGAGACTCAGGTAGAGAAGGCAGATGAAGAGGCTGGTTGCAAGGGCGCACATCTCTGCCCAGATTGCCACCGTGAGCTTGAGCGTGTCTCTGAGGAGTCTTGGTTCTTCAAGCTTTCTGCATTCCAGGATAAACTGCTTGAACTCTATGCTCAGCACCCAGATTTCATTGAGCCAGATTTCCGTGCAAACGAGGTTCGAAGCTTTGTTGAGTCTGGCCTCCAGGATATTTCTGTATCCCGTACCAGCTTTGACTGGGGTGTTCCAGTTCCTTTTGATGAGTCTCACGTAACCTACGTCTGGTTTGACGCTCTTCTCAACTACTACACCGCTGTTGGCTATGGCGATGACAGTCCAGAGGCTGCTGCCATGAGAAAGCGCTTCTGGCCAGCTCAGATGCACGTTGTTGGCAAGGACATCATCCGCTTCCACTGTGTCATTTGGCCTGCAATGCTTATGGCTCTTGGTGAGGCTGTACCTGAGCACATCTTTGCTCACGGCTTCTTGAACGTTCGCAACTCTGAGACCGGCGTTGTTGAGAAGATGAGTAAGTCCCGTGGAAACGCCATTGCACCTAAGGACGTTTTGGACCTGCTGGGTGTTGAGGGCTACCGCTACTACTTCATGACCGACGTCACTCCTGGTGAGGACTCTGGCATTTCCTTCGAGCGCATGGAGCAGGTCTATAACGCTGACCTGGCAAATAGCTGGGGTAACTTGGTTTCTCGCGCCCTTAATATGAGCGATAAGTACTTTGAGGGCGTCACTCCAACTTTTGATGGATCTTCTGTTGCTGCAGACCATCCTCTGCGCAAGCTGGCTGAGGGCATCTATGACCGCTACGCCGCGTGTATGGAGAAGATGGACTACGTTGGCGCTAAGAACATCATCATGAAGCTTGTCCACGCAGCTAACCACTACATTGAGGACGCTGCTCCTTGGACGGTGGCAAAAGACCCAGAGCGCGCAACTGAGCTTGCGGAGATTATCTATACGCTGCTTGAGTCTATCCGCATTTGCGCACATCTCTTTATGCCATTCATGCCTACCACATCCGCAGAGGTTCTGCGCCGTATGAGCCTTGATGAGGCAGAGATTACCTCTACCGATACCCGCAGCGAGTGCGTATGGGGCAAGCTTCAGGGTGGCCTGGCTGTCTCTAAGGGAGACGCTCTGTTCCCACGTCTTGCAAGCAAGTAATCGTGTCGGAGCACGCATCGCATCAGACATCGTGGCTTGCTAATCAGCGCGCCACTAAAGAAACGCTGGAACGTTTTGGCCTTGCCACCAAATACAGGCTGGGCCAAAACTTC
>CALIAD010000094.1 GCA_938041635.1 uncultured Atopobium sp.
CTGAGCACAATCTACCTATAAGCTAGTGATCTGTTGTGGATTCCTGGCAGTCTAAATACAACCAAACAATCACTCCTGCACTTTACTTGCATATCCCGTTTTGTGCACAAAAATGCTTCTATTGCGATTTTTCTTCTTGGTCCACAAGACAAGACGATAATCGCATGAAAAATTACGTTAATGCACTAAAACATCAGCTAGATGAAGCCGCTCAACTTGGGCTGTTAGCAGCTACTAAAACGGTTTATATGGGAGGCGGAACTCCCAGCTTGCTTGGGCAAGATGCGGCAGATTTGGCGCAGAACGTCTCAGCTCTTACGCAGCCTAGTGAGTTCAGCATGGAAGCAAATCCAGACTCACTATCTGACGATCTTCTCGCCAATCTCTCTAAAGGTGGAGTAACGAGAATTTCTTTGGGAGTTCAAAGTTTTAACGATAACGAGCTCAAGAAGCTGGGCAGAATTCACTCGGCAGACCTCGCGTATGACAGGGTTTTAGCTGCAAAAGAGCGCGGATTCGACGTGTCGGTTGACCTCATGTGTGCTATTCCTGAGCAAACAGAGAGCTCCTGGGAGTATTCGCTTTCAAAGTTTATCTCGCTTGGAGTGGATCATGTGAGCGTTTATCCGCTTACTATTGAAGACGGTACGGCGTTGGCTAAACAAACCCAAGATAAAGACACTCCTTGGAACGCCTACGACGTGCAGGCAGATCGAATGCAAGCTGCGTCAAAGACGCTTCAAGCAGCGGGATTTGAACGCTACGAGGTAGCAAGTTACGCCCGAAATCAGAAGAGCTGCAAGCACAATAAGATGTACTGGACGGGAGAATCGTACCTTGGTCTTGGTACCAGCGCTGCAAGCATGCTCACCGCACCTGAGTACGATATGCTTGCAGAGAAGAACACCTCTTTACCTGCGCGTCCACAAGATGCTGCTCGCGCACGGCTGGTAGTTCTTGATTCTCCAAGAAAAATTGGTGAAGGTGCATCGCTCTTCTCGACAGAGTTTGATGTTGAATTTTTGACCCATAGAGAAGCTGTGGCAGAAGATTTGATGCTGCATGCTCGCCTTATGGAACCAATTTCGCCTGCGCTTTTGGTTGAGTCTGAGCTGGTATTTGGCGCGTCGCGTCTACAAGACGTGCTTGATTTGTGTGTTCATGACGGTTTGTTGGACTGCGTTTATGCAGATGCTTTAGATGGCGCAAAAACCTATAGACCTACCGAGAAGGGCTGGCTGCTTGGAAACGAGCTCTATGGACGTCTTTGGGATTTACGTCTGTAGTGTGTTTGTGCTGCATTAACTTCAAAACAAGTGGGTACACTTTCAAACGTTCTCATGATGCAGATTTAGTTATGGGTTGAATCGGAGAGATTTCATGGCTGCTATGAACGAAAAGGACTACTACACCATTCTTGGTGTTTCTGAGTCCGCGACAGCTGAAGAAATTAGAAAAGCTTTTCAAACTAAAGCTCGCAAGCTTCATCCAGACGTCAACAAAGAGCCTGATGCTGAAGAGCGTTTTAAAGAGGTCTCTGAGGCATATGCTGTTTTGTCAGATGCCGAGAAACGCCGTCGCTATGACGCAATGAGAAGCGGCTCTTTCTACGGCGGCGGTTATGGCCCCTCTGGTTATCCTGGTGGATCCACGTACGGAGGTTCTCCTTTTGAGGGAGGATTCCCGTTTGGCGATATTAACTTTAATAATTGGACTACTGGATCTCAAAAGCGCTCTCGCGCATATAAGCCTCAGACAGGTGCAGATATTGTCTACGACTTAACACTAAATGATACTGACGCTAAAAATGGTGTTAAGAAAGGCATCACGTATCAGCGTTTTGTAACCTGTGATGCTTGTGATGGTAAGGGATCTCAGCATAAGACTGAGGCAACCACCTGTCCTACCTGTCATGGAACAGGCCACATTGATATTGATCTTTCTTCCATTTTTGGAGTTGGAAAGTTTAGAGTTGATTGTCCAGAGTGCGATGGTGCCGGACACGTTGTACAGGACCCCTGTGATGTTTGTGGTGGTTCGGGACGTGTTTTATCTGCAAGTGAAATTATGGTTGATGTACCAGCTAATTCACATGATGGCGATCAAATCAGAGTACCTGGAATGGGAAATGCAGGAACAAATGGTTCTGCAACTGGCGATTTTATCGTAAATATCAAGGTTCCTTCAGAGCAGTTGACATTCCGTCAGCGCGCGGGAGCTCGTATTACTGGTATTACTGCAATGCTTTTAGTATTTGTGGCACTTAATTTGAGGTCACCGCTATTTGCCATTGTTTTGATTCCACTTTTGATATTTGGCATTAGAAATGTTCTTGCAGATGGCGTCAAGATGAACGCCGGCTGGTGGAGAAGCTTTGCGAATGCATTTGTTTCGGGAATCATCAATGGTGCCTTCTACTCAATTATTATTATGACTTTGTATGCTTGTACGGCCGGTTTGGGCCATGTTGGCTATATGGGAATTTAAGTTTTAGGTTTTACAAGGGGAGAGTTAGTAAGCGTGGCAGAGAAGAAAGACTTCTACGAGCTCTTAGGTGTTGCTCGTGATGCAGACCAAAAAACTATCAAGCGAGCTTTTTTAAAGCTTGCAAGAAAGCTGCACCCTGATGTTTCTGATGACCCTCATGCAGAAGAAAAGTTTAAAGAGGTAAACGAAGCTTATTCTGT
>CALIAD010000095.1 GCA_938041635.1 uncultured Atopobium sp.
AAAATACCGACCTCCTAATCGTTAGATTTTGGTCTAACTTTTGGGGGTCGGTACAAAACGCTGTGCCCTTTTTGTGATATGTCTGTCGGCGTCTGTGTCATTGTTGTTTAGCGGTGATGATTAGTCACATTGCCTCAACTGCACATATTTTCCCTTTGCAAATGCTTGTTTCAGAGCTGTAATGCCAACGGCGAGAAGCAAGAGAGCAAACGACCATACTGTCAGAACAATAATTGCAGTCATAGGTTTCAGATTGACACCTTTTAATACTCGAAATGTTGGCCAAATCCCAAGATAACCAACAATGTTTCTTACATCAAAATATGTCATGGGAAGAAAACGAATCAGGGAGGTATTGAAATCTCTTACCGAGAAGTACCTCGGATAGAGAGGCAAATATACCAACTAAATTGCTACCAGTAGCTAAATGGGCTGCTGGTAGTTTTATGAAAGTCGTTTGCGTTCAAGGGAACGAGCGATAAGGACTTGCTTGCGCAGCTCAGGAATCTTTTTGCCATCCATGGCAGGAGTGTCAGCAAGTTTGTAAGGGATACCTAGCTCTTCATACTTTTTTACGCCCATCACGTGATAGGGAAGTAGATCTAATCCAATAACGTTATCCCAGTGAGCAATGATTCTACCAACGCCAGCAAGTTCTTCTGGTGAATCAGTAATTCCAGGCACTACAACATGTCTGATAAGAACTTTAATGCCTCTACGATTAAGCTCATCGCCAAACGCAAGTGGTCTTTCTGAGCCAACTTCGCAAAGACTAATGTGGCCCTTTGGATCAGAGTGCTTGATATCAAGGAGCACTAAATCAGTGTTATCAAGAACGCGCTCAAATTTTTCTGGAGTTTCTGGATTATACGCAACGCCAGAAGAGTCAAGACAGGTATGAATACGTCCTAGCGGGTCACTATGAGCCGCCTCAAACAGAGCCCCAATAAACTCTGGTTGAGCAAGTGGTTCACCACCAGTAGCCGTAATTCCACCGTTTCTGTAAAAAGCTCTGTTGCGGTTAAAGGTGGCAAGTATTTCTTTTACCGATACTTCTGTTCCAATACCAAATTGCCAGGTATCTGGGTTGTGACAATAGGCACAGCGCATGGGACATCCCTGGGTGAACACAACCAGGCGAGTTCCAGGGCCATCTACAGTACCAAAGGTCTCAATAGAGTGGACCCGCCCACAAACTGTGAGCGGGTCATTGAGATCCATGTGGGTATCAGAACAAGACATGGACAAGAAATCCTTAGAGAGCGTCGTGGAAGGTACGAGAAATAACGTCGTCCTGCTGCTCTTTGGTAAGGGAGTTGAACTTAACAGCGTAACCAGAAACGCGAATGGTCAGCTGAGGATACTTCTCTGGGTGTGCCTGAGCATCAAGAAGAGTGTCCTTAGTAAAAACGTTAACGTTGAGGTGATGACCGCCCTTCTCGGCATAGCCATCAATCATGTTTACAAGGTTGTCAATCTGCTCGGAAGCTACTTCGTTGGACTGCATGTGTTTCTCCTTACGAGTTTGTTGGCGAGAAGAAACGTGTAGATAGATCTTCTCGCCAGGGCTTGTTATTTACGATCCTCAGCACCTTCAGCTGCGGATGGGTTTGCCTCACAGGCGCAATCAATCTTGTTCT
Organism: uncultured Atopobium sp.; assembly: GCA_938041635.1. Lineage (GTDB taxonomy): Bacteria > Actinomycetota > Coriobacteriia > Coriobacteriales > Atopobiaceae > Lancefieldella. The sequence continues at coordinate 1,641 of CALIAD010000095.1, forward strand.
CAATCTGAATATCAAGATTCATATCAGAGAAATCGATGTGGTCAAGGTCTAGCTCACTGCCATGGAAGTAGACGTCAGAGCCCTTGCCAAGAGCGTTAGGAATGATTGAGAAGGTATTGGAAATACCGTCCTGTGCGTCGTTGAATGGAAGCTTAGCAACGGAGGCCAGAGATGCTACGGCACCGTGGGTATCGCGGTGGTGCATTGGATTAGCGCCAGGAGCAAAAGGAACGCCCGCGCGGCGGCCGTCAGGGGTGTTGCCGGTAGCCTTACCATATACAACGTTTGAGGTAATGGTCAGGATAGAAGTTGTTGGAACAGAATCACGGTAGGTGTGGTTCTGACGAATCATGTTCATGAAAATCTCAACGATGTCATGAGCAATGGTGTCAACGCGGTCGTCATCATTACCATACTTAGGGAAGTCGCCCTCAGTGACGTAATCGGTAACAAGGCCAGTCTCATCGCGGACAACCCTTACCTTTGCATACTTGATTGCAGAGAGGGAGTCGGCAACAACAGAAAGGCCTGCGATGCCTGTTGCAAACCAACGGTGAACATGCTCATCGTGCAGAGCCATCTGGATGCGCTCGTAGCTGTACTTATCATGCATGTAATGGATTGCATTAAGAGCGTTGACATAAACGCCTGCAAGCCAGCGCATCATATCCAAGTACTTGGAGAAGACATCGTCGTAATCAAGGTATTCGCCTTCAATTGCACGGTACTTAGGACCAATCTGCTCGCCGGTCTTCTCGTCACGACCGCCATTGATTGCGTAAAGCAGGCATTTAGCAAGGTTTGCGCGAGCGCCAAAGAACTGCATCTCTTTACCAATGCGCATGGAGCTGACGCAGCAAGCAATTGCGTAGTCATCGCCATGATAGACGCGCATAAGATCGTCGTTCTCGTACTGGATAGAGCTGGTGGTAATAGAAATCTTTGCACAGTAGCGCTTGAAGCCCTCTGGAAGCTTAGTAGACCACAGAACAGTTAAGTTAGGCTCTGGGCTGGTGCCCATGTTTTCAAGCGTGTGGAGCCAACGGAAGCTGGACTTGGTAACCATGGAGCGGCCATCAACGCCAATGCCACCAATGGACTCAGTAACCCACTGAGGGTCTCCAGAGAAGAGCTCGTTGTACTCAGGAGTACGAGCGAACTTGACCATGCGAAGCTTCATAACCAGGTGGTCAACGATCTCCTGAATCTCAGACTCAGTAAAGGTGCCACGAGCAAGATCGCGCTCTGCATAGATGTCCAGGAAGGTAGTGTTACGACCAATGGACATTGCAGCGCCATTCTGCTCTTTTACAGCAGCAAGGTAGCCCAGGTAGAGCCACTGAACAGCCTCTTTGAAGTTCTCTGCGGGACGGCTCAAATCATAGCCGTAAATCTCACCAAGCTGCTTAAGTTCTTTAAGGGCACGAATCTGCTCAGAAAGCTCCTCACGATGACGAATGGTTTTCTCGTCCATGATGGAGCTGGTACCGTTTTTCTGATTTGTCTTATCAGTGATAAGAGCGTCAACACCATAGAGAGCAACACGACGATAATCGCCGATGATGCGGCCACGGCCGTATGCGTCAGGCAGGCCAGTAATGATGTGGGAGTGACGGCATTTACGCATATCCTCAGTGTACACATCAAAAACGCCTGCATTGTGAGTTTTGCGACGATAGGTGTAGAAGTCAACAATCTCTGGGTCAACTTCATAACCGTAGGCCTTGCATGCAGCCATGGCCATACGAACGCCGCCGTCTACCATCAGAGCGCGCTTGAGGGGCTTGTCAGTCTGGAGACCAACAATCTGCTCAAGTGGTTTGTCAATGTAGCCAGCCTCGTGGGAGGTGATAGTGGAAACCTTTTTGGTATCCATATCAAGTACGCCACCGTTTGCGGTCTCTTGTGCAAAGAGATCCATAACATCCGCCCAAAGCTTTGTAGTAGCCTCAGTTGGACCAGCGAGGAAGGAATCATCACCGTCATAAGGGGTGTAATTCTTCTGAATGAAGTCTCGGACATCAACAGCTCTTTGCCAGTTGCCACCGACAAATCCGTCCCAAGCCTCCTGTGCTGGTGTTTCCTGCATAACACACTCCTTTTTACACGGACAATGTATGTGTCCGCGTTCATGCTGAGCGTGTTGAGTGGAGCATGGCCGCTCAGCAGTTTACAAATAGCAATCTTAAGACTAATTTTGACAGCAAGTATGTCTTTGGACAAATGACGTCAAATATTAGTTGCGACCTCTAACTTTACTCAATATGTAGTGCCAAACAAGTGACAAATACGCAATATTTTGACAAGTTAGAAAGGGTTTACATTTGTGCAGGTCAGGAATTTGCTAAAAAGAAAGCTATATAAAAATTGTTGAGAATTAGTCACATTTATTGCGACAGGTGTCTATTTCTTCTCCAAATGTCCACAAAAATGTTGTTATTCTTAGCTAGAGGGGAGGCTTTATGGATACTGTGGCATTAGAAAAACAGCGCTTGCGAGAAGAACGTCTAGCAGCAAGAGAAGCTCTTTCTGAGCAAGAGAGGTCCGTGCTTGATGATCGCATTACTCAGAAACTTCTTGCAACCTCTGAATATGCAGAAGTAACTACTGTTTTAACGTATGTTTCTGTTTCATCTGAAGTTTCTACCAGGATGTTTATTGAGTGCGCTCTACGCGATGGGAAAACGGTGGCGGTACCTCGTTGTCTACCTGGACATTGTTTAGAGTTTGTTGCCATTGTTTCATTGGAACAGCTGGTAGCGGCACCATTTAACTTACTTGAACCAGCAAAAGAGCTGTCTGCTTTAACTGAGGACCAGAAGAACAATTCGATTTGCATTGTTCCAGCGCTTCTTGTTGATACAAAAGGATATCGTCTGGGTTATGGTGCTGGTTTTTATGACCGGTTCTTGTCTACGTACCCTGGCAAGAAAATTTGTCTTGCTTACCAGCAAAATTTGAGCCGGACAACGCTTCCTCATACAGCATTTGATGTTGCCGTAGATGTGGTGATAACCGAGTCAGATGTACTTACGTGTGCATAAAAAACCTGCTGCAACGGCAAAGTTACAGCAGGTTTGTGTTTCTCGCCAAGTGGTTATAAGCAACTGGCTATGCTTCATCTTTGAGATGAGCCGCCATCAGTTGGATTGCTTCTCTATAGCTGTCAATTCCTTTACCAGCAACTGTAGCAAAGCATGCGTCTTTTATATAAGAAATGTGCCTAAAGTCTTCTCTGGTAGAGATGTCAGTAAGATGCACCTCAATCATGGGAATTTGCACCGCTAGCGCCGCGTCGAGCAGGGCAACTGAGGTGTGTGTATAGGCGGCAGGATTGATGATAATGCCGTCATAGCTGCCCAGAGCGTCCTGGATCGCATCAACTAGATCACCCTCATGGTTTGATTGATAACACACACAATCAGAGAAACCTTGAGAGAGAGCTTCTTCCTTACAAGTCTCTATAAGGGTTTTGTAGTCAGCTTTTCCATAAATCTCTGGCTCACGAATGCCAAGCATGTTGATGTTTGGACCGTTGATTATGAGTAGGCGAGGAGCGTCGAGGTCGTCCTCATAGTTGTCTTCAAAGTCGTCTGCGTCTAAGTCAGAGGCAAGACTGTCAAAGTCTTCTTCGTCTTGATCAAGGGTATTTTTTTGAGCAAGTAAAGAGATTAGTTCATCCACTTCTTCATTGTGCTGAGTGGGAAGATCTGCTCGCTTTTCATCTAACGAACAAAAAGTCTTTTCTGGCTCACCCAAAATGTGATTAAGGGCATCATTTACTTGACGCACAAGATTGGGGCCAAAGACTACCTCAAGTCCGTTGGCGCCTTTTCCTACAATACCAAGAACACCAGTGGCTGTGGCCAGCTGTTCATGGTCTATAAGCGTCATATCATTGATGGAAAGGCGAAGTCGCGTCATGCATACTTCGTTGTGAGTTAAGTTTTTTGAGCCGCCTATTGCATTTAGGATCTCGTGAGCAATAGCATTGCTATCCATCGGATATCTCTCCAAATACGACCGAATATCAAACACTTAACTGTTTGAGTCGGCCTTACATCCTTTTTGTCATATGATTACAAACCTGCGAGATATAAGTATAGGGGCTTTAACATGCCAAAATTCAAAATCTACAAACCATCCGGTGAACGGTTAAAAAATAACTGCGAACGCTTACTGTTATGTTTAAAGTGTGTCGAGAAGACCCTTGGCATCTGCGTCTGGACTACCGAGACAAGAAAAGGTTACGTCAGCCCATGCTTCATAGAACGGAATACGTACTGCAGCAAGATTCTGAACACCCATGCGTTTTGAAAGAGGTCTGCCGACAATAGCTAGATCTTCAAGCGGGCGCGTAAGGTAGATAAGCTTGCCGTTTTTACGGAGCGCTTGGTAGTTTGCAGGCGTAACAACTACGCCGCCTCCGCAAGAGATTACCGCACCACTCATGCTGGAAATCTCTTGAATTATTTCATGTTCTAGACACCTAAATGCTGCTTCACCGTGTGTTTGTAGGTAGGATGCCGCTTCGCAGTGGGCTTTCTGCTTGATGAGAAAATCAGTGTCTATCCAGGGACGATTCAGGAGTTTTGCTAGAGCTTCTCCCGTAGAGGTTTTTCCAACTCCCGGCATACCAATAAGTACAATGTTTTCTTTTGAAGCATGAAGCTCACGTGAGATGCTTTCTATCTGAGAGTCTGATACATCTTGTCCCAAAAAGAGTGAGCTTGCTCTAACTGCTTGAGCTACCAGCATTTTTAAACCATTTGCATTGAGTATTCCAAGACTTTCTGCATCTAAAAGAAGCTGAGAGCGCAGCGGATTATAGATAAGATCAATCACGCATTGGAGGGAAGTAAAAGCAGCAAGTTCCTCTTTTGAAAGAGGAGAATCACCAGCATGTGGAAACATTCCTACTGGCGTTGCATTGACGAGAAGATCAGCGTCATAGTGAGATTTAATCTGGTCATAGGTAATTGCGCAGTCTACATATGAAGAACTCTCGTGAGGGTTTCTGGAGACTCCCACAACATATGCACCGCCTTTATTGAGCGCATAGCAAATTGCTTGGCCAGCACCACCAAAGGCCCCAAAGACCATTGCTATCTTTTGGCTTAAGTTGACCTTGAGGCTTTTTACCAGATACTCAAAGCCATACACATCGGTGTTGTCTGCTGCTATAAAACCATTTGTATCTTTTATTAGGGTATTTGCCGCTCCTATAGCTTGTGCATCCTCAGAAGCTGAGTCCGCAAGAGCACAGGCATCCTTTTTGTAGGGGATAGTAACGTTCAAGCCCTGCCAAGGTTGGTCTTTGAGAAAACCCTTCAGCTCAGAAGCAGAAAGCTCATGAAGTTGGTAGGGAAATGACCCCAACTTTTCATGAATTTCTGCCGACCAACTATGAGAGAGTTTCTCGCCAATAAGGCCGTAAGGAGCAAGAGGGGCTGTAGGGTTACATGAACCTTGTTGTACAGTTTTAGAGCTCACAAGATGTCTCCTGAACTGCCTTTGCAGTGTTCATCAAAACCTCAAGCAACTCTAAAGCATAAGGTTCAAGTTCATTAGAAACAGAGGCTTTAATCTGGTCTCTTTTGGCATTTTCTCTTGAGGAATCAAGAACAGCAAGTTCATACTCCTTTTTGTAAGCACCAATTTGTTTGGCAACCGCAATCCTCTGCTCAAAGAGGTCAAAGATTTGCGCATCAATTGAATCGATTTCCTGGCGAAGCGTTTCTAGCTGATTAGTCATTGTTATATCCGTTCTGCTCAGAGGGCCAGGAATATAAGGTGTCGAGAAGAGCTAGTGCAAAAGCGCTTTCAACGCAGGGCACAGCGCGCAAAACTGCAGTTACATCATGTCTGCCCTGAACAACAAGCTGCTCTGATTCCATAGTTTGAAGGTTTACCGAGTTCTGTGGTAGGCCAATGCTCGAGATAGGTTTTAACGCACATCTAAACCAGATGGGAGCACCTGTTGAAATACCGCCCAGAATACCTCCAGCATGATTGGTGGTTGGCACAACGGAGCCGTTACGCACCTCAAAAGCATCGTTATTTTCAGAGCCAAGTAAATTTGCAACATTCATGCCGCTACCAAATTCTATGGCTTTAACAGCGGGAACACCAAAGACTGCAGCAGAGATGGTATTTTCAAGCCCATGGAAATGAGGGCACCCAATACCTGCGGGAACACCCGTTGCCGCACATTCTATGATGCCGCCAACAGTATTTTTCTCTGAGCGCAGCTGCGTAAGGAGTACGCTGGTTTTCTCGCCAGTTTGGGCATCAAGGAAAGGAAGTGCTTGAGGATCAGCTTGGAGCAGCTGATCCATTTGCTTGGAGAGTAGTTTATTGGCCTCAAGTGAGTTGTCTACGAGCTCAAGGGGAGTATCGCTGACGTCCATTATTTTGAGAACGTGAGCTGCAATAGTTATGCCCTGAGCTCGCAAAATCTGGAGCGCTATTCCTCCCGCAATGCAGAGAGAGGCGGTTAGACGGGCGGAAAAATGTCCTCCACCCGTTTGCTTGTACGAGTCTCCCCATTTTGCCCAGGCAGAAAAATCGGCATGTCCTGGTCGTGGGACAAGCTTTGTAGCTGCGTAATCTTGTGGACGAACGTTTGTGTTAGGTAGCTCCGCCGTGAGCGGGGAGCCATCTAGAATGCCTTCTGCTGAAATTCCAGAGATAAACTGTGGATTGTCAGCCTCTTTACGCGGAGTATCCCACGGATGCGATGGAGATCTTCTTTGAAGAAATGCTTTGAGAGCGGCTAGGTCAATCGTAAAACCAGCAGGTAAGCCTTCAATTGAGCAGCCGATTTTTGGAGCATGAGATTCGCCAAAAATAGATACTTTTACTGTTGTCCCAAAAGTTGAGGTCATCATTTATGCCTCCATACAGTGGCAGACACCACCGAGCTGCTTAAAGTGCTCAAAGAAGAGCGGATACGACTTATTGATTGCCTCGGCATGGGTGATTATGACAGGACCCGTTGCATACGAAGCCAAAATAGTTGCCATCATCACAACGCGATGATCATTACACGAGTCCACAATGCAGCTGACGGGCTGTTTTCCTCCCGTGATAATAAGCTCCGTTTGATCTTCAGAGAGCTCAACGGTCACACCAAATGCCCTAAGTACGCTGCAGATACTTTGAACGCGGTCGGACTCTTTAAGACGAAGGCGCTGAATATTGGTAAGCCTACTTGTTCCAGGGATAAACGCAGCTAATGTAGCAAGTACCGGTGCAAGATCGCACACCTCGGAGACGGAAATGGTAAACGGCCGCAGGTGATCCATCATACAAGCTGCACCTTTTTGCTGGCGAGAAACACGTGCACCCACAAGCGATAACGCGGCCAAGATAGCTCTATCTCCCTGGACACTTTGCATGGAGAGCCCTGTGACCTCTACGCCTTGCCCAATTGCTCCCGCGGCAAGCCATGGCGCAGCGTTTGACCAATCTCCTTCGATTGAATAAACGCCTGGACAAACGTAGTGTTGAGGTTTAATGGTATAGGTGGCATTCCTTGCATCAAATACAGTAGTAACGCCAAAGTCTTTCAATACGTGCTCTGTGATAGCCAGATAGTCTTTTGACTGGATGGACCCTGTAATTTGTACCGTTGAAGATTCATTTAACAAAGGTAATGACAGCAAAAGTCCAGAAATAAATTGAGATGAAATATCTCCTGGTAGCTCAAATAAACCGCCAATAAGTTTGCCCGAAACCTCAAGGGTCTTCTCGTCTTGCCAGCTAAAAGACATACCATGGGCAGAGAGTTCTGAGACAAGCGGCTTTAGGGGTCGAGAAAAGAGTCTTCCTTCTGCAGTAATTGTGGCGTTTACGTTTAGCGCGCCCAGAAGGGGGAGTAAAAACCTGAGTGTGGTGCCAGATTCTTTACAGTTAAGCTGTACGCTTTGAGGGCGATTTTGCTCTTTTGCAGGGACAACTCTAAATCCCTGTTTGGTTCTAGCGATAGTGGTGCCTAAAGCTTTAAGACAATCAACAGTTACTTGAAGGTCCTCTGAGATGTAAGGACAGGTAATGTTGGTAGTGACGTTTGCAAATGAAGCGCAGATGAGCGCGCGATGAGCGCATGATTTTGACGGGATGGCTTCTACCGTTCCAAACAAATCATGAGGAGTTATTGAAACATCCATTTTTCGCACGCTCCGTAACTAGTTGTTTAGTCTAAGAATACCGCAGTTGAGTGTCAGAGAAGGATATGGTTAAAATTGTTTGAAGATTAAAGGAGGAAGCAAGTGAATAAGCCTTTTAGTGCCGTAACTCAGGTTTTACGTGGTTATACGTACAATCAGGTTAAAGCTGTCGTTGAGGTTCTTGTTGATTCTCCTGTACACAACGTTGAAGTAACCATGAACACTCCTGAAGCTGCCTCGTTAATTCAGAAGCTGTCCAGTGAATATAGCTCTGATATCAATATTGGTGCTGGTACCGTGCTTACTCTTGAAAATCTGAGGATGGCTCATAAAGCTGGTGCTACGTTTGTTTTAGCACCAACACTTCTCTCTGAAGAGATGTTTGACTACTGCAAAGAGCATGAGATTTTGAGTGTTCCGGGAGCGTTCTCGCCAACAGAGATTGCACATGCATTTGCTCTTGGTGCAGATATTGTCAAAGTATTCCCCGCAAATGAGGTTAGTTATGGATACGCCAAAAAGGTATGCGAACCTTTAGGAAACTTACCGCTTATGGCAGTTGGTGGCGTTACAACAGATACTATTGCTGAAGTATTTGCTGGTGGATACGCCTATGTAGGAACTGCTAATGGCATCTTCAACAAAAACGATATCCTAGCTGAAGATAAAACTGCCTTAAAACAGTCAGTATGCAAGCTTGCAGAAGAGTTGGAGCGTCTAAGACGTTAGTCTTCTTTTGCTAGCTCAATCAGCTGTTTAAGTTCTGCAAATGACTTATGCTCAATACGTACATCACCAATGCCATAGATAAGCGCCATATCAATTGAATCTGCGTGGCTTTTCTTGTCATGAAGTGCTGCGCTGTAAAGTTCTTCCACAGTAAATGAAGTGCTGGTAGGAAGGTTATATGACTGCGTAAGTGTAATGATGTTCTCTGCGTCTTCAACAGAACAAAGACCAAGCTTGGAACAGGCTTTTGCCAACATGGAAGTTCCAGCAGCCACACAGGAGCCGTGTCCAAGTTCAAAGTTGCTGAGCGTCTCAATAGCATGGCCAAGTGTATGGCCAAGATTGAGCAATTTTCTAGACCCTGCTTCTTTGAAGTCTGCTTCAACGATTGATTTTTTTATTTTGATACACGCTTGAATGAGTTCCTGCCTATGCGGCACGTCGATGACCTGCACAGGGTTTCTCGCCAGAGAGATTTTATTGAAGAGCTCATGTCCAGAAAGAACGCTATATTTAATAAGCTCTCCGCAGCTATCTTGCAAGAGGGGAGTCGGAATAGAGTTCAGCAGCTCAAGGTCAACAATAACGGCCTTGGGGTTATAGAAGGATCCAACCAGATTTTTTCCAAAGGGCAGGTCAATGGCAGTTTTTCCACCAATCGAGGAGTCAATCATTGCCAAAAGCGAGGTGGGAATGTGGACAAGTGCACAGCCGCGCATGTAGGTAGCTGCAACAAATCCTGCAAGATCGCCAATAACGCCTCCGCCAAGGGCCACGACAATGTCTTCTCGCGTAAAACGGTTTTCTGCAAGGATGCTTACCAGCTTTTGATATGACTCAAATGATTTTGCGTGCTCACCTGTAGGTACTGAGGCAGTTGTGACAGAAAAGCCAGCTGACTCTAACGAGGCGAGAAGTTCTGCGCCAAAGAGCTTGTTCAAATCTGGATGAGTGACTACAAGAATCTTTGAACCCGAGGTGCAGGAACGAATGAGCTTACCAGCCTGCGTAAGCAGGTAATGCCCTACATGAATTTGATATGAGTCGGATGTTAGGTCAACAGAAATAGTATTCATGAGCTCCTCATTTGCTGGTTGAATTCATTTTAGCATGGGAAAATACCAGAAGAAAATTACGCAAACCGTTACAAAAGGCAGTAAGTAGGCTGGGGTATACTTATGCACCATGACTCCGTAGCTCAGTGGATTAGAGCGTTTGCCTCCGGAGCAAAAGGTCGTGGGTTCGAAACCCACCGGGGTCACCACGTGTAAAAAACCGGCCATCACTGACTGGAGATTGTTTATATGTCATTGCAAGACACTGCAGGCAAGAATAGCAACCGTTTTGAAGAAACGTATGAAGGCTTGACATCAAAAGAAGTTGCAGAGAGAGTATCTGCAGGTAAAGTCAATACTAATACAGACGTCAAAACCAAATCTATTGCTCAGATTATTGCAGAGCACAGCTTTACGCTCTTTAACATAGTTAATGTTTTGATGGCGCTGCTTGTTGTTGTAACGGGACAGTACAGAAACGCACTGTTCATGAGCGTAGTTCTTGCAAACTTGGTCATTGGTATTGTGCAAGAGATTCGTGCAAAACGCATGATTGACCGACTGTCTCTTATGACAGCTCAGAGTGTTTGTGTAATTCGTGACGGAAAAGATACCTTTATCAAACCGGACGAGCTTGTCATCGATGATCTTGTGCGCTTGAAGACGGGCGATCAAATTCCTGCTGACAGTATTCTTGTATCAGAGCACGTGAGCGTTGACGAAAGCCTTCTAACTGGTGAGGCAGAGCCCGTGCAAAAGACCACGGGAGACGAGCTTCTCTCTGGTAGTTTTGTCGAGAGGGGCAGTCTTGTTGGTAGGGTATGCCGTGTAGGTCAGGAAGGCTATGCTGCGCGTATTAACGCAGAAGCTAAGTTTGTAAAAGAGATCAATTCAGAGATTCTTACCACCATTAAGTCGATTATTCGCGCAGGTTCCATTGGTTTGATTCCGCTGGGTATTGGTCTTTTTGTTCGTACCTATTTCATTGGTAACACCGATTTAAATGAAGCGCTTCTTTCGATGATTGCTGCTGTTATTGGTATGATTCCTCAAGGACTCGTTCTTCTCACCAGCTCGGTTCTTGCTATTGCAACCATTAGGCTTGGCCAGAAGAATGTTTTGGTTCAGCAGCAATACTGCATTGAAACGCTGGCACGCGTAGATACCCTTTGTTTGGACAAGACGGGCACTATCACCACGGGAAACATGGAAGTTGCTCGTGTTTTGGATGCATCGTTTACGCCAATTACTGAGGCTGCGGGTGCTCTGCAGGCGGCTGTAAACGTTGTCGGCGCAAACAAAGATGACGCTAACGATACGGCTACTGCAATCCTTGCGTACGCATCCAAGCAGGGGATTCAAAGCAAACGTCCTTCTCGCGTTGTGGCGTTTTCTTCCAAGAGAAAGTACTCTGGCTGCGTCACTGAGGACGGACAGGCATTTGTTATCGGTGCTGCCCAGTTTGTGCTTGGTCCCGAGGCAGCAGACGTTATTGCGTCGTCCGATGCGTTTGCGTCCATTGAACGCGTGCTGGTTGCCTGTAGCGTTGATGGATTTGACCAGAATGATACTTTCCAGGGAACTCCTCAGCTCCTAGGTTACGTAGTGCTTAGGGATCAGATTAGAGAGACTGCCCCACAAACCATTGCGTACTTCCTTGAGCAAGGCGTTGACCTGCGCGTTATTTCGGGCGATGACCCTCGTACCGTCTCCGCTATTGCTGAGCGAGCTGGTGTCCCTCATGCCGACGGTTGGGTAGATGCAACCACGCTACACACAGAGGAAGATATTGCTGCAGCTGTCGAGAAGTACCACGTATTTAGTCGCGTTACGCCAGAACAGAAGCGTCAGCTTGTTATTGCACTCCAGAATCTTGGCCACACGGTTGCCATGACCGGCGACGGCGTCAATGACATTTTGGCGCTTAGGCAGTCAGACTGTTCTATTTCTGTTGCTTCTGGTTCTGCTGCAGCTAGAAATGTTGCAGAGATTGTTCTGGCAGACAATGACTTTGCCCATATGCCAGAAGTTGTCGCCGAAGGTAGGCGCTCTATTAACAACCTTCAGCGATCTGCTGCGCTCATACTTGTAAAGACGGTTTATACTGCGGCTTTAGCGCTCTATTGCATTATTGCGCCACCATACCCCTTTATTCCTGTTCAGATGTCGCTGCTTTCATTTGCAACTGTTGGCCTGCCATCGTTTGTGTTGGCGCTTGAGCCAAATCACGATCGCGTAAAGGGCAACTTCCTTGTCAACATTTTGCGCAAGTCACTACCTGCTTCTATTGCGGTAACTATCACGCTTGCGCTTCTTATGACCGCAGGTCATCTGTTTAAGTTGAACCTGTCTCAGGTGTCTACGATGGCGCTTATCACTACCGCAACAGTTGGTTTTGCGCTGCTCAGAAGGATTTCTTTGCCGCTCACCAAACTCCGCATTGCGCTTCTTGTTTTTTGCATTGCCATTGTTGTTGGCGGATGTACGGTTGCTCAGGACTTCTTCCGTATTGCACCTCTCACCCCACGCATCTTGCCGTACTTGGCAATTTGTCTGGTGGCTTCCGTTATTATCTTCAACAGAATTTCCGAGCGTTACATTCACAACTATACAAAGGATCGATTCTTTGACCTGGTTGTGAGATTAATGGGAGGAAAGTCAACTTATAGCTCTTCTGCTGATACAAACGATTAAACTGAAGCACAAGCAAAGAGTTGTGGAGGGTGTATGCGTTGTCCAAACTGTGGATCTGAGGTCGATGAAGGGGCTTTAACCTGCCCTCATTGTCAGATTGATCTAAGTTTGACCCAAAGGATTCCTGTTACTCAAGCGCATTGGTGCCCTCATTGTGGTGCCTTGGTGGCTGTCGCCGCAGAAAGCTGCCCCAAGTGTGGCCTTCCTTTGCCACAGGCAGTGCCTGCAGCTCGTCCTGCTCGAGCCATCAGGCCCACACGCAACATCAAGCTTCCAGAGATTGATGCCGCTCCAGCATCTGGCGAGAAGACCGATCTTCTTGTAGACGCAGAGTATGATGCATCCTCTTCTGTCGCAGCTGATCCCACTGTTTTGCAACAAATGCCAGCCGACAACGCTGACCCAGACACTACCAGCGCGTTTGCCTCGGTAAGTCGCAGGCCAGCTCCTCGCTTTGAGTCTGCAATCCCTTCCGAGCCTTCAAAAGAGAACCTCCCTGAAGCTGAAGGAATCCCGCGTACGCGCGTTATTCTGCTTTCAGCACTTCTTGTTACCTCGCTGGTAGTAGCTGCAATTTTTGTCATCACGCACCCGTGGGACCCTCAGGCAACCGATAATCGCGCAAAAGTTGAGGCGCCAGTCTCATCTACTCCTACCACCACTCCTGTTACGCACCTTACGGGTCAAGACACTAGTGCAACTCAGCAAAATACAAGTTCAGATGCTGTTTTTGACGCACTTGATAGTGATTATCAGAAGCTTGGAGACCTCTCAAAGCGCCTTGATGATAACGAGAAGACCTTTGATCAGCTTGCTATTACTGGCTCTGATCAGGAGCGTGCTGATGCTCAGCAGGAAGCAGAGCAGATTTCCCTGGATATTAGTAACGTCATCTCTGACCTGTCTAGTCTTGATGACTCCAACGGAAACTATCGTCAGACAATTGAAAATCTCACCAAGCTGGGTAACTGGCTTCGTAATCGCTCCGATGCTTTGAGTGAGGGATGGAAGCGCTCAGTTGCTTCTAACAATCCTTCTCAGGACAAAGACAACATCTTGGCGCCAGTTGATAACATCAGAGACTCCAGCGGCTCCAGCTCATACAAGAAACTTTTTGATGAAAATTACGTGAATTGGAAGCCACAAAAGCAGTAAATCTCTACCGTTTAGCTGCTTTAATTTCAAAAATCTCATCATACTGGTAAAATGATTAGGTTAGAAAAGAAGTTCTTTAGTACTAAGGGTTTCTCGCGTTTTTTCTTCTCTTAGATGTAAAGAAGCTTGGAGGAATTATGTTTGGACTTGATCCATTGTATACACCAGAGCGCCAGGTTACTGGTACTGAGGTTGCCGTCTTTGATACCAACAAGGGAATCATTAAGGTTCAACTTGACGGTAAGGGCGCGCCTATTCATGTGGCAAACTTCTGCGAGCTTGCAGAGTCTGGCTTCTATGACAATACCAAGTTCCACCGTCTTGTTCCTTACTTTGTAGTTCAAGGCGGAGACCCAAACACTCGTGAGATGAGCGTTGAGGATGTTGTGTTTGGTAACCCTGGTCCTGACGGACTTCCTGGTACTGGTGGTCCTGGTTATCGCATCAAAGAGGAGTTCACCACAAATCCTAACAACTCCCACGTTGACGGTGCCCTTGCTATGGCTCGTTCTCAAGATCCAAACTCCGCAGGTTCTCAGTTCTATTTCTGTCTTGGTCCACAGCATGGCTTGGATTCTGGGTATACCGTATTTGGCACAACTATCGAGGGAATGGATGTCATTTCCCAGTTAAAGGTTGGCGATATCGTCAATTCCATTAGAATTGAAAACGCTTAAAGCCAAGTCGCACAGACTCTTGGAGGATATTGTGAATCAACAGGCATTTGAGTTAGGTAAATCTGCATATGATCAGGGCGACTGGTTTGTAGCCATCAGTCAGTTTGATGTGGCTAAAGAGCCAGGCGAGGTAAACGGTCAGATTGACCACCTTCTTGGAAACGCTTATATGAAGCTTGGACAGTTTGATTCCGCAGCTTCTGCTTATAAGTCCGCTCTTGCTGACGCTTCTTACGGCAAGGTTGGCGCTCTCTCTACTAATCAGGGTCGCGCACTTCTGGCTGCTGGTAGGGTACAGGAGGCTATTGCTGCCCTTACTAACGCTGTCCAGGACACCTCTTACGCAACTCCTTATAAGGCACAGCTTGCTCTTGGTTCTGCATACGAGAAGATCGGCGATATTCGCAACGCCGGCATTGCTTACAGAAACGCTGCAGTTGACGAGAAGAACCCTAATCCTTCATCAGCACTTTGCAGCCTAGGCGCATGCTTCATGGGTCTGAACAGGCCTGTTGATGCAGTTGAGGCATATCGTACCGCTCTTGATTTTGCCAATCCTCTGGATAATTCCAATAAGATTTATGCAGATCTTGGTCTTGCATACGTTGCAGCTAATCGTATGTCTGAGGCAGTTGACGCTTTTACCCACGCTACTGCAGACGGCAGCTTTGTTCTGTCTAATCAGCAGCAGTCTGCTTTTGATGCAGCTCGCAAGGCTATTACTGCAATGACTTCTGGCAAGCCATCTGAGACTGATGCCTTCCTTCAGGCAGCCGGCTATGGTGCCTATGATCCACTTGATCCTACAGGTATGTCCGGCGAGCTCATCCCTTCTGCAGAAGACACTGGCTTCTTCCAGATTACTGAGCAGGAGATTATTGAGCAGGATAAGAAGGACAAGAAGATTAGGCGTAAGCATCGCCATACCGGCCTTAAGGTCTTCATCACTATTCTTATTTTGCTTATTTTGGCTGTTGGTGGCGCTGGTTATGCTTACTATCGTGGCTATGGATGGCCAACCCAGCAGTCTGTTGTTCAGGATATTTTCAACGCTAAGGCACAGGGCACCGATATTGGTCGCTATGTCTCTAGCTCTGTCTCTAGTACAACGCTTCAGCAGATTTCCAACAGCCTGCCAACAAGCTCCGCTGTTACCATCAACGGTGTCGACCAGAGCATGACTCACTCTACAGTTAATGCTTCTGTCAGTCTTTCTAATGGTGGCAACGTTGACTACACCATTGAGCTTGTCCGTGATGGTATTGGTTGGAAGGTTGCAAGCGTTACCACTTCATACGTAAGCCAGAATAACCAGAACTCCGGCACAACTTCTGGTACTAACGGCTCTAATTCGGGAACTACCTCTGGAACTAATGGATCTAACTCCTCAAATTCCTCTAATAGTTCCTCCAGCTCTTCAAAGTCTGGTAACTAGTACTAAACTGTTTTAACCGTTCTTTCTGCAGGATAATTACGCACACGCGTAGCACGTTTGATTGGATATCATGTCTATCTTCGATTCGCTCTTCGGAGAATATGGCGGAGACCTAGCCATCGATCTGGGAACTGCAAACACCCTTGTTGCAGTCCGTGGTCAGGGTATTGTCATCAATGAGCCATCGGTTGTTGCAATCGATAAAAGCGAGAGCCGCGTTTTGGCCGTTGGCGCTGATGCAAAGCGCATGATTGGCCGTACCCCTGGCTCCATCATTGCTGAGCGCCCTCTTAAAGACGGCGTCATTGCAGACTTTGATGTTACTGAGGTTATGCTTCGTTACTTCATCGAGAAGGCACGTGAGCGCAAATATCCTTGGTCACCACGCCCACGCGTAGTTGTTTGCGTTCCTTCTGGCGTTACATCTGTCGAGAAACGCGCTGTTTTTGAAGCAACTATTCAGGCAGGCGCTCGCCAGGCATTCTTGATTGAAGAGCCTATGGCTGCAGCTATTGGTGCAGACCTTCCAATTGAGGATCCTACGGGTTCTATGGTTGTAGACATTGGTGGCGGTACTACCGAGGTTGCTGTTATCTCCATGGGCGGTATTGTTGTCTCGCAGTCCATTAGAACTGCAGGTGACGAGTTTGATCAGACTATTCTTGAGCACGTTCGTGACGCCTACAACCTCTCTATTGGTGAGCGTACCGCAGAAGATATCAAGATTAAGGTTGGCTCAGCAGCTCCTCTTGCAGAAGAGCTTGACGTTGAGGTAAACGGTCGTGACGTCATGAGCGGTCTTCCAAAGACAGTTCGTATTGAATCAGAAGAGATTCGTCGTGCCCTTGATCGTCCTCTTGACGAGGTCACCAAGGCTGTCAAAGATGCGCTTGATGTGACGCCACCAGATCTTGCCTCTGATCTTATGTACTACGGTATCTTGCTTACCGGTGGCGGCGGAATGCTTCGTGGTCTTGATCAAAGACTTCGTGAAGAGACTGGCGTTCCCGTTAACGTAAGCCCAACCGCCCTAGAAAATGTTGTTACTGGTTGTGCAAAGGTTCTTGAGGCTAACGCATTGTCCGGTGGATTTGTTCAGAGTGCAGGCCAATAAATATGCCATTGTCTCATCAGATCCAGGGTGCTTCAACAGGCCTTGGATCTAACAATAATAAGCATACGGGTGGCCGTAGTTTTATTATTCTTTCGCTGCTTTCAATTGTGTTATTGACGGTCAGCGCTCGTATGGGTACAGAAGGACCGCTCGAGATGGTTCGAGGTGGATTCTCTACTATTACCATGCCTTTTAGAATGGCGGGTTCTGCTATTGCCATGCCTTTCCAGGGCATTGGTAACATTTTTAGTAACTTAACAGCAGACCAGCAAACGCTTTCTGACCTCAAGGCAGAAAATGAGCAGTTGCGTTCAAGAAATGCAGAGCTAGAAGAGACAAATCAGTCCACGCAGCGTCTGCAGGGTCTTCTCGACCTCAAAAATACCTATAACCTGCAGTCCACAGGCGCTCGTGTTATCTCTGGTTCTACTGACTCGTTCAATAACACCATTACGATTGACAAGGGAACTTCGTCCGGGCTGGCTGTTGGTATGCCTGTTGTTGATAGTGGCGGCGTTATCGGCCAGATTATTGAGTGTGGTCCTACAACCTCTACCGTTCGTCTTATCACTGACGAGAAGAGCGGTGTGGCTGCTATGGTTCAAAGTAGTCGAGCTCAAGGCATGCTTATGGGTTCTGCGTCAAGACAGATTACTCTTAACCTAATCAACACCAACCAGAAGGTTGCCGTAGGCGATACAGTTGTTACCAGCGGTCTTGGTGGCGTATTCCCTAAGGGTCTTCCTCTAGGTAAGGTTACCAGTGTTGAGGCTGCTCCAGGATCGCTCTATTACACCATTGTTGTTGAGCCTTATGGAAATGTCAGCACTAACGAGGAGGTAATGGTTATCACGTCTCTTTCTGAGGAGCAAAAAGCTTCCGCAGATGATATTGCAGAGGCAGATAAGCAAAACACTCCAACAGCAACTGATTCAGACGGTAAGGATAAAGACTCAAAAGACGGATCTTCTACGTCTTCATCTAGCGCCTCTACTGGCAGCGGTTCAACAAACAACACAACAAACACTCAGCAGAATGCAACAGTTACTGCTCCAACGGGTAATACACAACATAACAGCGGAAGAACAGATTAAGGGGGATGCATGCAGGTTTCTGATAGAAATAAAAACACACGCAGCATCGCCGTTCTTGCTGTTGTTTGCTTCATTTTGCAAATTATGCTTACACCACAGGTTTCTTTTGGTGGGGGAGTTATCAATTTTGCACTTATTTTCTCGGCAGCTATTGCGCTGAGATATGGTGGTAAAACCGGCGTGATATGCGGCTTTATTGCTGGTCTTATGTATGATTTGACTTCTGCTAATCCTATTGGCCTCATGGCACTCTTGCTTGTGGTCAGTTCTTATTTCATGGGCCAAGAGGTAAGAGACAGAATCTCTGGCAATTTTGGTACCTCTATGGGCTTTGTTGCCCTTCAAACTTTTGGTGTCACCTTTATGTATCAGCTCATTAATTCTTTGATTGGCTCTGGTGGCAACTTCTTTGAGGGACTGCTGTTTAAATCTTTCCCCACCATGTTGTTTACCATTTTGGCAGCGCTGCCTGTTTTCTATGTACTTTCTCATTCCCAAAGGTCTCATTCATCTTTGGGTGGAACTTCGCTCTACCGCGGATCTCATCGAGCTCCACAGCGCCTTAAATAAGGGGTTAGTATGAATTTCACCCTTGTTATCCTTGCTTGTTGCGCTGTTGCAGCAATTGGTTTGATCATCGTTTACCTCACCTTTGGTAGAAAAGACTCGCCGTTTACCTTTGATATTGGCGGCGGCGCTCCCAAGGCGTCTGGTGGTTCTGACGGCTCTGCCGAGAAGACCCTCTCGTCCAGACTTATCGGATTTGCAATTGCTGTTGGCGGCATGTTTGCCGTGCTTATTGGTCGTCTTTGGACCATGCAGCTCTTATCGTCAGCTGACTATACCGAGCAAGCAGAGAGAAACCGTACGCGAACAGTTACTACCGCAGCTCCTCGTGGTCGTATTTTGGACAGAAATGGCGTAGAGATTGTTACTAACAGGCCAAGTCCAACGGTAGTAGCTCGAGCAGACGTTGCGGAAGACTACATTAAACTGCAGATTCTTGCTAACCTTTTGGGCATGCCTATGTTGGCGGTGCGCAGAAAAATCATGGATACCTCTGATGGCGCCCAAGCGCTTCGCACGGTTTCTGTAGATGTTTCTAGGCGCGTAGTTGCCTACATTTACGCTCATGGTGCTTTGCTTGATGGCGTTTCAATTGAGGAGCGCACCCAGCGCGCCTATCCAAACGGTTCTCTTGCAGCTCATGTTGTTGGCTACACCGGAACTGTTACACAAGAGCAGCTTGAGAGCAGTAAAACTGCGGATGGCGGCTTTGTGTATGCCCACGGCGATATCGTGGGACAAACGGGCGTTGAGTATCAGTACGAGTCCGCTCTTCAGGGTGTTCGTGGTGAGCAAACGGTGTATGTTGATGCTGCTGGTAATGTTTTATCTCACTCAACATCTATTGCTCCTCAGAGCGGCTCAGACGTTGTTTTAACTATTGATGCAAATATACAGAAAGCCGCAGAAGCATCCCTTGTCAGTGTTATCAACACAGTTAGATCACAAGACTTCCAAGGTCGCAGTGCAAGTGTGGTGGCACTTGATTGCACCAACGGTGAAGTTATTGCTATGGCAAGCTATCCAACGTATTCACCTTCAATGTTTGTTGGAGGCATTTCCAGTTCTGACTGGGATACGCTTTCTTCTGAAGAGGCAAACTATCCGCTGATGAATCGCGCAATTGCTGGACAGTATCCGTCTGGATCTACCATCAAAGCACTTACTACCTTTGCTGGACTCAAATACGGCATTTGTGACGGAAATTCAAGCTGGTATTGCACGGGTTTCTGGACTGGTTTTGGCGAGCAGTACGGCATGCACTGTTGGCTTCTTTCTGGTCACGGCACCGTTAATCTGATTACTGGTATTACTAACTCTTGCGATATTGTTTTTTATGAGATTGGTAAAGGCTTCTTCTATAACAACGATCATCCAGAGGGCATGCAAGAGACATTCCGTGCCT
>CALIAD010000096.1 GCA_938041635.1 uncultured Atopobium sp.
TGACCTCCACCACAAGAGTTATCCGCCGTCCTATCGACTTTGATGACTCGGGTGTGGACCAGGGCGTTGAACAGGGCTCGAATGACGCCGTAAATGCCGCCGTGGACTTCGAGGATGACGCTACTGATGAATACGCCGCAGATGAAGCTGCCGACTACGCCGAAGACGCTGCCGATGAAGAGGAAGCTCCTGAAGAGCCCAAGCTTGCTTCTGCTCTGGGAGAAGAGATCCCCTTTGAACAGGTAGTCGTTGGCGATATCATCCGCCTTGCCTCGGGCGATATGATCCCCGCGGACTGCCGCGTTCTGGATGCCAAGGATCTCTTTGTCAACGAGACCGCGCTCACCGGAGAATCAGAGTCCGTCGAGAAAACTGCTGGTGTAGTGCACGCTCGCCGTCGTGCGGATGGTACACGCTATCCCCTCTCGCTCTCTGAGTGCACAAACCTGCTGTTTGCCGGTACTACAGTTCAGTCGGGAAGTGCCACGGTAGTGGTAATTACAACAGGCAATAAAACCTACGTAGGCACTATGTCCGAGCTGCTTCAGCAGCCTTCTGGCGAGACCAGCTTTGACGAGGGTCTCAAATCCGTCTCTAAAGTACTTGTCTCGTTCATGCTAATCATGTGCCCTATTGTGTTCTTTGCAAACGGTTTCCTTAAGGGTGACTGGTTTGACGCGCTGCTCTTCAGCGTTTCCGTTGCCGTTGGCATTACCCCTCAGATGTTGCCTGTTATTGTAACTACTTGCCTTTCTCGCGGTGGAACACAGATGGCCAAGCAGGACGTTATTGTCAAGAATCCGGCGGCAATCCAGAACCTGGGCGCTATGGACATCCTGTGCACCGACAAGACCGGCACCATCACCGCAGACGAGGTTGTGCTTGAGCGCCATCTCAACATTCTGGGCGAAGAGGATCCTCGTGTGCTCCGCCATGCGTACCTGAACAGCTATTTCCAAACGGGCCTTCGAAACCTCATTGACAAGGCAATTATCAAGACTTCAAACGATGAGCTGCCCACTAACCTGCTGAGCATTGAGTACGAAAAAATCGACGAGGTCCCATTTGACTTTGAGCGTCGCCGCATGAGCGTTGTCGTGAGAAATACAAAAACTAACAAAACGCATATGATCACCAAGGGCGCCGTTGAAGAAGTTCTCAACGCGTGCTCCTTTGTTGACCTGGACTCTGAAATCAAACCGCTGACTCCCGCTCAGCGCAAGAGCGTTATGGACCGCGTCTACCAGCTCAATCAGGAGGGTATGCGCG
>CALIAD010000097.1 GCA_938041635.1 uncultured Atopobium sp.
GCGCTGTTTGCGGGCGTGGCTTGGCGTATAGTTATAGAGTTACAAGAAGAAATATTGGCGTGATACAAGGCGTTTTTACGCCGAGAAGAGTGTTTATGCTTGCTATAAAAAATGAAACAAACGTGGTACTTGCGGTTGATACGTCAACGGACATGCTGGCGTGCACAGTCGCGCGTCTGACCAGGCGTGATGCTGGGGCTGCGGATGCGGTCGCGGCAGACGGCGGGTTTGATGTTGAGGTACTAGCGTCAACGGATCACCTGTGCCGTCGTCAGGCAAACGTAGAGCTTGTAGGCTCGGTTCAGGAAGCGCTCAAAGCTGCTGGCTTGACTATGGCTGACGTTGACGCTGTTATCGCAGGTAGAGGACCTGGCTCGTTCACGGGTGTCCGTATTGGCGTGGCAACTGCAAAGGGTATTGCCTGCGGCTCTGGCCTGCCACTTTATGGCGCAAGCGCTCTTGACGCCATGGCGTTCAGCGCGTGGAAGGCGGGTGTTCGCGGCACTGTTGGCGTTGTTGCAGACGCCATGCGCGGCGAGGTCTATCCGGGCATCTACCTGCTGGATAACGCCGGAGCACATAGAACGTTCCCGGTGGAGACCGTCCTCAAGGCGGACGCTTGTGTGGAGGAGTGGTCGAGCAGGACTGATAAGGACCAGTTCACGCTTACAGGCAATGGTTTAGTGAAGTACCGTGAGCGTTTTGAGCGCGCGGGTTTCTCGATATATACCGATGAAGCGACGTGGTTCCCAACAGGAGAAGGCCTGGTACGCGCGGTGTGCATGCCCGAGTATCAGCAGGCGGGCGCGGGCGATCCGGCGCTAGTGCTGCCCATTTACACGCGACTTTCGGATGCGGAGGAGTCGGAGCGTAAGCGTTTGGGTCTCAAGGAGCCGGCAACGGTGGCTTTGACTGGCGTGGATGATGCGCTGGCCGATATTCACCTGCAGCTTCGTCCGATGACGGTGAACGATCTGGATCAGGTGGCGGAGCTGGAGGCAGCAACGTATGCTGATGCCGCGCATTCTGCCTGGTCAAAGCAGACGTTCTATGACGAGCTCTCGGGCGTTGGGCGTAGCTGGTGGCTGGCTCACGACCGCGGAACGGTCATCGGTTTTGCGGGCGGTCGCCTAGCAGGAGCTCAGTTTGAGGTGGAAGAAGTGGTGGTCACGCCTGAGCGTCGTCGCCAGGGAATTGCATCCAAGCTGGTAGAACGCGTGGCATACGATGCTCAGATGCTGGGCGCATCCGCGATTACTCTTGAGGTGGAAGAGAATAACGCTCCAGCTCAGGGTGTCTATAGCAAGCTGGGATTTGCCGAGGTTGGTCGTCGCCCGGGATATTACGGTCCAGATTGCGCGGCGCTTTTGATGACGGCGCAGCTGCCTTTGGCGGTTGGCGCTGGCTTTGAGGCGAGAAACCCCGAGCCTCACGCATCGGTTCGTCCGTGGCCTATTGTTGCAGGCGAGCGTTCTGAAGAGACGCTTACGGCACTGCGTGAGGCAGGGGATTTGATCCTCAGCCTGGAGTCCTCATGCGACGAGACTGCCATGTGCATTATGGATTCACACGGCGTGGTCTGCGCAAACGTTGTCGCAACTCAAATTGACTTCCACGCTCGCTTTGGCGGCGTCGTGCCCGAGATTGCTTCTCGCAAGCACACCGAGGCTATTGTGGGCCTTTTCGAGGAGACCATGGCCCGCGCGGGCGCGCACTTTGGTTGCGACACGCTGGTGCCGTCTGACCTGGCCGCCGTTGGTGTTACCGCAGGTCCAGGCCTTGTCGGCGCACTTGTTGTGGGCGTGGCGTTTGCTAAGGGCTTCTGCGTGGCCACTGACCTGCCGCTTATTCCCGTTCATCACCTGGAAGGCCACCTGCTGGCCAACCTGTTCGAGACGCCAGATCTGCAGCCACCGTTTGTGGCCAGCCTGGTCTCGGGTGGCAATACTATGCTGGTACATGTGCGTGCCTGGGGAGATTACGTGGTCTTGGGCTCCACCATTGATGACGCTGTAGGCGAGGCCTTTGACAAGGTTGCTAAGGCGCTTGGCCTGGGCTATCCAGGCGGCCCCGTGATCAGCAAACTTGCAGCTCAGGGCAATCCTAAGGCCATTCATTTCCCGCGCGCGATGATGCACAGCGGCGACTATTCCTTCAGCCTTTCTGGCTTGAAGACAGCCGTTATTACCTACATTGAGGGCGAGAACCGCGCAGGTAAAGCAATCAATCTGCCCGATCTGGCTGCCTCGTTTGAGCAGGCAGTTATTGACGTGCAGGTGGCAAAGGCTAAAACCGCTGTTGAGGAGACAGGTGTCTCCGATTTCTGCGTGGGCGGAGGCGTCGCTGCCAACCCCGCGCTCAGAGCTGCATATAAGGAAACCTTTGGTCGTATGGGCGTTCGAGTGACGGTGCCCCCGATGTCGGTTTGTGGCGACAACGCTGCGATGATTGCCGTCGGCGCACTTCGTAGCTACCGTACGCAGGGTTTCTCGCCATTGACCTTGGATGCAAACCCCAACGCGCAGCTGGGATCGTGGTCGTCGGATGCGGCGCCCGTTGTCCCAAGCGGCATGTAAGGAGGCCATTGTGCAAGACGGATTCATCAAAGTTGCAAGTATCACTCCGCGTGTCCGCGTGGCAGACGTGGCGTTTAACGTGGAGAGCTGCCTGGCGGCCATCGAAGAAGCCGCAGGTAATTGCGGCGCCAAGGTGGTCGTGCTGCCCGAGCTCTGCATCACGGGCTACACCTGCGAGGACCTGTTCTGGCAGGATGCGCTCTTGGACGCGGCTGAGCGCGGCTTGGTTTCCATTGCTGCACGCACGGCCGACGTGGACGCGTTGCTGCTGCTAGGCCTGCCTGTTCGCGTGGCCGGCAAGCTCTACAACTGCGCTGCCGTTCTCTTTAGGGGAGAGCTTTTGGGCCTGGTGCCCAAGCGCTACGTGCCCATGTACAACGAGTTTTACGAGGGCCGACACTTTGTTTCCGGCCCCAAGACGGTCACCAGCGTGGACTTTGGCCTGCTGGGCGAGGTTCCGTTTGGTACCAACCAGCTGTTTGCGTGCGACACCATCCCTGAGCTGGTCGTGGGCGCAGAGATCTGCGAGGACCTCTGGGTGCCCATGCCACCGTCAAACGCGCATGCCGTCGCCGGCGCCACGCTGATCTGCAACTTGTCCGCGTCGCCTGCGCTGGCCGGCAAGTCCGCGTACCGTCGTCAGCTGGTTGCGCAGCAAAGCGCGCGTCTGATCTGCGGCTACGTGTACGCGAGCGCAGGTGAGGGCGAGTCTACGACTGATTTGGTTTTCTCGGGCCATGATCTTGTTGTCGAGAATGGCCGTGTGCTTGCCGACTCCGGCGTGTTTGGCGAGGGTATTGCCGTGTCCGAGATTGACGTGCTTTCGCTGGCGGCTGACCGCAGGCGCATGTCGACGTTTGAGGTTGCTCCGACGCCGGAGGATTACAAGCACTTGACCACGTATTTCTCGCTGGAGTTTGATGGCGAGAGTGAGGGCGCTGCAGGTCGCGGCCACGAGCACGCCGCCACAGGTCGCAACGGCGAGGGCAGCGAGGGCGTCGAGCTTGCGATCCGCACGCCGCTGACCAGGTACGTTGATCCGCATCCGTTTGTGCCCGCAATGGATGACGCTCGCGCGGCGCGCTGCGAGGAGATTCTGTCGATTCAGGCTCACGGTTTGGCTTCGAGGCTGGCGCACACTGGCTCTGACCACGCGGTTATTGGCATTTCGGGTGGACTTGACTCTACGCTGGCTCTTCTCGTCACGGTGCGAGCCTTTGACCAGCTAGGATACGACCGCTCGGGCATTGTAGCCGTGACGATGCCGGGATTTGGCACCACGGACCGCACGTACACCAACGCGATTGAGCTGGTGCAGTCGCTTGGCGCCGACCTGCGCGAGATTTCCATCGTGGATTCCGTGCTGCAGCACTTCGCTGACATCGGCCACGACCAGGACGTTCATGACGTTGTGTACGAAAACTCTCAGGCTCGCGAGCGCACGCAGATTCTGATGGACGTTGCCAACCAGGTGGGCGGCATGGTCATTGGCACGGGCGACCTCTCCGAGCTGGCGCTTGGTTGGGCGACGTACAACGGCGACCAGATGTCCATGTACGGCGTGAACGCTTCAGTGCCAAAGACGCTGGTCAGGTACCTTGTTGATTACTGTGCCGACACATACGATGAGCAGGGTGAGGACGAGATTGCTCACGTTTTGCGCGACGTTTTGGACACACCAGTTTCTCCTGAGCTGCTGCCAACTGCAGCTGACGGTTCTATTGAGCAGAAGACGGAGGATCTGGTTGGTCCTTACGAGCTGCACGATTTCTTCTTGTTCCACGTGCTTCGTCACGGAAGTGGCCCGCTCAAGGTTTTGCGTCTTGCTGAGCGCGCGTTTGGCACGGGCACTGACCAGGAGGTTTACGACCACGAGACTATTGTTCGCTGGCTGAAGGTGTTCTACCGCCGCTTCTTCTCACAGCAGTTCAAGCGCTCGGCGATGCCTGACGGACCAAAGGTTGGTTCGGTTTCGCTTTCTCCGCGCGGCGACCTGCGTATGCCATCCGACGCTTCTAGCTCGCTGTGGCTCTCTGAACTGGAGAGTTTGGACGCGTAAGCGTCTAGTTTCTAGACACTCAGTACCCGGCTATTCATGAAAATGAATAGCCGGGTACTTTTATGCAGGTTGATTTTTGCTACGAGTAGGGAAGAGGTGTTTTTGCCCCAAAAATGGCCCTCAAGTGGTAAAAAATGCGTTTAGTTGGGGATTACAGAAATAACGTGATTCTATGCATCGAGTCTACCTGCTGTTTTGTTTCGGACAAATAATCAGAAATCTGGATAGAATTTGCTACCTGGTAAAACGTAGGTGTAATTTTTCTGAATACTCCATTTGATCCCCAACTAAACGGATTTTTTACCCAAATTGGCCCCTGCCAAAGAGGTACTCATTTTTTCTATGCAAAAACGCGCATATCACTAGCAGAATATGCACGCTGCAAAGATTTGCGCCAAAAATTATGCTAATGGCAAGAAATCGCAGGTCGATACCGCTCGGCGTTCGCACCCGCCGACCGCAAGCTGCGCTTACCAGCAGCTCAGCGACGCTGCGCACCTGCTCGCAGCCCGCATCCTGCTCGCATTCCACCTGCACACTGCCTGCACCCCGGCCGCACCTACCAGCCAGCGTATAACCGTTGACGGCTTATACTGCACGCCTACAGAAAATCTAAGTCGGTTTTGTAAGATTTTCGCGATATTTCGTATAAATTGTTTTCCCGTGTGGAATAACTAATAGCGTTGGAAAAGGGCGCTTGGCGCCAATATCGGGCTTGGCCCGAAAGGGAGGTTTTCATTATGAATTTGAAGCCACTTGGAGATCGTGTTCTGGTAAAGCCTGCTCCAAAAGAGGAGAAGACATCCTCTGGTCTCTACATTGCATCCGCAGCTCAGGAGCTCCCTCAGCGCGGTGAGGTCCTCGCAGTTGGAACTGGCAAGCTTGATCAGAATGGCAATCGCATCGCTCTTGATGTCAAAGTCGGCGACCAGGTATTTTACGGTAAGTTCGGCGGCACCGAGGTCAAGGTAGACGGCGAGGAGCTCCTGCTTCTTCGTGCTGACGACATCCTTGCAGTCCTCGAGGACTAATCGCTCGCAGCTTGTTCGTCCGCTGCCGCTCGCAGCGCGCTCGCAGCTCGTTTGCTCGTAGCTCGTCCGCTTTTAACGTGTAAGTTCAGCTATTTTGGAGGAATACCATGGCTAAAGATATCGATTTTGGCACCGACGCTCGTGCCAAGCTTGCTAAGGGTGTAAACACCCTGGCAGATGCCGTAACCACCACTCTTGGACCTAAGGGTCGTTACGTTGCACTGCAGCGTTCTTACGGCGCACCAACTATTACTAACGACGGCGTCTCCGTTGCTCGTGAGATTGAGCTCAAAGACCCAGTAGAGAACATGGGTGCTCAGCTGGTCAAAGAGGTAGCAACTAAGACTAACGACACCGTCGGCGACGGTACCACCACCGCAACCCTGCTTGCACAGGTCATCGTTAACGAGGGCCTCCGCAACGTTGCAGCTGGTGCAAACCCAATCGCAATTCGCCGCGGTATCGACAAGGCTGTTGAGGCTGTTGTCGCTCAGATGAGGGGCATCGCTAAGGAGGTCTCAACCAAGCAGCAGATTGCTTCCGTTGGTACCATTTCCGCAGGTGACCCAGTCATCGGTGGCAAGATTTCCGACGCTATGGACGTTGTCGGCAAAGACGGCGTTATCACCGTTGAGGAGTCCCAGACCTTCGGTATTGACATCGACACCGTTGAGGGTATGCAGTTTGATAAGGGCTACGTTTCCCCTTACTTCGCAACCAACAACGAGACTCTTACCGCTGAGCTGGACAATCCTTACATCCTGATGACAGACAACAAGATTTCCTCCATCCAGGACATCCTGCCTATCCTTGAGGCAGTCCAGAAGCAGGGCGCACCTCTGCTCATCATGGCTGAGGACGTCGACGGCGAGGCTCTGACCACCCTCATCCTCAACAAGCTCCGCGGCGTTCTGAACGTCTGCGCAATCAAGGCCCCTGCATACGGCGACCGTCGTAAGCGCATGCTCGAGGACATTGCTGTTCTCACCGGCGGCCAGGCAGTCATCAAGGAGCTCGGCGTTAACCTCAACGAGATCAGCGCAGAGATGCTCGGTCGCGCTAAGTCCGTCAAGGTCACCAAGGAGACCACTACCATCGTTGGTGGCGCTGGTTCCAAGGAAGCAATCGACGAGCGCATCGCCCAGATCAAGGCTGAGATTGAGAACACCACTTCTGACTTCGACCGCGAGAAGCTCCAGGAGCGTCTTGCTAAGCTTGCTGGTGGCGTTGCAGTCATCAAGGTTGGCGCTGCTACCGAGGTTGAGCTCAAGGAGATCAAGCACCGCATCGAGGACGCACTTCAGGCAACTCGCGCAGCTGTCGAGGAGGGCATTGTCGCAGGTGGCGGCGTTTCCTTCCTGGCTGCATCCTCTGTCCTCGATAGTGTTCAGACCTCTGACGCAGACGAGAAGATCGGCGTCGAGATCATCCGCAAGGCACTTGAGGCTCCAGTCCGTACCATCGCTAACAACGCTGGCTTCGAGGGCAGCGTAGTTGTCGAGAAGATCAAGGCACTCCCAACCGGCCAGGGTCTTGACTCCGCTTCCGGCCAGTATGGCGACATGATTGAGATGGGCGTTCTTGACCCAGTTAAGGTCACCCGTACCACTCTCCAGAATGCAGCTTCCGTTGCATCCCTCATCCTCATCACCGAGGCAACTGTTTCCGAGATGCCAAAGGACACCACCATCGAGGAGTCCATTTCTCGCGCAGCTGCTCAGGGCGGCCAGGGCGGCATGTACTAATCCGCACCTTCGCGTCACTTCAATCGGGTCCAGCCTCTCGCTGGGCCCGATTTTTTCTACCCTCACGGCAACTTGGCGAGAAACCCGTGTTGTTGCAGGCGAGAACCCCGTCTTATCACAATTGCAACGTAACCCCGCTCATCGCCCATTAATCGAAATCATATGAATGTGGCGTCATTTGAGCGGAATTATTAGTCGCTACAGGTTAAAATGTTTATTTGCGACTGTAGTCGCGTCGCAACTGCGACTGCGGTCATAACGCCGCCGCTGCGACTGTAGTCGGTCCACCCGCTAGCTCGCATGCTTGAACTATACGCCACGCGCCAAAGGAGAGGAGGCACCATGGCTCAGAACCAGAAT
>CALIAD010000098.1 GCA_938041635.1 uncultured Atopobium sp.
ACTCTTTGTAGCTGCCAAAATTCTCCTGAATCAGGTTGACTGGACCAAACTCGCCAGCCTCCACACGGCTAACCAGCTCTTTGTAGAGTGGCATGTGCAAAATGGTGCAGGCATCCATGAGCTGAACGCCATTTTGACGAGCAAGTTCTTCGGCCTCAAGCAGCTCAGCGGAATTGAGCGTAATGGACTTCTCGCACAGCACATGCTTGCCCGCCTGAAGTGCTTTGCGCAGGTAGATGATGTGTGTGTTGTGAGGCGTGGTCAGGTACACCGCGTCAATCTCGTCACTGGCGAGAAGATCGTCGATGCTGTCATACACGCGCTTGACGTGGTGTTTTTGTGCAAATGCGACGGCCTTTTCCTGTGTCCTGTTGGCCACGCCGTCAATAGTTCTACCAACTGAAGCCAGCGCCTCTGCCATCTGATTTGCAATGACTCCGCAGCCAATAACACCCCACCTGAGGTGTGGTGCGGCAAAGATCGTGTCCACGGCGTTCGTGGCGTTCTGTGATGTCTGACCTGCTGTTTGGCTCATATTTACTCCTCAATCTCGTCGTCGCCACCAAGCTCTTCAAGAACTCCCAGGGCGGCAGGCATCAGCTGCTCTTCATTGCGGTGGAACGGATACGCCAGCTTATGCGTCTTTGGATACACAATAGCACCGCGACCCTTCAACTTGAGAGCTTGTTCGCGAGGAATTTCTACACCCAGATATACCAGGCGTCCATTTGTCAGACTCACTGACGTTGCACCTAAACGCTGCGCGCGAATGCGCACGCGGGCACGATCAAACAAGTTCTTGCCCGCAAGCGGCAGGGCACCAAAGCTATTCTCGGTATCTTGCTGAAGCGCATCTACATCAGAAAGCTCTGTAGCTGCGGCAAGACGGCGGTACACCAGAACGCGTCGATCAACCTCTGGCAGATAGTCCTCATCAAGATAGAAATCTGCAGGTAGATTAATGGTCACCTCGGCCTGTTCAAGCTCTGCGGACTCGCCGCGAGCCTCCGCAACCGCCTCGCCCAGCATCTGCGTAAAGAGGTCAAAGCCAACGCTGGAAAGGTTTCCGTGCTGCTCGGCGCCCATAAGGGAGCCGGCGCCTCTAATCTCCAGGTCACGCATGGCAATGCGCATGCCACTACCCAAATCCTGGAACTCATTGATTGCAGTCAGGCGCTCGGTTGCCTCTTCTGTGAGCGGCAGCTCCGCCGGGAACATAAAGTACGCGTATGCCTGCTGCCTACCGCGACCAACACGGCCCTTGAGCTGGTACAGCTGAGCCAGTCCCAAACGCTGAGAGTCCTCGATAATCAGCGTGTTAGTGTGCGAGTTGTCAATGCCGGACTCAATGATGGTGGTGGCGACCAAAACGTCAATCTCATGCTCCTGGAAGGTAAGCATAACGTTCTCTACCTCGCGAGCACTCATCTGGCCGTGAGCCACACCCACGCGAGCTTCCGGCGCGGCCTCCTCCACGCGAGCCACCGCTTCATCAATGGTGGTCACGCGGTTGGACACGTAGTACACCTGACCTTCTCGCTCCAACTCACTTCTAATAGCTGCGGAAACAAGATCCGGGTTGTACTCGCTCACCATTACCTGAACAGGCTTTCTGCCAGGCGGCGGCGTCAGAATCAGGCTCATGTCACGAACGCCGCTCATGGCCATCTGCATGGTGCGCGGAATGGGCGTTGCCGAGAGCGTCAGCACGTCTACCTGCTCGCGCATGTTTTTGAGCTGCT
>CALIAD010000099.1 GCA_938041635.1 uncultured Atopobium sp.
AGGCGGTAAAAAATCGTCTTAGTTGGAGATAAAACGTCTAATTTTCAATTTTCATTTCCAACTAAACGCATTTTTTACCTTTTTCGGCACATAATTTTGAGCGCAAAAATTACGTATTCATGGAAATGAATATTACAACCGGATTATGCAAAAAAGGGTCAGAGCGGAACGTTCTAACCCTTTGATTTGCAATAAAACCTGCGACCAGCTTTGCCACAAGTAATTGGGCAAGTAATTTCTGCAAGTAGCAACAGGCAGTCTTAAACGACAGCTACTTAATCAGGACGTTTCCTTCATAGCTGTCATGAACATCTTGAGGCGTGACGCCCATGTGCTTCTTATATAGTCGGCTGAAATAGAACGGATCGCTATAGCCAACTGCCTCGGAAGTCTCGCGCACAGAAAGGCCAGATTGAAGCAGCTGTTGAGCATGATCAAGACGTTTTGCAATAATGAATGTCATTGGGCGAACACCAAATGTTTGGACAAAATTGTTAGAGAAGCGTTGAGTGCTCATTCCGCAACGTTTAGCCAGACCAGGGATGGTAATTGGATCTGCAAAGTGGAGCTCAATATACGTGCGAGCCTCGGCCATGCTCTCCTGAACCTTTTGGCTGTTGGTGAGTAGGAACATAGACTTGATGAGCTCGGTGCCATTGACAATCTGAGCAACACGATTGTCCAGCGATGGGGTGGTGTTAAGTTTTTCCAGGTCAAGCACCTTATCAAGAATGCGGTCGAATCCCTGAGGATCAAATGCATAGGCATTGAAGATTGGGCTGGTGACATCGCCCTGAATGCCATCATAGTAGATGTTTACATGGTCAAACGAGCGTCCGTAAAGGGTTCGATATGTTACTGTCTGACCTGCAGGAACATGTACAACCGTAGTTCCTTCGCAGACAAATTCATTTCCACCAATAGTAATCTCGGCAGCTCCAAAAACAGGAATGATGAAAACAGAATGAGCAAGCGAAAAGGTAACTTGGGAGTCAGCAATCTTCTGTTGGCGGTTGATCGAAAACACACTATACGTCTGCCGCGAATAGGTCTCTTTTAGCT
>CALIAD010000100.1 GCA_938041635.1 uncultured Atopobium sp.
CCAACCACCTTGGCGAGCGCAAGGTTCGCATGAGCGACTAGCGAGAAGAGCTGCGCAATCGTGACCTTCACTGCAACAGAAACAACTTTAGGAGCAACACGCGGCGAAGCGGCGCGTCCCGCAACCGCAAGCGTCCCAGCAACCAATTCAGGAGCAGCACATCCAACTGGGTGTGTTGCTCCTGTCAACAAGATTATTCCCTTCTCGCTGGTAGATGGCCCAGGAAGCCGAACCGCTATCTTCCTCCAAGGCTGCAACATTCGCTGCGCCTACTGCCACAACCCTGAGACCCAGGTAGAGTGCATCTCCTGCCAGGCATGCGTCAAACCATGCCCAGCTCACGCCCTGTCCGTGACTGACGGCAAGGTTGTGTGGGACAACTCCATTTGCATCAACTGCGACAACTGCATCAAGGTGTGCCAGCACAAGTCCACTCCGAAGATTGAGCTGCTCAGCGCCCGAGAAGTGGCCGATCGCTGCATTTCCAACATGCCGTTCATCCGCGGAATCACCACGTCAGGCGGCGAATGCATGCTCCGCCCCGACTTCCTCTACGAGCTCTTCACCTACTGCAACGCCGCTGGTCTGAGCTGCCTCATCGACTCAAACGGCACCATCGACTTCACTGAGTACCGCGACCTACTGGCCCTCTCGAGCGGCGTCATGCTTGACGTTAAAGCTTGGGATGATCAGTGGTTTGAGCACCTGACCGGCGAAAATGGCGTCACGGTCCGCAAAAATCTTGCATTTTTGGCCGAGCAAAACAAGCTGGAAGAGGTCCGCGTCATCGTGACCGAAGGCTGGAACGACGCCGAAGCCGCAGTTGACGGCATTGCCGCAACCCTTGGCGAGAAGGTCGGTCAGACGCGCATTCGTCTCATGAAGTTCAGGCGTTTTGGCGTGCGTGGACCGATGGAGAACTCCCCTTCTCCAAACGACGAACGCATGCAGGCGATTGAGTCGCAGGCCCGCAACCTGGGCTTTGGCGAGGTTGTCGTCAGCTAGTTGCCACGGCGGGTGCGCGATGCCAGCAGCGCATGGCTCGCCCAGCACGAACCGCAGATCCGACGGGTTTCTCGCCGCGATTGTTGCTGCAGCCTACACGGGTTTCTCGCCAGTTTTTGTGTCCTTTTCACTGCAACAAAGAACGACCTCGCAGCATATGCTACGAGGTCGTCTTCATTTACCTATCAGTGAAGTGTCGGTCCGGCAAACTCCAGCTCAGCGAGCTACTCGGTGACGATAGCGATTCCGCTGGAGCAACCCAGACGATCAGCGCCCGCTGCGACCATTGCCTCAGCGTCAGCCTTATTGTGGATGCCACCAGCAGCCTTAACCTTGCAAGTGTCGCCGACAGTCTGCTTCATTAGGGCAACGTCGTGAACAGTTGCACCACCGGTGCTAAAGCCAGTGCTTGTCTTGACGAACGCAGCTCCAGCAGCCATGCAATCCTTGCAAGCACGAACAATCTGCTCGTCATCAAGCAGGCAGCACTCCAGGATTACCTTAACGGGCACGGTACTAGCGGCCTCAACAACAGCCTTGATATCAGCGATAACGTAGTCGTCATCGCCAGCGACCAGGTGGCCACCGTTGATGACCATGTCAATCTCGGTAGTGCCATCGGCAACACTCTGCCTGGCCTCAGCGACCTTAGCTGCAGTTGAAGCGGCGCCCAGAGGGAAACCGATGC
Source organism: uncultured Atopobium sp. (assembly GCA_938041635.1). GTDB lineage: Bacteria > Actinomycetota > Coriobacteriia > Coriobacteriales > Atopobiaceae > Lancefieldella. Next base: position 1,694 of record CALIAD010000100.1, read on the forward strand.
AGGAAGTAATGCCAACTCCAGAGCCCTCGAGCTCAGCGTGAGCCAGGGAAACCCAGCAAGAATTGATGGCGACAGTTGCAAACTTGTACTGCTTTGCCTCGGCACAAAGTTTCTTGATGTCCTCGGCAGTTGCGTTTTGCTTCAAATTTGTATGGTCGATAAGGCCGTTGACTTCCACGATTTTCTCCTTCTGGCTGTGCGATTATGAGTGGTTTGTGCCTCTCTATTGTACGGCAAGCAGCACAGAAAAGATGTGGCCATCTGGTTTTGCTACCTGGATTTGAACGGGCGTCCGTCTAAATTCGGGCAAGCTATTATCCGATTCAAGCGGAACTTTACCTAGCTTTGAACAGTCGTGCCCATAATGCCCGCTGTCGCTCTTCAAGATCTGAAATAGTAGTGTCACGTGCAACTATTCCTGTGGATTCGCGAATCTGACGGGCCAATCCCTGAACACTTTCAAAGCTTTTGAGCATCTCACCAGATACCGAAAAATGCGGACATTGAACGCCCGTTACCAGCTCGTTTTCCCTATCCAGGTCTCGCATGATTTTTTGGCCGCCAGAGTGTGTAGTTGCGGGATCATAATCTAGCAACACCGTAGCCCGCTTCTGCCTCTTGTCCTTGAGCTGAATGGTTAGGTCAGGAATTCGAGTGATTTTCTCGCCATATCGGTTTTCCAGCTCAATTGGCCTATTGAGCTCAACGGTTCCTAGATTAAAGCCACCAAGGTTATACGGGAGGCACAATAGCAGGGCAAGCGAGGCCTCTCGGGGCGACCGAGCTTTCTCTACGATGTGCTGAAGCGCTCGTTTAGCTGGGACGATGCCGCGCTTTCTTTCTTGCGTGGAAAGAAACTTTGCAATTGCAGTGCGATTTGTCAGAGGGCCATTTTGGCGTTGCGAAACTCCACCGTGACCATTTTGGTTCAAAAAATAATCAGAGCATAGCGCACTACCTGCAAGAATTGTTCCGATGAAATCGAGTTTTGACGCAATCTGCAAATAAGTGAATTCTGGAGATGTCACAAATCCTTTTAAGTCAGTATCTATGGGTAGGAGCATTGATGGCAAAACTTTTGAATTACAGATGTGAAGTGCAACATTTGCTCTTGTAGACGCAAAATTCACATCACGAATTAGCAGGTCAACCTTACTATTAGACTCCCGATGGGGTCGCACGCCTTGTATCTCTGGCAGATGCCCATAGTAGACGGCAAGCTCTCGTTCCATAGCCGCTCCAGGTGTAGACTCGGGAACAAGTAGCGTCCTGACCATACCATTTGATGCGGACAACGAAACAAATGGCCTAGAGGAACTTATCAATAAATTAAACGCTGAAAAGTACGAAAGACAGTAATCCATAGCACTCCTTCGCGAAAAAGTATGAATTCCATACCCGGAAATGGCGCAAGTAATCTGACCGATTTGAAATCACACAGGAAATCTGTGCAAGATTTGTCGTTTGGCACCCTGCGGGAGTTCATTATGTAACTTCTCTGGCTTGGTTTCAAAAATCTGAATAATTCTGCAATTAAATTCATTTCTATGAATACGTAATTTTTGAGCTCAAAATTATGTGCCGAAAAAGGTAAAAAACGCGTTTAGTTGGAAATGAAAATTGAAAAATAGATGTTTTATCTCCAACTAAGACGATTTTTTACCGCCTCAAAAACTTTTATCGGTTGTGTCCCGAAAAGTGGTGTAAGTAAGCATTTCAGGTGTTTAAAAGAAGTGCGGTTATTTCCTAAAATATAGTCACCAC
>CALIAD010000101.1 GCA_938041635.1 uncultured Atopobium sp.
TAGGCTAGAAGGTAGTAAGGAAATAGCCTTACACCACTTTTTGAGACGTAACTAATTGTTTGATGAAGAGCTAGAGGAGCTTGAAGAATCCTCTTTTTTCTCGTCCTTTTTCTCTTCTTTTTGTTCTGATGTGGTGGATTGTGTCTGGTCTTGTTTATTTTCTGTTTGTGAGCAGCCAGACAAAATGCCCACACTCAAGGCTGACGTTACTAGTAGTACAAAAATTGCAGTAAAGAACTTGCTCATCTCAGAGCTACGCTTCATTTGACCTCCATTAAACGGAACGTGCCAACTACCAGGAACTCACTGCGATTGTACCCAGCAAATAGAGCTTCTTAGCTGGGAGAATATTTCACAACATAAAATAATGTTTCATCTTTTATGCTTCCCAAAGAAAGCGCTTCATATCAACTTTGTCGTTGTCTAGAAACCGCACGCCCTCTGATTCAAGAAGCTCTCGTTGAGCATCAGGTCCACCAAATGCAAAACCAGGAGCAAGCGAGCCGTCTTTGAAGACCACTCGATGGCACGGCACACCGCCAGCCACTCCAGGACTTTGGTGCATAGCAAATCCCACATAGCGAGCTTTTCTTGGCTCCCCTATCATGCAAGCTATCTGCCCATACGTGCTAACTCTTCCCTCGGGAATCTGCTTGACCACTGAAAATGCACGCTGAAAGAAGTTATCCATATCTAGCCCACTCTATCTTCACGGTTACCGGGAATTGCTTGCTCATTTTATGTTGGAATGCTATCGTATCAAAAGCAAACGGGTGGTGGCGCAGCTTGGTAGCGCACTTGACTGGGGGTCAAGGGGTCGCTGGTTCAAATCCAGTCCACCCGACCAGAATTTCTCGAAGCCGTGAAATATCGGCTTTTCTTTATATGTGGTATATTAGTCAAAGAACCCGCGCCACCCCGGTTAATATCCGAGGCCGAGCAGGGTTCTTTTTTTATCGCTTTATCGTTATAACCTTGTCATGCAACTATAGAAGTAGTTTATTAAAAACCGGTTTGATATAAGTTGTAGCATAGACAAAGTGACAAATTGGGATTTGTTGAATTTAGCAAAGGTATAAATTTCTATTCAATGAGATCTATAAAACTTGTATGGATATATAAGAAGATTAAAGCGGTGTAGACAAATTAGAAGTTATCGAGGTGAAATATGCAAGATAAAAAAGGTTTTGATTTATGGGCAGATGATTATGATAAGAGTGTAGGTTTGTCTGACAAATACGGCTCGTATCCTTTTGCAGGCTACAAATCTATTCTTAATGTAATCTATAATCGTGTAATTTGTTCATCTGCGAAGACTGTCTTAGATATTGGGTTTGGAACAGCAGTACTGACTTCAAGATTATATGAAAACGGCTGTACGATTTACGGACAAGATTTTTCAGATAGAATGATTGAAATTGCAAAAGAGAAAATGCCTAAAGCAAGTTTGTATAAAGGCGATTTTTCCAATGGCTTGGTGGAACCTATACAGAAACAAAAGTATGACGCGATTATTGCTACATATTCTCTCCATCATCTTACAGACTTTCAAAAAGTAGATTTTATTACATCATTATTTAAGCTGTTGAACGAGGGAGGATGTATATATATCGGAGATATAGCATTTGAAACTCGGTCATTACTTCAAGAATGTATGCGGATTGCGGCAGATGAATGGGACGGTGATGAAATGTATTTTGTATGGGATGACCTAAAAGGTCAATTTCCAGAAATGCGATTTGAAAAAATGTCTGACTGTGCAGGACTTATCACCTTGCAAAAATAACTTCCAGTTTGTCAATTACAGGTGACATTAAAAGAGCCAGCCCATTCAAGGTGCTGGCTCTTTTAAAAATTCCATTCTAATTTATGCGTCTGTACCTTCAAACTGACTCTCGTACAAATTGGCGTAGAAGCCGCCCTTGGCTAAGAGCTCATCATGGGTGCCGCGTTCAAAAATAGTACCGTCATTGAGGACAAGAATGCAATCTGCATCTTGGATGGTCGAGAGCCTGTGAGCAACAACTAGTGAAGTTCTTCCCTTCATGATGGTATCAAACGCCTTTTGTACCAGCTGTTCTGTACGCGTATCAATACTTGAGGTTGCTTCATCAAGAAGCAGAATAGGTGGATTGGCAAGCATGACACGTGCAATGCAGAGAAGCTGCTGCTGGCCCTGAGATAAAGATCCGCCAGACTCTCCTACCATGGTGTCGTAACCTTGAGAAAGCTGCTGGATAAACTCGTGCGCCTGAGCTTTCTGAGCTGCAGCAAAAATCTCTTCATCCGTGGCGTCTGGCTTTGCATAACGGATATTCTCTTTGATGGTTCCCTTAAAGAGCCACGTATCCTGCAGCACCATACCAAACTGTTCTCTCAGTGATGCTCGCGTGAGCTTTTGCGTGTTATGACCATCTACATAAATTGCGCCAGAATCAATGCTATAGAACCTGAGTAGCAGGTTAATAAGGGTGGTCTTGCCGCAGCCAGTTGGGCCAACAAGAGCAATCTTCTGACCAGGCTCTGCCTTAAATGAGATGTGGCTGAGCAGCGGGTGCTTGGGATCATAGGAGAACGCCACGTCATCAAACTCAATGGAACCCTGTGGATTCTGGATGACTTCAGCGTCTACTGGATCAGGCTTGATTTCCTTTGCGTCGAGAAGATCAAAGACTCGACGAGCGCTTGCATAGGCTGTCTGAACCTGTGTAACAACTGCGGAAATGGCGTTAAAAGGCTTCATGTACTGGTTGGCATACGAGAGGAAGCTCTGCA
>CALIAD010000102.1 GCA_938041635.1 uncultured Atopobium sp.
ACATTGAGCCCGGCGAGGTCCACTACGTCAACAACCCTTACGACGAGCCCATCGTTATGGTCTCAACCCTTGCTCCTTTCCAGGAGGTCGACAAGGTTGAGGTAGAGAATCCTACCTACTAAGATCAACATCTGGCGAGAAACCCAACATTCAGCGAGAAGATCGTTCAGTTGTGACGCTATTCTCGCCGGCACAAACGCGAAGAGGGCTACCTGGTGGTGGCCCTCTTTTTCATGGAGCTAAGGCGTTGGAAAATTTCTTGATGCCAAGTCAATCAGCCCAATTAGCTCATGCAATTCTGACCCAAACCCTATTTCATCAAAAACTAAGGGAATCATTTCATTGCCTCGTAAAGCTACTTTGTAAGTTGGCCCCTCATCCAGTATTATCCCTTGTTTGTGATTAACAACAGAAATTCTCTCCTGTTCCTCTTCTAACATTCCGTTAACGATTGGGTCTGTTAGGTCATTAATTTTGTTACTAATTTTTTGACACTCAGACACCGGAATTTTCAGTTCTCTAGATTCAATTTCTTGTGATTCTAAAAACAGATTCTCAATGACCTTAAAGACGTTCCGCTCATCTTTTGAGAAAGAGAACTCAAGAAGTATCCACGATTGCATACCTTCTCTAAATTTTGATGAATGAGTTTTATGCACTGCAAGCTTTCTAGTTGCAACATCAAAAAATAAATACTCTTTCATATAAAAGCTGCGTCCATAAATGAGCACTTGGGTATACATCGTCTTTTGGCCCTTCCATACAAAAATCCACTTGATAAGGAGTATTCCTTATCAAGTGGTTACTATGTGTCCATCAAAACGGACAGTATAAACGGAAGACTCTTTACTGCAGACTAAATGTCTGAGCAGCAAGTTTATCCTTGCCAATGAGTGGATACACCTCAACTTCGACATCGGAGGCACTAATAAGTGAGTAGGCCTGCTCAACCTCAAGACTTGTTCCAGTCTTGATCTTCTTCGAAGTGCTTTCCCAATTAACATCATTGGAAATCGCGACTTCAAGCTGCTGTCCATCCTGGTATGCTTCGACACGCACCGAGCCTATAAATGCAGCAGTCTCGTCTGAGTTGTTTGTGAAGTTAAACGTGATTTTTGCCGCTGGATTGCCACTGTAATCAGCGATTTGTGTGAGAGTACCAATGGTCACCTCATACTTTTCTGGCTGCTTCTCCTCTGACTTCTTTGGCTCTTCCTTCTGCGCATCAGAAGTAGATGTGGATGTTGTGCTGCTGTTTCCGCAACCCGCCAAGCCAAGAGCGAACAAACTAGAAGCACCTGCATAAATGAACTCGCGACGTGTTAAAGACATAATTCCTCCTATGTTTGATGTGTCTTTTGCCTGTTAAACGCCTTTTTGAACAAGAACACTTACTACAGTGCAGATAGTAGTCGTCGGCTTACGGTCATGTGTCCACCACGTTGGACAGTTGACCTGGTCATGGAACGCCTTATAGATTTTTCAAAGTCGATTAATCCAAAAATCTACACGCAATAGTCTCGCGCACATAATTACATCGGCTTTGGATCGGATACGCTCACAAAAAATGCCGTCGGAAATCCGACGACATTTTCAGTTCATATGGGAAAGAAAGAAACACAAGGTTTAGCCGGTCGTTTTAGCCGGCTGGGTATTTGCCAAACTTACTTGTTGGACTGCTTAATCATCCAAATGGTCTTGGATAGAAGAGCAATGTGCTCGTCCATTGCTGCGGAAACAAGGAAATTGTCCTCAGCGTCTGCGTCCTTCTTGATCTCTGTTGCGAGTGCACGAATTGCCTCGTAGTCAGCAAGAATGGCCTGGTAAATCTCCTGAGGATTCTTGAATCCCTCTGCAGCCTCAGAAAGAGTTGTGTTCTTGAGGAAGGAATCCATGGAACCCAGTGGAGAGCCGTCGTTCATCAGAATGAGCTCGGCAACCTCATCAAGCTGGTCGTACATTGCGCCGTAAACCTCGTCGAGGTCAGTGTGGACGTTATAGAATGAAGGGCCGCTGACATACCAATGGAAGTTGTGAATCTTGTGGGCCGCAACAGCGTAGTTGGCGAGAAGAACATTGAGCTTGTCGTTTAGCATAGTTAAAACCTTTCTATCTGGTTCCTAATAAATAGGAATGATTACTATTTAGTACTTATATTCCCCGCTTTGAGAGAGGTATACAGACTTTCTAAAATTTTTTTGGATGCAATGTTTGAAGCCATAATCCCACAATAACCTGCATGATTTTTGCTATTGCAGTCGACCTGCACTCGTCTTTTTGACAAAACGGTTAAATCACACGGGTTTCTCGACAAAGGGTTATGAAAAGAAGGCAAAATCAGCGCAATCAAATTTTTAGCGTTCTTTTGCAAGGAGCCACATGACCAAGATTCCCCAGGGCTACCGTTCAAGCCTTTCGCTTTACGATACTCAGAAAGCAATTGAGCAGGTCAAGAACGTGTTTCTGACCAAGCTGTGCGCTGCGCTGAAGCTGTCGCGCGTTACTGCTCCGCTGATTGTTGACCCGCTTACCGGCATGAACGACAACCTCAATGGTGTCGAGCATCCGGTTGCCTTTGACCTGCCTAACGTAGGCAAGAACGCCGAGGTAGTTCAGTCGCTCGCAAAGTGGAAGCGCTATGCACTCTGGCGCTACAACTTTGCCGTCGGTCGTGGCCTGATCTGCGATATGAATGCTATCCGTCGCGATGAACAGCCCGATAACCTGCACTCCATTTACGTGGACCAGTGGGACTGGGAGCGCATCATCACGC
>CALIAD010000103.1 GCA_938041635.1 uncultured Atopobium sp.
GTCGTGCGGTAGGGATTGCCTCAGCAATTCGACGAGTTTCCTCTGGATAAATCTCATCGTACTCACCTGCCATGACAACAACAGGAACGGAGATGTGTTCAAGGGACGCGGGGTCAATATGAGGATTATCTACCATGAGCTCCAGATGCTCTGCAATACGAGCCGCCTCAGCAGGCGAGGGAACGGGATAGCCATCTTCTAGAACAGCGCCTTCCCAGCCCTGAGCTGCCCAACGTTTATTGCCTGCAATACTTTCATATAGCCAGGTCATATCACCCAGAGTATCAGGCTCAAGATTTGCTCCGATAGATACGAGAGAGGTAACTATGTCTGGATAGTCACGTGCCAGAAGAAGACCAAGAATAGCTCCGTCAGAAAAGCCCACAATATGAGCAGATGAAACACCAAGCTGCCTCAGGACAGCATACGCATCTTCTGCCATCTGCTCGTAGGTAAAGGCGGCAGTTCCTCGGGTGCTTAAACCCTGATCTCTTGAATCAATACCAATTGCGATGTAGCCGCGGCTACATACTTCGTCAATGATGGTGCCAAAAATTCCGTGCTCTTCTCCATTTCCGTGGAGAAAAACAATGGGTGTAGCAAAGGTATCGTCGGGAACAGATGCTAAATAAGCCGCAGTTGAAGCAAGGTCTTCACAGGGTTTCTCGCCAGCAGAGGCGTGGGGAGTGTAGACAAACGTTGCAATTTCTGCGCCGTCATCAAGCAACACCTGAAGATGGCTCTTCAGGTGTGCTGTTGGCTTGCTATAAGGTTTTGGGCGGTAGACGGGTGGAAACTCAACCACGTATGCTCCTAGCTGCGTGTTTTAATTCTTCTGGCTGGGATGTGCTTTGAAGAAGTCAAAGCGAGGAGGAAGCTCTTCAAGCTGGTGCTCCTCTGCGCCCTGGCCAAGCTTTGCCGCAAGCTCTTTTGGACCCATAAAGGCGTTCTCCCAAGAGAAGAACTCCTCATGTGGGAAGTTGAGAGCATCTGCAATGCGCTCGCAGCCTTCCGGAACAGCCGGGTGCATAAGCAGCGTGATGGTCTTGAGTGCATAGAATGCATCAGCAAGTGCCTGGTCGTAGGCCTCG
>CALIAD010000104.1 GCA_938041635.1 uncultured Atopobium sp.
TTGGGAACATGCACGGAGGTAAGCGAAGGCTGAATCAGCTTACAGATGCGGTCGTCGTCAAAACCCACAACCGAGACATCGTTCGGGACGTCAATGCCCAGCTCACGTAGGGCGTGGACAACAGTAGCTGCAAGACTATCGCTCTCACAGAAAAATGCGGTAGGCAGCGAGTCGCGCTTCTGTTCCAGCCAATCGACCAGTTGGCGATAGGCCTCCTCGGGCGTTGAGTCGACAAGCACGCGGTTGTTCTCGTCAAACGGGAATCGCATGTCGTCCAGCACGCGACGCATGCCGTGCTCGCGCAGGGGATAGTTCTTGCAGCGCTCCACGTGGCCGACGTACCCGATGACCTCGTGGCCGTGCTCAACCAGTAGGGTACACGCGCGATACGCTGCGGTTTCGTTAGCGGTAACCACGCAATCAAACGGCAGCTTGTCGCTCCAACTGTCCACAATCACCAGCGGCAGGCTGAACTCTTCTAGCAAGGAAAACTGATCGTCGGAGACAATCTCGGTGGCGAGAAGAACGACGCCAGCTCCCTCGTTTTGCTCCAGCTCTGCAATGTTTTTTCTGCTGGTAACGGGGTCTGGGAGGTCCAGCGTTACCATCGCCGACGGCAACCCAAGTCTGCGAGCAGCTCGGTCGATGCCGGTATAAACACCTGCTTGGAAGGTGCTTTCGTCGACAATGCGGCCGTTGACGCGTGCAATTGCAAAAATGATGCGGGAAATCTGAGTCGAGCGACTGTAGCCGAGGCGTGCGATGGCCTCCAGAATGATATTAGTTGCCTTAGCGCCGACGTTACCTTTTTCGTTGAGGACATTTGAGACGGTTGCAGGAGAGTAGCCTGTTTCAGCAGCTACATCGCGGATGCTTACCCTTGTCATGGCGTCCCCCTCAAACGTCAAATAAACAATTCAACTAATACGTTAAAAACGTTTTACCTGCAAGTATTTCATAAAACTACTACATCCACTATATAAAAGTTGTATAGATAAAACAACATAGACAATCTTGTTTAATTTGTTTACAATACCTACGTTAAGTGTTTAGAAGCCGAGAAACCCGGGCAATAAACAGGTAACATCGGCACAAAGGTTGATGTGCCAGCACGGCAGCCGCACGCAGCCACCAGCACGGCAATCGCACGCCCCGCACGCAGCCGCTGGCGCAACTGCCAGCGCATCAACCACATATCAGGGCGAGAAAATCTCGTTCTGTCTCGAAGGAGAAGACATGAAAAAGGTAGTCGTAGCTTGTGGTTCCGGTATCGCAACCTCTACTGCTGTTGAGGCAAAGGTCAAGGATCTTCTCGATTCCAACGGCCTTGCTGGAACTTACAACATTGTTAAGTGCTCCATTGGCGAGGCAGTTGGCCAGTGCGCAGATGCAGACATCCTCATTGCAACTACTGAGGCACCTGCAAGCATTACCTGCCCATATGTCAGCGGCGTTCCTTTCCTTACCACCATTGGTAAGGCAGCTGCGGAGCAGCAGATTCTTGATATCCTCAAGTAAGTAGTTCGGTAATTTACACCCGCTCGCCAACGGTTGCCTGCGAGGCCACGCGCCTGCGGCTGACCGCCAACGGCGGCGGGTGTTTGTTTTTGTTCGAAAGAAGGTAAGTGTGGAAGTAGTAATTTCATTCTTCTCGTTCCTTCAGGGCCTCGGTGTTGCAGTCATGATGCCAATCATCCTGACCATCATCGGTTGCGCTCTGGGAGCAGGCTTTGGTAAGAGCCTCAAAGCCGGCCTTATGGTAGGCGTTGGCTTTATCGGCCTTAACCTCGTCATCAACCAGCTGTTTGGTACCGCAATTGGACCTGCAGTTCAGGAGATGATTCACCGCTTTGGTCTGACTCTCAACGTCATCGACGTCGGTTGGCCAGCAGGTGCAGCAATTGCACTCGGCACCACCATTGGTCTGGTTATCATTCCTTTGGCACTCATCGTTAACCTGCTTCTTGTCCTGGTTAACTTCACCCAGACCGTCAACGTCGACATCTGGAACTACTGGCACTACGCATTCGTCGGCTCCCTTGTTGCAAACGTTACCAACAACATCATGCTTGGCTTCGCTGCAGCAATCATCGACGAGGTCATCTTGCTTGTTCTTGCTGACGCAACCGCAAAGGACGTCCAGAAGGCACTCAACATGCCAGGCGTTTCTATCTCCCAGGGCTTCTCGCTTGCTTACGCACCAGTTGCTATGGGTCTGAACTGGCTGATCGATAAGATCCCTGGCGTTCGCGACATCGACATTGACGTCGAGTCCATGCAGAAGCGCTTTGGCGTCTTCGGCGAGCCACTGTTCATCGGTACCGTCATCGGCCTCATCATCGGCTGCGTTGCATACTTCGACGCTGCTGACATCGCAGGCTCCATCACCAAGATCCTGACTATCGGCGTCACCCTTGGCTCCGTTCTGATCCTCATCCCTCGTATGGCAGCTCTCCTGATGGAAGGCCTCCTGCCAATCTCCGAGGCAGCTTCTAACTTCATCCAGCAGCGCGTTAAGAACCGCGGCAACATCTGGATCGGTCTCGACTCCGCAGTTGCAGTTGGTCACCCAGTAACTCTGTCCCTGGCTCTTATCTGCATTCCTCTGATGGTTCTGTTTGCACTTCTGCTTCAGCCAGTTGGCAACCAGACTCTGCCATTTGTCGACCTTGCTGCTGGCACCTACATGCTCGCAGTCGCAGTTCCTGTCTGCAAGGGTAACGGCTTCCGCGGCCTGATCATCGGCATTGTTTCCGTCATCATCGGCCTGCTGATTTCCACCGCTCTTGCTCCACTCATCACACAGTCTGCAACTCAGGCTGGCTTCGACATCGCAGCTGCAGTTGGTAGCACCGGCGTTGCTGGTTCTTCCCTGATCACCGTACTTTCCGACGGCGGCAGCCCAGTGTCCGGCCTGTTTGTCCTGTTCTCCAGCATCAACCCAATCGTTGGCGTTGTCGTAACCGGCGCAATCGCATGTGCACTTGCTGTGTGGAACCGTAGCCGCATCCTCAAGGAGGCTGCAGCAATGCACGAGGCTCAGGAGGCTTAGTCCCGTCCCGAGCAGGCCTCGTTGCCTACAAAACATTGCAAGGAGGCTCGTCCAGGTTCCACTTGGCGAGCCTCTCTGTTTACCGCTTGACCCCAAAGGCGAGAAACCATGTCCACTCCAAAGTCCTCATCAACCAGCAAGCGCCTGTCCGCCGACGACCGCGCCGCAGCCCGCACCGACGCCGCAGCTGCGACCAGCGCCGACGCCGCAGCCGTGACCCGCACCGTCGCCGCAGCCGTGACCAGCGCCGACGCCGTGACTAGCGCTGCTGCCGCGGCCAAGCCGGTCACGTACACGTACGACCGTCGCCGCTACGTCATCGACGTGCTGCTACCCAACTACGTCTCGATAATCGTGCTTATCGCGGCAGTCGTGCTTTTTGCGCTGGGGTTTATCCGCTGGTTGATGCTCTTTCTGGTTGTGGTTTGCCTGTACTCGATTCTCAACGCGTTTCTCGCGCATGCCTATCCTGAACAGGTTATTCTCGCCCCAGACTCAATCACATTTGTAACGGGTAAACACAAATCAACCTACAAGTTGTCCCAGATCACACAGATTCGCGTGCGAGAGGCCCCGCAAGGACTGCGCTCGTACGTGCGCATCAACAAGGTCACGCCGCTGCAAGGTCGCTTCTACCTGACCTGCGGCGATATGACCGATGCGCAGGGCAACGACGCCCGAGAGGTCTACAAGCTGCTGCTCGACCTCGAGGCAAAACTAGATCCCAACGGACTGCGCGTGCGAGCGCGCCGCCAGCAACAGAAAGGGGAGTAGCAATGGCTACAACCGACGCTGAGCTCCTAAAGCCCGAGCTTGTTTTCTTTGACATTGAGGCTAAGGACGCCTTTGAGCTGTTTGACCAGCTCGAGACCCGCCTGAGCAACCTCGGCTACATCAAGAACACCTGGAAAGACGCTATTTCAACTCGCGAGAAGAACTATCCAACCGGACTCGCTTTTCCTGCAGGTGAGATCGCAATTCCACACACCGATCCTGTCAACCTTGAGAAGCCTTACATTGCAATCGTGAAGCCATCCAGCACAATCAACTTTGAGCCAATGGGCGGCGACGGCGACACTGTTCCAGCAAAACTCGTCGTTAACCTGGGTATTATGCGTGACGGCGGCCAGGTAGAGATGCTCCAGAGCCTGATGGGAATCTTCATGGACGAGGCAAAGTCTGCCGACGTCTTTGGCCAGACCACCGCAGATGGCATGGTCGCTGCTTTCTCCAAGTACCTCTCCGAGTAGCGCGAACTACCGTGAGCGCGCGACCAGCGTGAACGACCATGCGCGAGCGGCCATGAAGGTTCGCTTGCTTGCAACGACCACTGAGATTGCACGTTAATGAGCCCCAAACTTTGGTTTGGGGCTCATTTTTGGCGAATTTGG
>CALIAD010000105.1 GCA_938041635.1 uncultured Atopobium sp.
TTCATACTCACAGTCTGTACTCGAGGCACGCCTATTCAACCGTTGAGGAGAACGTTCGTGCAGCTTCTGAGCGTGGCTATGAGCTGCTTGGAATCACCGACCACTTCTCGTCCATGCTGTATGACCAGCAGACTATCAAGAATTTCCAGTTCTTTATGAACACCGCTATTTGGCCAGAAACCTGGTACGGCGTTAGGCTGCTTCACGGCGCCGAGGTGGATATTGTTGACCTTGAGGGCAATCTGTTTGCCTACGATATAACGTTTGACCAGGGTATTAATGGCGATAAACTCCGCCAGCCTCATATTCTTGGCGAGCATATTCTGGGTACCTGCGATTATGCGGTTGCAAGCATCCATAGCAAGCAGTGGGCTGCTGGCGCCTCGCAGAAGCAGATTACCCAAATGTACGTGAATGCGCTGGATAATCCACATGTTTTAATTCTTGGTCACCTTGGTCGCAGCGGTTTAGATTTTGATGTTCCAGCACTTGTCAGAGAGTGTCGCGATCGCGGTAAGCTCATCGAGATGAACGAGGCCACACACGACGAAGGCCAGCGTGAGGTTGCTATTGAGCGTTGTCGTGTGATTGCAGAGACCTGTGCGGAACTGGGATGCAAGATTTCTTTTGGCTCAGATGCTCACATTGCAACCCGCATTGCTGATGCGCATTCTGTTATTAAGCTGCTTGAAGAGGTTGACTTCCCCGAGGAGCTTATGGCTTGTCGCGATGCCCAGACGTTTTTGGGCACCATTGCTGACGCTAAGATTCCAGCCTCTAAGCAGGGATATTAAGCCAGAACATCTGCAGCTTCAACAACATCGCACAAAGAAAAAAGCCGCGTTTTCACGCGGCTTTGAACTGCCTCCTATTTCTTGGACACGAGAAATAGGAGGCAGTTCAAAACACACCTATGACAGATAATCTGTCAAAAAGACGTATACAATACGCTGAAAATACCTCAAACGCGCAGATTATCTTCATTAGGTGTGTAAAATGCCCGCATCTGAGCAGATTATCTGACTTAGGTGTGTTCCTTAGGTACGAAATTTACCTATAGTTAAATCTTTTATATGACGCTATTCATTTTCTAGCATATTAGATGAAGTTTATGCATAGAGATGCATATCAGGCAGTGTGAGCGCCTAGCTGCCTGGCTATCTTGATTAGGAACACGTCGATTCTTTAGCAAAACCTACCAAAGCTGCGCTATTTTGTGCGTCAGACCTAAAAGCCGACGCTAACACGCTGCAGAATCATAATCACCTGCATATGAACTGACTCCCATTTCTTATGTCCAAGAAATGGGAGGCAGTTCACTTTGTCGTTTGCGGTCGATTGATCTTCTCGCCTGTTGTAGCACTTATTTTATTGCAGCAAGAGCCTTTTCCCAGGCAGCAAGCGAGTCCACGCAGGTCTGATACGCAACGCAGTAGCTCACGCGCAGCCAACCTGGGCAGCCGAACGAATCGGAAGGAACAGGCAGCAGCTCAAACTGCTTGGCCACATCGCAGAATGCCTGAGCATCTCCACCAGGAGCGCGAACCCACAGGTAGAATGCACCATCAGGCTGGGTGTACTCGTAACCAAGCTTGGTGAGGCCCTCGGTCAGCACTTCTCGATTCTTTGCATAGGCCTCAACATCCGCTGGCTCATCAACGCAGTCGATAATAACGCGCTGGAAAAGGGCTGGCGCGCAAACAAAGCCCAACAGTCGAGCGGCACCCGCACAAGCTGCGTAAATCTCCTTCTGCTCCGGATTAGAAGCGGGAACCAGCACCCAACCAATACGCTCGCCAGGAAGCGAGAGGGACTTGGAGTAGGAATAGCACACGATGGTACGGTCGTAGACGTCAGGAACCCAAGGGACCTCAATGTTGCCAAAAACAATCTCGCGATAAGGCTCATCGGAGATGACGTAGATGTCGGTGCCAAGTTCAGCAGTGCGTTTGCGGAGCATATTGGCAAATGCGTCCAGGTTTTCCCTGGTATACACAGCGCCAACAGGATTGTTTGGAGAGTTGATAATCACCGCGCGAGTCTTAGACGTAAGAGCTGCACAAACAGCGTCAACATCAATCTGGAAGGTTTTCTCGTCAGCCAAAACCTCAACACAGGTAGCCTGTGCATGATCAATCCACACGCGATACTCAGGGAAGTATGGAGCAATAACAATAACCTCTTCACCTGGGGAAACAATGGAATTGAGCGCCATAGAAACGGAAGCTGCAGCTCCGCAGGTCAAGATGAGGTCATTGGCCTGTGCCGCGTGGTCTCCAAAGCGGCGTCGTAGTGATGCGGCAATTGCCTCTCTGGCTTGAGGAATACCTGGAGCTGGAGTGTAGCTGTGGACCTGCTGTGGAGGCAGCTGCAGTGCAGCCCCAATAGATGTGCGAACAGCTTCGGGGGCAGGCACAGAAGGGTTACCTATCGAGAAATCAAACACATTCTGGGCACCAATCTCAGCACGGCGCTGTGCCGCATAACCTGCAATCTCACGGATTGCAGACTTTTCTGATCCGTATGCAAGACTTGTCTGATTGACCATGGTTTCTCGATTCTCTCGAAGCCTACAGTACCTACCTGGTAAAACGTTGGGTGGAGGCGTGGTGGATGACGCCGCCGCGCATCTGGCCTCACACAACCTTTGATAGATAGCATATTGGGCGAGAAGATCGATCTTCTCGCCCAACTTTAAAAGTTTTAACAAATTTGTATCTATTGCACGGTCTTGCAGTAAATTTTTGAAGCAGACCGCGTAGCCGCAAGTTCAGCCGCATGGCTTGACCGCGTGACTTCACTGCGAGCTTGACCGCGTAACTTCAGCCTATTCGTACACGCAAGGCTTCAGAACGCCAACAAATGGCAGGTTGCGGTAGCGCTCTGCATAGTCCAGGCCGTAACCAACAACAAACTTATCGGGGACGTGAGTGCCCACGTAACGAGGATCAATAGCTGGACGCTTGCCCTCAATGTCCTTGACCAGGAAAGCGGCAATCTCAATGGAAGCGGGGTTACGAGACTGGAGCATGCGGACCAGGTAAGAGAGGGTCAGACCGGAGTCCAGGACGTCCTCAACGATGATGACGTGACGACCCTCAATCTTGGTATCAAGGTCTTTTACAATGCGCACGACGCCGGAGCTCTTAACGCCGTCGCCGTAGCTGGAAACAGCCATAAAATCGATGGAGAGTGGGCACTCAATGGCGCGCATGATATCGGCCATGAATACAACAGCTCCGCGAAGAACAGCAATGACCAGGGGGTTCTTATCCGCGTAGTCACGCGTAATCTCCGCACCCACCTTCTTGACGATGTCCTTGATGTCTTGTTCGTCAAGTAGAATCTCTTCAATATCAGGGTGAAGCTCCGCCATTACTGGCTCCTCTCAAATGGCTTGTGACCAGAATAGATATTCAATTCTAACAGCTGTTTTGTATCTTGCGTACATTTTACTCGTTCATCGGGACGAATTCCCGCAACCCACACCACATGTCCACGAATATTTGTGCGCACAATAGGCATCATACTCCTGGATTCAACGGGCACGCCCGCCTCACCCAGCAGGTCAGAGATCTTTTTTGACTGCCCATGCATGCCCAGGGGCTGCATGGTGTCCCCTGCCTCGGGCCCCGAGACCCACAGGCTGCCGCCGTGGACTGGATCTACCCCGCAGGCGTGTGCGTCGAGAAGAACCGACTCGTCCAACCACTCCTGGCTATGCACGGTTGCATAGGACACGACGTCAAAGCCGTGCTCCACAGGGAGAATACGTGCCGAAAGCACTCGGCCATCTGCCAACTCCAGCATTCCCGGGACCGCAAGGTGCTCGCCAAACGTTACTGTAGCAGGCGACGTACCTGCAGGTTCGCCGTTGGTCGCGACCGCAGTCGCAGCGCCGACCGCACTTCTCGCGGTGACCGCAGCCGCAGCGCTGCCCGCGCTTCTCGCGGCGACCGCACTTCTCGCGGCGCCTGTGAACGAAAACGTCACGGTGCCCAAACGAACGCGCGCTTCAAGGTTTTGCGGCAAGTTAGCCACGCCAACTCCCGCAGCAACCGCTTCGAGCACGGCATCTACGTGCTTGAACTCTAGCCAAGCCTCGGGAATTAGTTGCCGAGCCACAATCCTTACCACGCGGCGAGCAATCACCACGTCGGTAGAGCTCAGCTTCAACGCGTCAAGTACCAGCGAAGACTCGCTCTTGCGCAGCGTAATCTGCCTCAGCTTGCGAGCAGCCTTCGCCTCAAGATAATCGTCTTCGTCGGCCATCAAATCTGCAATTTTACACACCGTCTGCACCAATAACGGGTTTCTCGCCTTCAGCAGAGGAAGTACGTTATGGCGCATATACGCACGTAAATAGTGGGTGTCAGTATTAGTAGCGTCCTCGTGCCAATCCAGGCCGCGAGCCTTCAGCCAGTCTTTGAGCTGGTCATGCGTGTAGTCGAGCAGCGGACGATAAATCAGCCCGCGGTGTCTAGGAATCGACGCCAGGCCGCTCATGCCAGACCCGCGCATCATGTTCATCATGAACGTCTCCGCGCGATCATCAGCCGTATGCGCCGTCAAAATCTTTGCCTTCTGGCGAGAAACCCCCTGCTCAGCGCAAAGTTTTTGAGCGAGTTCTCGCGCAGCGTCATACCGCACCCGACGACCAATTTCTTCCACGTTGCCGTCACGTTCCTGCGCGAGCTTTGCCACGTCCACGCGCAGCACGGTACAGGGAATGTCCAGCGAGTCGCAAGCTTCTTGAACAAAGCGCTGGTCAGCATATGCGTCTTCGCCGCGAAGCAAATGATTTACGTGCAGCACATGCAGGCGCTCTTTTGCAATGCGCACAAGTCCTGCGCCATCTCCGAGGTCAAGCGGCTCCGTTGCCGCCATGTGGAGCAGCGCCATCGAGTCAGCTCCGCCCGAGACCATAAGGATTACAGGCGCGGCAGACTGACCACGTCGCGAGCCCTCTACCTGGCCTCGATGCTGATCATCTACCTGGCCTTTTACAGTGAGGGCGTTCTTTTTATTGAAGTATGCGTGTACGGATGGCACTTAGCACCAATTTCTGTCCGGTGTGTTTGTTACAGTTATACCCGAAAGTTACTCAGTAGAAAGAAATTCATGAATCCCACGTTTCGCCTACATATTCTTGCCAGCGGATCAAAGGGCAACTGCAGTCTGCTAGAAACGCCCGATGGTCTCATTATGATTGATTGCGGAATCTCTAGAAAAGAAATTCTGCGTCGGTCTAAAGAGTTGAACGTTAACCTGTCTGAGCTCGTAGCCATCTTTATTACGCACGAGCACACCGATCATGTCTCAGGTCTTTCGGTTGTCAGTAAAACTTTTGATGTTCCTGTGTTTGCTACAACAGGAACTGCCGCCGCGCTCTCAAGAAGAAGCTCCTGTTCAAACGTCACCTTTACCCTCGTTGACCAGACGGGTTCTGTTCATATTGATGCCGCGCCAGACGTTGAAGTGAGCACGTTCCCAACCTCGCACGATGTCTGCGAGCCCATGGGCATGCGCTTTGATTATCTTGCTGGCCCTGATAGGCGCATCGTAGACTCTGTGGGCTACTGCACAGACACAGGCGTTCTGACGCCCGAGGCTCTCGAATGCCTTTCCGACGTGCGCATTCTTGCTATCGAGTCCAACCATAACGAGCAAATGCTGCTCACAGGCCCTTATCCGTACGTACTCAAGCAGCGAGTCCACGGAGACTCTGGCCACCTGTCAAATGAGTACACCGCACAGGCGTTGTCTCAGCTTGTGGGCCCAAATACTCGCTGCGTGGTTGGCATGCACCTTTCTCACGAGAATAACCGTCCAAGCGTCGCTGTGAGAACGCTTGCTGAGGCGGTTGGCGCCCAGCCTCTCAACGATGCGTTTACCGAGGCGCAGACTCCCGACGGCTCCCTTGCCGTCTGCGTTGCCAGTCAAGATTGGCCAATGTCGCTCTAGCCGCACGTTTACGCGCTGCTGCACCGCGCGTCCCGGGTTCCGCACCCCAACAGCACGTCCCAGGCTTGCGGCAACAAAAAAGCGAGAAAACCTTGGAGCTCCAAGATCTTCTCGCTATGCGAGGTGCCTGTAATCGGGCGTTGAACAGGCACGTCTAGCCGTACGCACGGCTGCAGCTATACGTGCCTGGCAGGTCAACTACCAGGCACCTTACTGACTGAGTAAAAGCCTGGCTGACCGCCAAAGCCGCTGCTCAGATGTTCTAGTGTTAGTCGATTGCAATCTTTGTGACGCTAGCCTGCTGATCCTGCTTTGGAACAGTAATGGTTAGGATGCCACCATCAAGCTTTGCAGTTAGGCCCTCTCGAGCTGCATCCTTCAGATACACACCGCGAGTTGCCTGCCACTCAGAAGACTCTTTGTGCAGGTAGTTCTTGGCCTTCTCCTCCTCAGACTCCTTGCGAGCAGCAGTGATTGAAAGCCTACCTTCGTTGAGCTCGACGTCGATGTTCTCCTTGGAAACGCCGGGAAGCTCGGCCGTTACCACGTAAGACTGGCCTGCATCCTCAACGTTCATAACAAAAGCGTCGGACGAGACGGAAGACAGGGCGGAATAAGGCGCGTCAAAGAAAGAATCAAATGAGCCAAATGGCCACGTGCTCAGGTTCCTTGCAATACGATCATAGGGAACTACATTCTTCATAGTAACCACTCCTTTACTGGTAGATGCCGTTATTGGCACTTCGTTGTTCACTCTCTGTTGTACCCTGCTTGTGCAAATTTATACAACTTTTTATAAAATTTCTAAGTCTGTTTGACTAAGATTACCCTGCGGATATGTACCGCACAAATATGCGTCAGCACTGCTTCACGCACCCACCAAATATCCGAGCAAAACTGTGCAGGATTACACGAGCTGCGGTATCATGTTTTATATCAATGTTTTGCGAGACTACGACAAAAGGATCATCGTGGACACCTCGAACAACCTTGAAAATAACGTTTCACCTGCGGATCAGAACCCTCGCTCTGACGCCCAGCAGGACTTTGAATACGCTGAATCTTTTGAGCAGGAAGCTCAACCAGCCGATGGGGCCGAGCTTCACGCAACTGGCGCGCAGCACTTCTCGACATCTGAAGCTTCCGAGTACGAAGGCGAAGGCGTTGCAAAGCAGCCATACGTTCGCCAGCATCGCCATCACAAAACCGTGGAGCCTATCAGCGACTTTACAATGCCAGGCGAGAAGCTCGAACTTCCCGAGAACCAGGCTGCTGGCTTCGAGTCCAGCAAGGGTTCTTACGCGAAGAAAGGTTGGCGCAAGCCAAAGAACGAGATTGCGCACCTTCGCAAGGACGTTCACTACGGACAGTTCCTGCAGGTACCCAAGGGTCAGCGCGACATCTTTGTCCGAAAAGAGCGCCGCTCAAATGCAGGTTCGCTGATCGCCGCCATCATTGTTTTGGCTATCATCGCCGCGGTAGTCTATTTCCTCTGGACCTGGATGTCCGCCAACTGGGGCGTTGCCGTCCGCTAAACTGCAAGGCGACAAACCTCCCGACGCGCACAAAGCAATGTCAGCTGTTACGCGCCTGATTTCTGCAAAGAATCTGTAACGTTTGCCTGAAAATGTAAAAGAATCGGTGGATTCTGCCTGATTTCATCAAAGAATCTGTGTCCCAAACACAGATTCTTTGTACTTTTCAGGCAGAGTTTAAAGCGCATCCGAGTTCGCCCTTCCATGGAGCCTGATTCTCTCGCCATGTCTGAACGATTTGCCGGAAAAGTGCACCATGTCTGAGTGGTTTTGCCGGTTTCTCTCATCATGTCTGAGTAAATTTACTCAGACATGATGCACTTTTCAGGCTCGCAATCATGAACGTAACGCCGAGCCACACAAAAAGCCGCTGATACGTCATGTACCAGCGGCTTTCGTTTGTAGAGTTTTGCGTGTGCCGAGAAACATCTGGCGAGAAACCCCGCGGTCTAGCTCCAGGGATCGCGCTCAAAGAGCGGCTCGCTCGCGGGACGACGATCGGAGTACGGGTCGTAGCCGTCATCGTCCTCGTTTTCCGCGCGCGCATACTCCGGGTCAACAACCTGCGCTTTCTTGGAATCTGCGTCCTTGTGCGTCGCGGCTTTCACATTAGCCGTCGCAGCAGCCGCGACCTGCGGTGTAGCCGTCGCAGCGTCCTCGCGTGCCGCGGTCTGCACCTCGGGCTTCTCGGCCTTGCCAGCCTTATCACACATGTGCAGCCTCATTTACTTCTTGCGAGCAATCAAGTTGCCGTTCTCGTCAGTATCAACCAGAACAGTATCGCCCTCATGCAGTTCACCTGCAATAATCAAGTTTGCTACCTGGTCTACAACGCGACGCTGAATCAGTCGCTTCAGAGGACGGGCGCCGTAAACAGGATCCAAGCCGTCAAGAGCCAGCGACTGCTTAGCAGCCTCGGAAAGCTCCAGCGTCATGCGCTCGCTCGCAAGTCTGCTACGAACATCCTTGAGCTGAATGTCCACAATACGCTCGATGTCCTCAAGACCCAGAGGCTGGAAGACAACCACGTCGTCGATACGGTTCAAGAACTCAGGACGGAAGGAGCTACGCAGCGCCTCCATGACCTGCTTTCTGGACTCTTCGGTAAGGCCCTCTTCGCCGGCACCAGCAATGAACTGCGAACCAACGTTACTGGTCATGATAATGATGGTGTTCTTGAAGCTTACTACCCTACCTTGACCGTCCGTCAAGCGACCGTCGTCCAGTACCTGCAGCAAGATGTTGAAGACATCAGGATGAGCCTTCTCCATCTCGTCCAGCAAGATGACAGAGTATGGATGCCTACGAACTGCCTCGGTGAGCTGGCCACCCTCGTCATAGCCCACGTATCCTGGAGGTGCGCCAATGAGTCGCTGGACCGAGAACTTCTCCATGTACTCAGACATATCAATGCGGACCAGAGAGCGCTCGTCATCAAACAGCAGCTCTGCCAGCGCCTTTGCCAGCTCGGTCTTACCCACGCCGGTTGGGCCCAGGAAGAAGAAGCTGCCTAGAGGCTTGTTTGGATCTGCGAGGCCTGCGCGAGAACGACGGACTGCTGCAGCAACTGCGGAAACAGCGTCGTCCTGACCAATAACGCGCAGGTGCAGCTGGTCCTCAAGGTTCTTGAGCTTGTCCATCTCGCCCTGCATCATCTTAGAAACAGGCACGCCAGTCCACGAAGAAACTACCTCGGCAATCTCATCCGTGGTGACCTCTTCCTTGAGGATTCCGCCGTCTTCCTGCTTAGCGAGAAGGGCTTTTTCTGCCTCATCGTATTTGCGCTCAAGCTCTGGAATAGTGCTGTAACGAAGCTCAGATGCCTGCGCCAAATCACCCTCGCGGGTCACGCGCTCCATCTGCGTCTTTGCGTCCTCAATCTGGGACTTCAAGTCCTGTACCAGGTCAATTGCTCCGCGCTCATTCTGCCAGTTGGCCTTCATGCCATCAAGCTTTTCCTGCGTCGTTGCAATCTCTGCACGGAGGTTTTCCAGGCGCTCCTTAGAAGCAGCGTCCTCCTCCTTCATCAGAGCCTGCTCCTCAATCTGCATCTGAGTGAGCTGACGATCAACCGCATCAATTTCTGCTGGCATAGAATCCAGCTCCATGCGAAGCCTTGATGCCGCCTCATCTACCAGGTCAATTGCCTTATCTGGCAAGAATCGGTCAGAAATGTAGCGGTTAGAGAGGTCTGCTGCTGCAACCAGGGCTGAGTCCGTAATACGGACGCGGTGGTGCTGCTCGTACTTCTCCTTAAGGCCACGCAGGATAGAAATGGTGTCTTCAACAGAAGGCTCGGAGACAAGGACGGTCTGGAAACGACGTGCAAGGGCAGCGTCCTTCTCGATGTACTTGCGGTATTCATCCAGCGTAGTAGCACCAATTGCGCGAAGCTCGCCACGGGCAAGCGCTGGCTTCAAGATGTTACCAGCGTCCATGGATCCCTCGGAAGCGCCAGCGCCTACGATGGTGTGAAGCTCGTCGATGAAGAGGATAATCTGGCCGTTAGACTTGGCCACCTCTTTTACCACGCTCTTCAAGCGGTCTTCGAACTCACCACGGTACTTTGCACCTGCTACCAGGGCAGACATATCAAGCTCAACAAGCTCTTTATCGCGCAGGGTGCTTGGAACGTCGCCAGAAACAATGCGCTCTGCCAGGCCTTCTACGATTGCGGTCTTACCA
The DNA here is from genome assembly GCA_938041635.1 of uncultured Atopobium sp. Lineage (GTDB taxonomy): Bacteria > Actinomycetota > Coriobacteriia > Coriobacteriales > Atopobiaceae > Lancefieldella. The sequence goes on from CALIAD010000105.1 coordinate 10,185, forward strand.
ACACCAGGCTCGCCGATAAGAACAGGATTGTTCTTGGTGCGGCGGCTCAGGACCTGAATGGTGCGACGAATCTCTTCAACGCGGCCAATAACTGGATCAAGCTTTCCCTGACGAGCAAGGTCGGTCACGTTGCGACCGTACTGCTCCAAGGCCTCAAACTGCGGCTTTGCATCCTGAGAGGTTACGCGCTCATCGCCGCGCAGCTCGTTGTAGACCTCCTCAACGCGCTTAGCGGTTACGCCGGCGTCGCGAAGAATCCTACCTGCATCAGTGTTGTCGTTTGCCAGCGCAGTGAGCAGATGCTCGGAGGTAACGTAGGAATCTCCCAGCTTAGTGGCAAGCTTCTCGGCCTCGTTGATAACCTTGAGAAGGTCGTTGCCAATGCCAATCTGTGCTCCGCTTACTTTTGGAGCCTTGGAAATTGCCTGGTCTGCCTGCGTGGCAATGGTGTCAGGATCTGCGCCAATCTTCTCCAAGATAGAACGCAGGTTGCGCTCATTGCTGTCCAGCAGCGCCTTGAGCAGGTGCGTTGGTGCAACCTCGGAAGCCTCTGCATCGCCAGCAATACCAAGAGCTGCCTGCAGTGCTTCCTGGGCGGTTACGGCCCATTTATCTAGTCTCATAAAATCACCCTCCTACCCCAAACAAAATCGTGCCGGGGACTGAATCTTCATCGGATTCTATATACCCCCAAGCACGACTTTTAATACATATCTAAGTGTGTTTGTAGTAGATTTTCTTATCGCACTATGCTGAGCTTTTGCAACCGTGCGTTGAGCTTTTCCGCCACGTAGCTTTAAGCTTTTGCAGCCCTACCCGCGCCTTACTGCCTCTAAAATTCAGCCTCTTCATAGACAAGATTTTGCTCAGATTCCATTGTCGAGAAAAACTTGGCAGGTGTAAGCACTGGTATATCCGAGCGAACAAAATCAGCCGTATTTCTTGTGACGATATAGTCTGCCTTTATCTTTTTAGCTGCGCGCCAAATAAGACAGTCTTCAAAGTCTTCCCACTGCTCAGAAAGCGCATTTGAAATATCCGCTCCATCAACAGAACATACGTTGAGCAGCGGAGATACTTCTTTAAGGATTTCTTGCATACGAGCAGAGCCGTGAGCCTTAGCGCCCACATAGTAGAGATCTGTGTATGACTGAGCCGCAATCCACAGCTCAGCGTCCCTAAACTGCTTCATTATGAAAAGCTTTTTTGCATCATCAACAAACTGTTCCCTGCACAAAAAGACGTCCAGCAAAACGTTAGTATCAATCAAGAGCTTCATAGTCACTTGACCTCCACTCGCTGATTGCCTCTTTGTAGGTGCTATCACCTAAATCATTCCAAAACGACGCCGGCGCGGGAACAGATATCTTTCCAAAAAGTGACGCTAGCTGCTCTTTGTCCTTCTCGCTCAATTGGCGAGAAGATCTTTTAGCAGAAGATTCCAGCGAAGCGCTTTCATGAGCATCAGGAAGCTTGCCTGTTACCAGCACATATTCAAAGGCTGCATTAATCAGCTTGGTGGTGTTTGATCCAAGCGATTCAAGAACCTCGGAAACCTGATTTTTAACTTCAACAGGAATACGAGCAGTTACAATGCTGTCCATGACCACTCCTTTACCTAGTTATATCATTGTATTCACGTATTACAACTAGGTCAAGAAGCAAAAATCTAAGCGGTTTTTGGCTGGATGGTTCCGTCTTTCAGAACAAGAGAGTGGAAGCACTCTCTTATTTCCGGGGTTACTTGATGGGACGTCATAATAACGGTTCTCTCTTCATCTTTTAAGATCAAATCAATGAGGCTCTGAACTGAGTCGGCATCCAAATGAGCAAAGCTCTCGTCATAAATCACAATTTGTGGCTTAAACAAAAAGATTCGTGCAAGCGCAAGCCTCTGTCGTTCTCCACCAGAAAGACTGCTTCCAGCTTGATCAATCACATGATTAATTCCGTCTGGATATCTGGTGAGAATCTCAGAAAAGCCCGATTTTGTAATAGCGTCAATAATTTCTTCATCAGTAAAGTCATGGCAAAACAACGTTACGTTATCCCTGATAGTTGCATTAAAAATAAATGTTTGCTGAGAGCAAGGGATTATGAATCGAGCATATTGCTCACTTTTGAATTGCTTGATTGGCACGCCATCCAAACAAATGTCTCCGTTATCTGGGCTCAGAGCATCTGTTAGCAGCTTGATTAGTGTTGTTTTTCCACTTCCCGAACTTCCTTCTAGTAGATACTTTCCGCCACGTTCCAAAGTAAAACTAATATCCGATAAAACTAATTTGTCCTTGTCATAGCCATACGAAACATGATTGACCGTTAGATTTGCAAAACGCTCAGGGGTATTTTCTGCCCCACTTTCTGTAGCTGGGGCTTCATTAAGAAGCGTTTGTATTTTAGTAATTATCTCTTTTGCGCTTCTCATATCAGTAATTGAATCACTTATGTTTTGAATGGGATTTGCTATGTAGACAACAAGCTGAGATGCCGCAACCATCATTCCTACTGTCATTAAACCGTTAAGAGTGAGAATGGCGCCAATGAAATAAATTCCAATGTAAATAATTTGACCCACAGTAAATGAAAGTAAGCGAGCTAAAGAGCTAAAGTACCGAGCTCCAAATTTCTGTTTCTCCCAAGTCTGATTCGCGCTGCTCATGGCAACCCGCGAAGCCTCTGTTAGATGAAAGCTTCTAAGCAGATCAAACCCTTCAAGATGCTCATTTGCTGTAGCTATAAAATGCTCAGCTGACTCAGATTGTTCTTTTCGCTTATTAGAAATGATTCCAGACATTGTATTGGGAACAAACATCTGGACAGCTATCATGCACAAAATGAACAGTACAAGCCACGGTGAAATAAACAGCAAGATTATTAGGCTTACTACACCAGAAAAGACATCTATCAAGAGATCAATAAAGACGCGGAAATATGTTTCCTCAAGTAAATCAAGGTCGTTAGTAAGGATTGAGAGCCAATGACTTGTATTGAATGAGTGGAACTCAGGAATTGAACGATTGAATATCTTTTTTATCAGCTCATCACGCAGATGCGTTTGACAGCCCTGTATAACTGACCAGCGCAAACGCCTGCAAATTAAGTCGACAATAAAATAGCAGAATATATAGAGGCCAAACCAGAGCCCATCATTCAGTGCATCCGACAAATTGCCATCCATGGCAAGGTTAACGGATTGAAGCATTACAAATGAAAGCGCAATTTCAAACAAACTACTTAAAAGAGAGAAAACTACAAAGAATATTAGTTTGCTCTTTTGTTGAGCGTAAAGGTATTTAAGCATGCCATCTCCCTTAAAAGAGATTTCGTTTTAAAAAGGTTATGACTGCAGGTGGTATTCGGTATTCGGTATTCGGTATTCGGTATTCGGTATTCGGTATTCGGTATT
>CALIAD010000106.1 GCA_938041635.1 uncultured Atopobium sp.
TGTGGATTTGCCTGATTTTGTTAAAGAATCTGTACCTCAAATACAGATTCTTTGCTCTTTTCAGGCGCACTTGACGAGAAGGACGCGCGATGGCGAGAAGCGCACCTGGCGAGAAACCCGTGCACTTGCAGGCGCACTGTAAGCAGCGCGCGTTCTAACAGGTTGTTCCGCTTTCATAATCCGCGAGGTCAACGTCGTTTGCAAGCGCCGCTTCCAGCGCAACCTGCAGTCCGCGAGTCATCATCTCCAGCGACATGCTTGGAACCTGGCGGGTCTTCTCGCCAGTGCCAGCCTTTTCGCCTGCAGCGAAGCCCTTCTCGCCAGTGTCAGCCTTCTCGGCGGCTGCAGCGTTTTTCTCGACAACCTGCTCCGTTGCGAACGGTACATGCAGAAACGTGCCGCGAGTCTCCGGAAACCTTGTGGCCAACGCGTGAAGGACCTGATACATGACATCGTTGCAGACGTACGTTCCCGCAGTGTACGAGACCGCCGCGGGGATCTCCGCCTGGTTCATGGCAGCCACCATAGCGTTTACCGGCAGCGACGCAAAATACGCGTCGGGAGCGCCGTCGATGATGCGCTGCGAAAGCGGCTGCTTGCCCGCGTTGTCGGGAATTCGCGCGTGAGCCCAGTTGATGCCCACAAACTCGGGCGTAATCTTGCTTCTTCCACCCGCCTGGCCCACGCAAAGCACAATCTCGGGACGCTCCGCTTCAAGCGCGTCGATAACCTTCTGAGCGCCAGCGCCAAACTCAACAGGTACGTGCAGTTTTATCACCTGGACACCGCCAATAGTCTCGGGCAGCGCCTTCACGGCCTCCCAAGCTGGATTGATTTTCTCGCCACCAAAAGGCTCAAATCCGGTAACCAGAATCTTTGTCATCTTGTCCTCCACGCCTCGATTGCGGTTGCTCGCTGTTGCTTGCCATCGGTTGCCGCGCGCCGATCGCCGCACGTCACGCGCGCCGCCGCTAGACTACCAACCGCACGCTCAGTTCACGCTGGTCGAGCCTGTCGTTTTCCCTTACCATCATAAACGTACACATCTCAAACGGAAGGAAATTCGATGCACGGTAACAAAATTGTGCTTGTAGCGGGCCTGGGAAATCCTGGCGAGAAATACGCGCGCACCAGGCACAATGCTGGTTTTG
>CALIAD010000107.1 GCA_938041635.1 uncultured Atopobium sp.
GAACCAAAAATGACAAACTCAAGTACCAAAAGACCAATAAGAATCATGTTCCAGCTTGTCTGGCCCTTGGACAAAAATCCCTTAAGTGTCTTCATCATTAGCGAACACCGCCCTTCTTACCCAAAGGGCTCATAGCTGCCTCACCAAAGTCTGCAATCTGCTCTGCAAGAACCTCAGAAGTTGCCTTTGGAGAAACACGTGCGTTCAGACGGGCATGCCTGTTCTGAACAATGGAGCGATGCTGAAGCAGAGCGTCCACAACAACAATCACGATCAGGATGACGCCGGTAATTGCGTTGTCGTAATTTGACGAGAAGCCCATGAAGACCAGCAGGTAGCTGATGGATGCCATGATGACGGAACCGACAGCTGCACCAAGGACGGAGCCAACGCCACCAAGCAGGCTAACGCCACCAAGAACGCAAGCTGCAATAGCCTTCATCTCATAGCCGTTGCCGCTCATTGGGGTAACAAAGCCAATACGACTGCAGAAGATTATGCCGCCGATAGCTGCCATAACACCGCAGATGACGTATGCCAGAATCTTGGTCTGAAGAGCTGGAATACCAACCAAAGTTGCACCGTTAGCGTTATCGCCAACTGCTGCAAACCAGCGACCACGACGGGTCTGGGTCAGCGCAAAGTGAATCAGAATAACCAGTGCGATAACTGCGCAATAGTAAACGGTGAAGTCACCAATACCAGTTACTGCCGAGAAGTCCTTGAACTCCTTAGGAAGGTTCTCAACCCACTGGCCGTTGGTGTAAACGTAAACAATACCGCGCAGAACGCCGTTGGTACCCAGGGTAAAGATGAGCGATGGAGCCTTCATAACGGCAACGCCCCAGGCGTTGACCAGACCAATTGCTACACCAATAAGAATACCTACCAGGCAAGCAACAGGCAGTGGAGTTCCGTCTCTCAGCATGCTGCCAACTACCACAGCAACAAGACCCAGGTTGGAACCAACAGAAACGTCAATCTCACCAATGAACAGGGTAAAAGCCACACCAACAGCGACCAATGTGTAGACAACGGACGTGTTAAAGCAGGCAGCAATTGTTGCTGGCGTCAAGAATGCAGGATTCATTGCACCAACAATAATAAAGAGAGCAATCAGAAATGCGAGGCTGCTCAGTCCCCTAGCCTTGAGAAGGCGCTTTACAAGATCCATACGTCACCTCCTACAATCCAAATGCAGCGGACATGAGGTTGTCCTGCGTAATTTCTTCTTTTTTGAACTCGTGATTAATGCGTCCTTGGTACATAGTGAACGCGCGGTCAGCAAGCTCAATAATCTCTTCCATGTCAGAAGAAATCAGAAGAATAGAAACACCTTGCTTACGGAGCTCCTGCAAAACGGCGTACACATCGCCACGAGCAGCAGCGTCAATACCACGAGTTGGCTCGTCCAAAATAACAACCTTTGGAGCAACCGAGAATGCGCGACCAATAACAATCTTCTGCTGGTTTCCACCAGAAAGGCCGCCTACCTCCTGATCAAGGCCAGTAACCTTGGTACGGAAGTTATCAACGTAGTTCTGAGAAACCCTATCTTCTTCTTTGCGGTTAAGCAGCAACTTACCAAGAGAAGAGTTAGCAAGCAGAGAGCTTGTGGTGTTCTCGGCAACGTCACGAATTCTAAACAGACCGTCGTTAAAGCGGTCCTCTGGGACATAGCTCAGACCTGCAGCAATGACGTCCTTGGTGGACTTGCCGGTAATGTCTTTACCATCGACAAATACCTTGCCGCCCAACACCTTATCCATGCCGTAGATGGTGGTAGCCATCTCTGATCTACCAGCACCAACGATACCTGCAAGACCAACAATCTCACCTGGATAAATGTTGAGATTTACGTCAGCAAAGCCATAGCCCGTGAATTCAGCAAGTTCAAAGATTGGCTCTGCGTCGTAATCAATATTTGCGCTCTCGGCAATCTCTTTCTTGATCTCTGCTGCGTCTGGTGGAAGAAGTCCGCGGACAAGATCTTCTCGCGTAAAGTCCTCTACCTTGCCGCGCATAGCCATAACGCCGTCGCGCAGAATGCCAATGCTGGTAGAAATCTCAAAGACCTCTGCCAGTCGGTGGGTAATGTAGATGATGCCGATGTTCTTCTGCTTGAGCTCCTGGACTACCTTAAAGAGGCTCTGTACCTCGTCAAAGGTAAGTGCAGAAGTTGGCTCGTCCAGAATAAGAATCTCGGAATGACGCATAAGACCGCGGAGAATCTCAACCATGCCCTGCTCAGCAATGGAAAGCGTCATTGCCTTGCGGTCCAGATCAAGCTCCCAGCCAATCTCTTTCATAGTGTCTTCGAGCATCTTATTGAGCTCAGCTTTTGGAGCCTCAAAACCAATGGTGATGTTCTCTCTAACGGTCATGTTAGGGAACAGCATTGGCTCCTGAGGAACCATATAAATACTGTGTGCAAGTGCAGCCTTAGGGTTGGAGATATCAACCTTTTGACGATCGATAGAAATTTCTCCCTCGTCGGCAGAGTAAATACCCATGATAATCTTCATGAGGGTAGATTTACCGGAACCGTTGCCACCAATAAGAGAGATGACCTCTCCTGGCGCCAAATCTAAGTTAATGCCTTTTAATACCTCGTTGGAACCAAATGACTTTCTGATTCCACGAACAGAAAGAAGTGTGTCGCACTGCTCACACACGTCTTTTCCTTCAGGCGACTTTGGGTCAGTGGCATCGATATCGATGTCAAAAGTTTCACCCATAGTACCTCCTACCAAAAATAACAAACGGCCGTACAAAATCTCACACTTTGAAGATATCTATAAATAGGCATTCTTCAAAGCACCGTCACGGCAAACGGTATTATTACTGCCGTGAATGGTATTTTTGATTGTTCAATGAACAATAGTCCGAAATACCTCTATACGTAATTATGGTATTTGTAGTATATCTTCCTGTTAATAGGGAGAATAATTACTATAATGAAATCTAGTATATTAGATACAAATGTTTTAGTATTAAACAAAAGTATCAACTGGAGGACGGATGGACGAGCAGACATATGCACTAGCCACCAAGGCTGCGTGGTATTACTACATGGAAGATAACACCCAGGCTCAGATTGCTGAGGTCATGGGCGTTTCTCGTGCAAAAGTTATCCGTCTACTTGAAGAAGCTCGCGCGCAGGGCATTGTTCAGTTCAGCTTCAGAAAGAACGATAGCCAGCGCGTTTCCGCAGAACAGCTCCTTATTGACCGCTTTGGCCTCAAGGACGCTTTTGTGGTCCCAACTCCCCTGGACAGCTCTGCCATTAATCAATCTATTGCTCAGGGCGCAGCTCACTACGTCTCCGATCACCTGCGCGAGGACGGCTACCTCAACATTGGCTACGGCGACACCGTCAGTCGCATGCTGGGAGTTCTCGCCAAAAACCGCGAGGAGTCGCTCAACGTTGTTAGTCTTACGGGCGGCGTGAGCTACTACCTGCCATCCGTTGGCACCACCGCCTACTCCATGCACCTGTTCCTGACGCCGTCTCCACTTGTTGTGTCTTCTCGCCAAGTGCGCGATGCACTTCTTGACGAGAAAAGCCTGCAAGACGTGTCTACTATGACGGAATATGCGGACATGAGTGTGGTCGGCATCGGCGCCGCAGTTGAGGGGGCTACCGTTTTGCGCAACGGCATCCTTAACGAGGGCGAGCTCACTGTGCTCAAGATGCAGGGAGCTGTCGGCGACGTCCTTAATCACTTTATGGATAAAGACGGCAATCTTATCCAGACAGAAATTGAAGATCGTGTCATTAGCACCGATCTAGACAAGCTTCGACAGCTCAAGAACGTTGTTGGCGTTGCTGGTGGTAAAGATAAAGTTACGGCAATTAAAGCAGTGCTTAACGGCGGCTATCTGAACGTGCTAATCACGGATTCAGACACCGCTGCTGAGCTGCTTCTTTCGTAAACAAGGAGGATCTGATGAGAAAGTATCTTCTTGCACTAGACGCGGGAACAGGAAGTATTCGCGCCGTTCTCTTTAGTGTTGACGGTGAGCAGGTTGGGGTTGCTCAGCGCGAGTGGGAGCACCATGAGGACCCTCGTTGGCATGGCAGCATGGACTTTGATTGGGTTACTAACTGGCAGCTTGCTCTGGACTGCATCAAAGAGGTTTTGGCAAAGACCTCCATTGATCCTAAAGAAATTGCAGGTATTTCCACCACCTGCATGCGCGAGGGCATCCTTCTGTATGACCAAGACGGCAACGAGATTTGGGCATGCGCTAACGTTGACGCTCGAAGCGTTGACGAGGTCAAGCAGCTCATCGATATGAACCCAGAGCTTGAGAAGAAAATCTACCAGAAGAGTGGTCAAACCTATGCACTAGGCGCTCTACCTCGTCTTCTTTGGGTTAAGAACAAGATGCCAGAGATCTACAACAAGGCAGCCAAGATTGGCATGTTCAACGACTGGCTTGCTTACAAGCTCACTGGTGTTCTTGCGGTTGAGCCATCAAACGGCAGTACCACCGGCATCATGAGCCTGGAAGAGCGTGCCTGGGATCCAGAGATTGCAAAGGAGTGTGGTCTTCGCGACGACCTGTTTGGACAGGTCGTCGAGTGCGGAGAAGTTCTTGGCGCTGTAACTGCAGATGCCGCAGCAGAGACGGGTCTTGCCGAGGGTACGCCTGTTGTTGTCGGCGGCGGTGATTGCCAGCTGGGCATGATTGGCGTTGGCGCTTGTGAGCCTGGTCAGGCTGGTGTTTTTGGCGGCAGCTTCTGGCAGTACGAGTTCAACACCGATAAGAGCACTCCAGACCCAGAGTATCGCGTCCGTGTAAACTGCCATGCTATTCCGCAGATTTGGCAGTACGAGGCTCTGGCATTCAAGCCTGGTCTGGTTATGCGCTGGTATCGCGACGGCTTCTGCCAGGCAGAAAAGGCCGAGGCAAGAGAGCGCGGCATTGATGACGTGTATGAGGTCATGAACGAGCGCGCTGCAGAGATTCCTGCTGGTAGCCACGGTATGCTTTGCTGCTTCAGTGACGTTATGAACTACATCCACTGGATCCACGCAAGCCCAACGTTCACCAACTTTGAGCTTGATCCAGAGCGTTTCAATAAGTACACCTTCTATCGCGCAATTTTGGAGAACACCGCCCTTCTCGTCCGCGGCCATATTGAACTGGTCAAAGAAGCTACGGGCAATGAGCCAAGCGAGCTCATCTTTGCAGGTGGCGCTTCCAAGTGTTCTCTGTGGGCACAGATTGTTGCCGATGTTACTGGCAAGAACGTCCGCATCCCAGAGGTCAAAGAGGCAACTGCCTTGGGCGCCGCTGTCCTTGCGGGCTACGGCGTAGGCATCTATCCAAGCATTGCTGAGGGCGCAAAGCGCGTTGTTAAATGGGATAAGACATTCTCTCCCAACCCAGACAACAAAGCTGTTTACGATCAGCTCTATGTCCAGTGGAAGGATGTTTACAAGAGTCAGCTTGAACTTGCAGAAGAGGGCAAGGTCAAGAGCATGTGGAGAGCACCTGGTCTGTAAACGCCGGGCTCCGCTGCGCCACGGATACGCATAGCGCACAAGAAAAACGTTTGGTCGCATCAAAAGTTGCGCCTGAAAGGAAAGCAAGATGTTTATTGTCAACGAGAACGATTTTGAGTATAGGTGCGGAGATCACGGCCCTAAGTACCTGATGAAGGGCCCTCGCATGAACTATGCCATGGTCCAATTCCAGCCAGGCCAGGATTTCCAGGCCCACTACCACAACATCATGGAGGAGAACTTCCACATCCTCCAAGGCAAGATTGACATTGTGGTAGACGGTGAGGTTCACACTCTCTCGGCTGGCGACTTCATCCACATTGAGCCCGGCGAGGTCCACTACGTCAACAACCCTTACGACGAGCCCATCGT
>CALIAD010000108.1 GCA_938041635.1 uncultured Atopobium sp.
GTGTCCTTGGGAAGTCTACCATCACCAAACGTTGCACTTGCTTTGAGAATTCAAGTCCCAAAAAGGTAAAAAGCCGTTTAGTTGGAAGTTTTAATCTTTATGCATAGTGATTTTGAGCGATTTTGAGCCAGCAATGTGTTGCTTGATTAACGCCAACTGGGCTTTTAGTAATATCAAATCTTTAAGTAAATTCTTCGATCTCCAACTAAACGGATTTTTTACCTTTTTCGCCCTATTTTGAAGCTCAATTTTTGTTTAATAAAAAATGAAACGAATAAAGGACTAGAAAAATGCATTTTCATGCATAACGAAGATTGCTTGCGAAGAATAGGCGCCCACTCTACGCGAGTGAGCGCCTATGACAAAGAAATAGAATGCTTTTGCAGCACAGGAGTCTGTGCGAGCAGTTTATTTTGTAGAAGCGTCTTACTCCTGCAGAAGCTGGGCAATTAGGCCAAGCTTTGTCTCAAACGAAACACCACGAAGCTCAAAGTTTGGCTGCTCACGAGTAATTTCCATGGACTCACAGACAAACTCACCAGCAAACTCAACTGCGTCAGCGATTTCTTGACCGCACATAACTGCAGCTAAAAGCGCAGAAGCAAACAAATCGCCGGTGCCGTGCAGCATGTAGGGGAGAAGCTCGGAGACAATCTCGCCACGCTCGGACTCGGTAGCAACAAAGTTGCGAATAAGGCCATCACCGCGAACAATACCCTTAAGGACAACACACTTGGCGCCCATCGCAAGCAGTGCGTCAAGCAGCTCATCTACCTGCTCATCAGTCAAATCCTGACCAACGTATGGAATGCCCGTCAGAATTGAAGCCTCAGTAAGATTTGGTGTCAAAATATCTGCCCCATTTACCAGGGACTTCATTGCGTTACAAAGCTCTTGCGTATAGGTTGGATACATCTTGCCGCCATCGCCCATAACTGGGTCAACAACGCGAAGCGCCTTTGGATGCTCCTGGTACAAGCGCTGAATGCTTGCAACCTGCTCTGCTGCGCCAAGGAAGCCAGAATAAATGGCGTCCAGGTCAATGCCCTCTTCCTTCCATGCATCCAGGTAATCCTCGAGCATGTTGGTGGTGTCGTGCATGTAGAACGTAGGGAACTTGGTGTGTGCCGAGAAAAGCGACGTAGGTACTGGGCAAACGTCACATCCCGCTGCCGAGAGCACCGGAATAGCTACGCCAAGCGAGCATTTTCCGTATCCGCAGAGGTCATGCACTGCGGCGATGCGAGGGATGTACGAGCCTTCTCGCTGGTACAGAACAGAGTTGGTTTCATTCATTACAGTTTCCTTTCACGTGGACTGATGGACCAACGTTCTAGAAAATCATACTCTATACTGTGAGATGGATATTTGACGTATCCGCCAATTTTATGAGACGTAACAAAGGAGCAGAGATGGCAGATCAGCCTGTTGTTGGCATCATCATGGGATCTAAGAGCGACCTTGCAACTATGGAGGGATGTACCGCTGAGCTCGAGCGCTTGGGCGTTCCATATGAGCTGGTCATTGCATCCGCACACCGCACTCCAGACAAGGTTCACCAGTGGGCCGAGACCGCTGCTGACCGCGGCCTCAAGGTAATCATCGCAGCCGCAGGAAAGGCCGCTCACCTGGGCGGAGTTGTTGCTGCATTCACTCCGCTGCCTGTCGTTGGCGTCCCAATGAAGACCTCCGACCTCGGTGGCATGGACTCCCTGCTTTCCATGGTTCAGATGCCATCCGGCGTGCCCGTTGCCTGCGTTGCCATCAACGGCGCCAAAAACGCAGCTATTTACGCTACCCAGATTCTTGGCGCTTCTCTTCCAGAGTATCGCGAGAAGATCGTCCAGCTTAAAGCTGAAATGGCTGACGCATAAGCTAGCTCGTATCCGCACGCACGTAGTCCGCACGCACCTGCACATCTGCGACCACTCATGCGACCGCATACAAGACCCGCGCTTAAGGAGATCTGAGGCGCGGGTTTTGCGTATCGCAAAATGTGATTATGCGATGACTTCATAAGATGTACAGAGATTTTTGTTTCGTGCATAGCTAAACTTTTAAGGGGTATGACAAAGATATGACAAAGAGTACCTTCAGAAGGGAAGTGCATGGAATCAAAAAACGGCAAGCATTTTGCTTCATTCGCCGCTGACGATCAGACGGCTGGAAATACTCACACCTCAAAGACCTCTGTCGAGATAGTTTCTATGAAAGACTCTACATCCTCAAAAAAAGATAGCAACAAGAAAACCCCTCCTAAAAAGTCTGGCGAGAAACCCGCTAAGAAGAAGGGTTTTGCCTACATTCTTTCCACAATCTTGCTGGTAGTTGGCATTGGTCTCTTGGTTGTTGCTGGCGTTATGTTTGGCAAGACGCAGCTTGAGTATCACGAGCAAGATGTCATCAACGAAGAGCTTGCAACATACGCAACAGTTTCCGAGAAAAAAGATGAGGCTCCAGTTATTGATTGGGCTGGTCTTCAGGCAGTAAACAACCAGGTTGTCGGCTGGATTCAGATTCCAGACACACAGGTCAACTACCCTGTGTATCAAACCACAGATAACGACCACTACCTGCATACAAACGCAAAAGGCGAGTGGTCAATCGGTGGCCAGATTTTCATGGACTACCAGAACAATCCAAATGGCCTCACTGACCAGCAGACTATTCTCTACGGTCACCATATGAGAAACGGCTCAATGTTCCAGTACATTGGAGCAATGAATGACCAGTCTACCTTTGATAAGGTCGAGACAATTTGGTATGTCACGCCTACTCAGACATACGAGCTTGAGCCAGTGTTTACCTATCACACCGACGAAGACGACGAGGAAGTCAGGCAGTTTAACTTCGACTCTGTCGATGCGTTCAGGTCTTACTTAAAAGATAGACTTTCTAGGGCAGTAAGTTCTCGTTCCGATGCAGCAGATGTTATTTCTCGTGCAGATCATGTTCTTACGCTCTTTACCTGCAATTACACCGACCAGTATGGCAGGACCATGCTCATTTGCGTCCCAAAGACTGAGGCTCAGCCAAAGGCTCAGTAGCTGGTACACAGGCGGCAGGGGCTTCAGCAGGGTTAAGTTGGAACTCCAAAAGAGCGGCAGAAACTCGTGCAAGAGTGGCTCGTTAAGCTCAACAAAATGCTACTTTCTTAAAAAATTGTTACACGCTCCGAACATATTTGTTCGGAGCGCTTTTTCTTGCAAATTTCCAGGTACACTGTATGTACTGTTGCCAAACGTGAGAGACGTTTGATCAAGGGTGACTCAAGCCGAGGAGCCCGGAGGGGATCCAATGGAACTTCACGAGGAATGTGGCGTCTTTGGAGTATGGGCGCCTGACCGTGACGTTGCTCGACTCACTTATTTTGCGCTGCACGCGCTGCAGCATCGCGGGCAAGATTCCGCAGGTATAGCCGTCGGCGACGGCCAGACCGTGCTTATCAGAAAAGACACGGGCCTCGTAACTGAAGTTTTTAACAACGACGATCTCAACGCAATGCCTGGTAAAGTGGCTATCGGTCACTGCCGCTACGGCACTGCAGGCGCAAAGGGCTGGGAGTCGGCTCAGCCTCACATGTCGTCCATCGACGAGACCCTTATCGCCCTGGCGCACAACGGCACCCTCGTCAACTTTGACTCCTTGCGAGAAGAACTGTCTTCTCGCCAGATTTCCTTTAGATCCAACACGGATTCCGAGGTAGCAGCCCAGCTCATTGGCTACTTCACGCGTCAAACTCACCGACTGCGCACCGGCATCGCCGCAACCATGAACCTCATCGAGGGCGGCTACGCTATGGTGCTCATCCGCGAGAACGCGCTGTATGCGTTTAGGGATCCAAACGGCATTCGTCCGCTGGTACTTGGCCATATTGGCGAGGAGGACGAGAATAACTGGGTGGTTGCATCCGAGACGTGCGCGCTGGATATTGTGGGCGCCACGTATGTGCGTGAAGTTGCTCCTGGCGAGATTATCCGCATCTCGGACAACGGCCTGTCTTCTGAGATGGGACTTGCTCCTCGTCAGCAGGCAGACTGCATTTTTGAGCAGGTGTATTTCTCGCGTCCTGACTCAATTATTAGCGGCCGCTCGGTATATTCTGTCCGTCACCAGATGGGCCGTCAGCTGGCAAAAGAGACGCCAGCCGATGTTGACCTGGTAATTGGTGTACCAGATTCCGGTGTTCCTGCAGCTGAGGGCTTTGCGCAAGAGCTGGACGTGCCATTTGGTACCGGTCTCATCAAGAATCGCTACGTTGCTAGAACGTTCATTCAGCCTACGCAACAGCTTCGTGAGCTGGGCGTTCGCTTGAAGCTCAACGCGCTTTCGGACGTTGTCGCAGATAAGCGCATTGTGATGGTGGACGATTCTGTTGTTCGCGGCACCACCTCAAAGCAGATTGTTCAGCTGCTCAGAGACGCGGGAGCTACAGAAGTGCACGTCAGAAGTGCTTCTCCTAAGGTAGCGTGGCCCTGCTTCTACGGCATTGATACCGCTGACCAGCACCAGCTTGTTGCATCAAAAATGAGTACAGAAGAAATTTGCGAGTACATCGGCGCAGATTCTTTGGGCTTCTTGAGCCTGGAGGGCCTGCTTGCATGCGTGCCTTCAAGAGGCTATTGCGAGTCCTGCTTTAGCGGCAAATATCCCGTGGAAATTCCCGAGGACTTCCATCAGAGATTCTTGCCAGAGAATAAACCAGACAACTTGCATCCATCGTATGCACTAAAGTTTGACCAGGTAGAACAGCAGTTAATTGATGAGGGTCTTATGCCCTCAGAGCAGTAAGAGGAGAAACAATGACCACTTCCGCTGATCCAGCCAAGCAGATTACCTACGCCGACGCAGGCGTTGACGTTGATGAGGGCGCTCGCGCGGTTGACGCCATCAAAGCTGCTGTTGCTACAACTACTCGCCACGAGGTCATCGGCGGCCTGGGCGGCTTTGGCTCCTGCTTCTCGGCCGCAGCTCTGAAGGACATGGAGGAGCCCGTGCTGGTCAGCGGCACTGACGGCGTTGGAACCAAGCTTGCCATTGCGCAGCTGCTCAACCGCCACAACACGGTGGGCGAGGACCTGGTTGCAATGTGCGTTGATGACATTGTCCCCATGGGGGCTGAGCCTCTGTTCTTCCTGGACTACGTAGCTGTGGGCAAGCTCAAAGCTGAGGCCGTTGCCGAGATTGTTGGTGGCATCGCAGAGGGTTGCCGCAAGAGCGGTTGTGCTCTGGTTGGCGGCGAAATGGCCGAGCATCCAGGCGTTATGAACCCAGACGACTACGATCTGGCTGGCTTTGTTGTGGGCGTTGTGGACAAACCAAAGATCTTAGGTCCCGAGAAGGTCAGTGAGGGTGATATTATCCTTGGACTTCCTTCCTCTGGCATTCACTCCAACGGATATTCGCTGGTTCGCAAGGTGGCCATTGAGGGTAAGACGGTTGAGGAGCTCAACCAGCCTCTGGAGGAGCTTGACGGCGAGTCTCTTGCAGATGCCGTTTTGCGCCCAACCACCATTTATGCAGGTGGATTGCTTGCTGCTCTTCGTGCAGGCGCACCTATCAAGGCTATGGCGCACATCACCGGTGGCGGAATCACCGAGAACCTTAATCGCGCACTACCAGCTCACCTTGATGCAGAGGTTGATCGTGGTGGAGACGCTGGTCCTGCATGGTCTATTCCACCTGTTATTTCTTACGTTTCTAACGCTGCAAATCTGTCCCTTGATGAGCAGTATCGCACCTTCAACATGGGTGTTGGCATGGCTCTGATTGTGGACATGGATGACGTTGACGACGTAGCAGAAGCCCTCTCTGATCAGGGATTTGAGCCATTTGTTATGGGTCAGATTATCCCAGGCACCGGAAAGGTGGTCTACAACGATGCCAATTAAG
>CALIAD010000109.1 GCA_938041635.1 uncultured Atopobium sp.
GCCCGCACCCAGAGTATTTGAAGCGTTATCCTGCTCGTATGGAGGAGATTCTTGCCCGCTACGCTGACACGGATCCAGAGGAGCTCTCCTTTGAGACTGACTTCAGCTCTAACACTTCGGTCCTCTCGGCTGATCTATTGTTTACTGACTGGTCGAGTGTTGCCGAGGAGTTCTCGTTTACCACGCTCAAGCCGTCGGCCTTCATTGACACCGCAATGAAGGAGAATAACCCTGACTGGAGCAAGATTCATTCGGATCCATGCGACATTACGCTGCGAAATGAGATTGGCCGCAGCTTTGATCCTAAGGACCTCTCGGGCCTGGGCGACGCAGTGGCGCAGATGCTTGAAGAGACCGACAGCTGGTCGCACAAGATTGAAGAGATTCGCAACAACATGATCTTCAACCTGGGTCACGGCGGAGAAGCCGCAGGTAAGTTTATCCTCGAGCGTGTTTTGGCGCACCAGGAGGGAACTGCGGACGCTGCCGAGAAGAGCGACGACGTCGAGAAGGACGACACTGCCGACGCGGACGATGCTGCCGAGAAGGGCAACGTTGCCGCTATCGATGAATCCGCAACAACAACTGATGAGGACGGTGTTTCTCGTGATTAAAGCCATAACCTCTACCAAGAGAAATTCCCACAGCTCAGCCGTTCACAGGCGCGCAACATTCCTCCACGCTGTGTTCTACCTTGCAGTGTTGGCCTTTGCGTGGTGGGCGCTGCTGCCTGCAACGGCACAGGCCTATGTTGACCCATCAGTTATGACCTACACCATCCAAGCGCTGGCGGCGGTTGTAGTTGCACTCTCTGCTGTGCTTGGTGTGGCATTCAGACGTTCTCGTAAAGTGCTCTTCCGCATTCTTAAGATCGACGAGAACGCAAACAAGATCGTTGAAGGCAAAGTTCACAAGGTAGACGCCAAAGGCGCTGAAGCTGCAAACGCTCAGATGAAAGAAATCCTTGCAGCTGAGGCAATCCGCCTTAAAGAGCGCAAAGAGGGCACGCTCAAACCTAAGGGCCGCATTGGTGTTGCGTTTATTGTTTCGTTCTTCACCGTCTTTACTATCTTGGTGGTAGCCCCGCTTGAGCTGGTGGCCAATAGTGCGCGTGATCTCTCGTTCAACCTTAATGATGTCGCTGGCCCCGTTATAATTGCTGGTCTTGTGCTTACGCTCATTCTTACCGTAATTCTCTCGCTGCTGCGTAAGCGCGTCTTTAACGTTGCTACCGCATTTGTAGGAGCCATCGGTGTGGCATCGTACGTTCAGGCAGTGTTCTTGAATGGCGGCATGCCACTTGCGGACGGACATGCAGTTATCTGGTCAGATTTCACAACCCAGATGATTGTCTCCGGTGTCATCTGGCTGGCAATTATTGCAGCTGCAGTGATCTTCTCGCTCCTTAAAGCAAGGCAGCTTAGAACAGGCCTTCTAGTAACCGCAACAGCGTTTATCATTGTCCAGGCAGTGGGCGTTGCAAGTCTGTGGGGTCCTTCAATTGCGGCATCGATGGACGCCCATCCCGAGCACCAGCAGGTTATTGCAACGCGCGAGGGCCTCTACAACGTGTCTTCCAAGAAAAACGTCGTGGTCTTTGTTCTGGACACCACCGATACCGCCTTTGTCCAGAAGCTTTACGATGAGTATCCAGAGACATTTGCACCTCTTACCGGCTTTACCTGGTACAGGAACTCTGTTGGCTCGATGATTCCAACGCGCTACGGCGTTCCATCGCTGCTCTTTGGTTCTCGTCCTCAGCCTGGCGAGAATTTCAACGATTTTGTTTACAACTGGGCACAAAGTGATCAGTATCTCAAGGATATTCAGGATGCCGGATATCAAGCAGGTTTGTATACAGACCAGTTGAACTACTCTCACTACAGGGACACTGCGCAGAAGTATTCTGTCAACTATCATGAGCCTCGTGGTCGTGGCGTAGATAACCAGCTTGACGTACTTGGTGCACTGCGCATTCTCTACAAGACGGCGTTCTGCAGAGATATGCCTTGGGTGTTTAAGCCTCGATTCTGGTATTACACCGAGGACCTCAATATGCGTATGCGCAAGCCAGTCAACATGGATGAGGTTGACCTTTCTTCGCAGCCTTATACCGAGGATGACCTCAAGTATTACCAGGAGCTTCAGCACTACGGCCTTTCGATTGATGACAGCGCTGGTCAGAAGGGTTCATTCCGTTTCATTCACCTGATTGGCTCGCATCCACCTTTCATTCTTGATCGCAACGTTGAGCGTACTGAGGATCCAAGTAAGCAAAATGTTGAAGAGCAGACTATGGGCGCATATAGGATTGTTGCACAGTACATTGCCGAGCTTAAGCGTCTTGGTGTGTATGAGAACACGTCTTTCATCATTACCGCAGATCACGGTGACTGGTATTTAACTAATACCGACATTCAGCAGTCATCTGCACCGGTCATCATGTACAAACCTGCTGGTCAGACTGCCGAGGAGGCAGCTCAGCCTATGCAGATTTCTGATGCACCTGTCTGGCACTACGACATTTTGGCCC
>CALIAD010000110.1 GCA_938041635.1 uncultured Atopobium sp.
CTTCGCGGTTAAAGCCCTCGATTGGGCAGCTATCAACGCCAATCATAGCGGCCATGGTAAGCATGTTTGAAAGCGCAATGTAGGTCTGCTTGCAAGCCCAGTCAAAGGTGGCGCGTTCGTTACCTACCAGGTCAAACATGTTCTCCTGGAAGTTCTTGAAGGCTGCGGCGTAAGTTGGTTCAAAGTCTGCAGGAAGCTGCTTGATGTCGTGCATCATGTGTTTAACGTAAGCAGACTCTGCGTTGACGTTCTTGCGAGCAAGAAGAATAACCAGGTAATGAGCACCATTGAGGGACGCACGAGCTCCATAGGAAGGCTCGTAAAGTTTCTCTTTAAGGCGAAGTGACTGCTCAGAAGCCTGATCATCTCGCAAATTAACAACTAGGAAGCGCCAAGGCTCCAAACCGTAGGAGCTTGGTGCCAGACGACCAGCCTCAAGGATTACCTCAAGGTCCTCGTCAGAGACGTTTTTGGTTGGGTCAAACTTCTTGGTTGCAAGTCTCCACTGGTAGGACGAGAGAACTTTGTTTGCAACGTGCTGTGCGGAACAGGCCATGTGAGGTCCTTTCTTGTTGGTGGTGTTGTGGTGAGCTGGAGGTACGCTGTTGGACGGCGGTGAGCTGGGGGGGTGCGGTGAGCTGGGCGTTACTCGGAGAGCGCGCTACTCAGAAACGATAAAGCGACCAGGTTGTCCCAACTCCCACGTGCCTTTGAGATCAGCGGCAAGCTCAAAGTGCAGCTTGGAGATACCCAGGTCATAGTCTTGGATGAGGTGGCGCTGGTTAGGCATAGATGCGCTTACCACGCCATTTGTCAGGTCAAATACAACGGGAAGCTTGTTGATGGCGGCTGGGCATGCCAAAACCGCATCAATGCCGCGGTTAAACCACTCGGGCATCTTCTCTGGCTCAGTTGACTGGCCGTTTGCCGTCATAATCTGCGCAGGCTTCTTGGTGCGCAGGCGAATTGCGGTACGAATGCCCTCCTGCTTGAGCGGAATCTTCTCCG
>CALIAD010000111.1 GCA_938041635.1 uncultured Atopobium sp.
TCAACTTGCTGGAGATGCTTAAGCGTTTCTGTATCGTATGTGCGCATTATCGACCTTCATACATCTTTTTGTAGTAATCCTGATAATCACCAGAAACTACATTCTTAACCCACTCGCGGTTCTCTAAATACCAGTTGATAGTGGTAACAATGCCCTCTTCAAATGGAGTTTCTGGGTACCAGCCAAGCTCTTCTTTAATCTTATCAGGTGCAATACCATAGCGACGATCGTGACCCTTGCGGTCAGTAACGTAAGAAATCAGATCCTCGGTAATCTGAGTGTCCCCAGTGATTCTTGCAACTTCGCTGATGATACGCTTAACAATGTAGAGGTTGTTGCGCTCGTTGTGACCGCCAACGTTATAAACCTCACCAAGGCGGCCACCTTCAAGAACCATAGCAATTGCCTTACAGTGATCATCAACGTAGAGCCAATCGCGAACATTAAGTCCGTCACCATAGACAGGAAGAGACTTGTGTTCCAAGCAATTCTCAATCATCAGAGGAATGAGCTTCTCAGGGAACTGATATGGTCCGTAATTATTAGAGCAACGAGTAATTACTGCTGGGAATCCGTATGTATCATGCCAGGCCTTTACAAACATATCTGCAGAAGCCTTAGACGCAGAGTAAGGGCTATGAGGGCTCAATGGTGTAGTCTCACGGAAGAATGCCTCTGGATCATCAAGCGGAAGTGAACCGTAGACTTCATCAGTAGAAACCTGCAGGTATCTGTGGTCTCCGTAGGAGCCCTGACCATCATTCCAGAAAGACTCTGCAACACTTAGAAGAGCGACAGTACCCATAACGTTAGTGTCAGCGAAGGCACCTGGGTCTTCAATAGAGCGATCTACGTGACTCTCTGCTGCAAAGTTAACGACGTAATCAGGGTGATAGGTCTCAAACAGCTGTGTGAGAGCCTCTTTATCCCTAATATCTACATGAGCAAAGGTATAGCGAGGATCCTGATCATATTCCGAGAGGTTCTCAAGGTTGCCTGCATACGTCAGAGCATCCACATTCAAAATATGAATGTCCTGATTTCTTCTAAGCATGTAGTGGATAAAGTTAGATCCAATAAATCCAGCTCCACCAGTTACTAAATAGGTCTTCACACTAACCTCTTTCTACCTTCGAAAGATATGTCGCAAGAGCCTCCTGCCAAGGCCTCATACAATTTCCAATGGTACTCTCAAGATGTCCGTTTACCAAAGATGAATACGCAGGGCGAGAAGCACTTTCTGGGTGCATCTCTTTCCACTGAGCAGAGGTTACCCTACGAACCTTACAGTCAAGATTGCTGCCAGCCATAATAGCTTCAGCAAAATCTGCCCATGAACATGTTCCTTCATTAGTTGCATGGTAGATGCCATAGTTCTCAGTGGCTGCAATGCACAAGATTGTGTGAGCTAGGTCATTTGCGCTGGTAGGATTACCTACTTGATCATCAACAACACTGATTTCTGGATACTTTGCGCCAAGGGCTCGCATGGTTGCTACAAAGTTCTTGCCAACAGAGCCATAAAGCCATGCAGTTCTCACCACAAATGTTTGAGGATTTGCCGCAAGCGCAAGTCCCTCTCCCGCCAATTTGGAGCGCCCATATGCAGAAACAGGATAAGGAGCGTCTTGCTCTATACGAGGAGAGCTTTCTTTGCCACTAAAGACGTAATCAGTAGATACTTGAACAAGCTTTGTCTGCGTAGTACTACAAACGCGCGCAAGATTCATAGGGCCAAGTGCATTTACTGCAAACGCCATCTCAAAATTGCTTTCGCAGCCATCGACATTTGTTGCGGCAGCACAGTTAATAACAAGGTCATAACGATCATGCTGGTCAAACCATGTATTTACCGCTTCTGAACTGGTAATATCCAGTTCGTCCGCGTCGGTATAGTCAACGTCTGGATTAACAAACAACTCGGGAATAGGGCCAATTTCAGAGACACCAGTCTCAAAAAGACGCTTAAGTTCATTGCCTAACTGACCATGAGAGCCAGTAATAAGAATACGCATGTTACTCCCCTTTTTCAGAAGGAAGAATACGTCCTTCTGCAACGCTCTTGAGGTGCTCACCATACGTTGATTTACCGTAGCGTTCTGCACACTCGATGAGTTTAGAGCTGTCAATCCAACCGTTCTCAAAAGCAATTTCTTCTGGAACGCTTACAGGCAGACCCTGTGCAGTCTCAACGGTACGAACAAAGGTAGATGCCTCAAAAAGAGACTCCATAGTTCCTGTATCAAGCCATGCAAAACCTCGACCAAGAGTGACAACATCAAGCGTGCCATCGTCAAGATAGAGTCGATTAAGGTCAGTAATCTCATACTCTCCACGAGCGCTTGGCTGAACCTGCTTTACCAGCTCAGTAACACGCTGATCGTAGAAGTAGAGTCCCGTTACTGCGTAGTTAGATTTTGGATGAGCTGGCTTCTCCTCAATTGAAATAGCGTTGTAATTCTTATCAAACTCAACAACGCCAAAACGCTCTGGATCATCAACGTGATAGCCAAAAACTGTGGCACGACCAGCAGTTTGTGCTTGCTGAGCAGCTTTTCTGACAAGTCCTGAAAGGCCATTTCCAAAGAAGATATTGTCTCCAAGAATCAAAGCTGCAGCATCATCACCGATAAACTCTTTACCAATAACAAACGCCTGAGCAAGTCCATCAGGAGAAGGCTGCTCAGCATAACTGATGGAGATACCAAAGTCAGAGCCGTCACCCAAGAGCTTCTTAAAATTTGGAAGATCACGTGGCGTGGAGATAACCAAAATATCTCTAATACCTGCAAGCATAAGCGTTGACAGTGGATAGTAAATCATTGGCTTGTCATACACAGGTAAAAGCTGTTTAGATGTAACGGTTGTCAGCGGATAAAGCCTGGTACCGCTACCTCCTGCAAGAATAATGCCTTTCA
>CALIAD010000112.1 GCA_938041635.1 uncultured Atopobium sp.
ACTAGCAGCGCTTTCGCACAAGAAACCCGGTATCCACACGAAATAGATACCGGGTAGAAATCGCTCGCAACCTGCACCCGCATACGCCACTGACCTGCAGCGTTGCCGTCGTTGCGCTCGCACGCGCCACTGACCTGCGGCGTTGCCGCGCGCTGCAGCTACGCGCGTCTACGAGAGCAAGAACTCCCTGACGCGAGCGGCAATACCTTCGGCGTCCAAACCAAAGTGCGAAAGCAGCACGTCGCCAGGGGCAGAAGTTCCAAAGGTACGCATACCAGCAAAGCGCATTGGCGTGGGCAGCTGCTCGGCCAGAAGCTCAGCAACTGCAGCTCCAAGGCCTGTTGCTACGTTGTGCTCCTCAACGGTTACCACATGACGGGTCTTCTCGGCAGATGCCAAAATAACTTCCTCGTCCAAAGGCTTAATGGAGAACACATCAATAACCTCAGCAGAAATCTTCTCCTCTGCAAGCAAGTCTGCAGCTGCGAGTGCCTGGGCAACCTCAACACCGCAGGCAGCAATGGTAACGTCAGCGCCCTCGCGCAGAACGTTTGCAAAAGGCAGTCCACCCTTGAAGGACTCGTCGTAGATATCGGCAACCTTGTGACGACCCATGCGCACGTAGAAGGGACCATCGGCCTCGGCAGCAAGCCTAAGCGCAGCCTTAGTAGCGTTGTAATCTGCAGGAACAAGCACGCGCATCTGAGGGAGGGCACGCATCATGCCAATGTCCTCAAGAGACTGGTGAGTAGCGCCGTCCTCTCCTACCGTAATGCCTGCGTGCGTAGGACAAATCTTCACGTTGAGGCCGGAGTCGCAAACGGTGTTTCTGATCTGGTCGTAAGCGCGTCCGGTTGCAAACACGGCAAACGAGCCGGTAAACACAGTACGTCCGGTGAGCGCCAGTCCTGATGCAACGCCTACCATGTTCTGCTCAGCAATTCCCACGTCAACCATGCGCTGTGGGAAGGCCTTCTGGAGGTCGGCAAGCTTGGTGGAGCCAG
>CALIAD010000113.1 GCA_938041635.1 uncultured Atopobium sp.
CCGGCTTAAACGGGAACGTGACCGTTGTAGGGTCAATGCGTTTGGAGCGCTTCTTGTTACGCGCGCTCCTGGCCGTCAAGTCTGAAACAGAAAGTACTGCTAGATTAGCCGTTGGAATGATGATTCCCGCAGGAACGGGTGCGTCGGTAAACGTGACGCGACCACGCTTGAGTGGCGCGTAAGCACTGTTTTGATTAGGCTCGTTTTCAAGAGCCGTTCCCAGCGACTCCTCAAACGGAATGGACTCGTCCGAAAAAAGCAGCTTAAGATGCTCTCGAGCAGCGCGGTCTGGAACCGCAAAAACCACAGCATCGCGGTCTTGCACCAGCTGCCTTACGCGGCCCAAAAGCTTTGTGTCCGAGCCTGCAATAGACGGCTGCACCACAGAGAGCTCCGACGTTACCGCAGCTCCCGTACGTAGAAGTGACGAGAAGGACAAGCGCTGCTGCGAGCCAAAGTCCATGGCCTTGGGATCTGTATACAGACCATCTAGTTTCACTTTTGATGCTGCTGCAGATGCGGAGATTTCGTCAAAGGCACGCTGACAGTCGTCAAATAGCGAGCGTGGCTCCGCAAGAACTACCAGCGTATCTGAAGAGATGTGCTCAAGCGGGCTGGCAGTGCCTCCGTACAGCACGGGAAGATAGCGCTCAAGTGCAGGAGCCTGAGCTCCACGCTGAATAAGCTCCAGGTCAGCGGCAAGTGCAGAGTTTTCTTGCGCGCGCGTGTAGAGCGCTTCTTCTGCGCGGCGGATAGTCTCTTTGGTAAACGCAAGCTCTCTAGCTGGGGCAACAGTAACCTCGTCGATGGCACCGATGGTCTGTCCGGTTGCTGCCACCATTCGCCTGATGCGGTCAATCTCGTCTCCGAAGAACTCAATGCGTACAGGACTTGTAGCTTGAGCTGGGAAGATATCAACCGTATCGCCGTGAATGTGGAAGGTGCCTGGCGCGTCTACCTCGCCTGTATCGGCGTATCCCATGCCAACGAGCAGCGAAGCTACGTCCTCAAAGGGGACGTCGTCGCCAACGGTAAACGTTGCAGGAAGAAAATAGCCCGAACCAACAGGGGGAACTCTGCGCATCAGCGCATGGGCGCTTGCAACTACAATGACCTTCTCGCCAGCAGAGAGCTTGGCGATGGCGCGACACCTAGCTCCAATAAGGGCGTCGTCTGGCGTGATATCCGACCAGGGACGATCCTTGCGGTTGGGATAGCGCAGCACGGCGTCGTTTCCCAGCCACGCTGCAAGGGAGCGCGCCGTGCGATCCGCGGCGTCCTCTCCTGCAACGACTAGCAGGCACGGGCGGGGATTCTGCGCCCAAAGTGCAGCCAGCATCAGTGGACGAGCGCTTTGCGAGAGGGACAGTGTGGCATCTGATCCACGCGAAAGCTCTCGTTTCAGCTTCTCTAGCTCGGGTGCACTCAGTAGTTGAGCTGCAACTCTATTGATAAACACACAGTCTCCCGCCATGCCGTTAAACCCACATACAGACGCATGCGGGTTACACCAAACCTTGCTGGATGAGGAGCGTCGTGCGGCCACGCCGTGCACTTGCCGCGACGTCCCACGCGCTTGCCAGCGACGTCCGCCGCACAAGCGCAGGTTTGATAACTTTTCAATTGGGCTGTTATTGTAGCTGTTATGCAGCTAT
>CALIAD010000114.1 GCA_938041635.1 uncultured Atopobium sp.
GTACTGCAAAACGTGGAGGTAAAAGGCATATGAGAAGCATTTTTGAGGATCGACAGGTATCAATTAAGTGCGACGATAAATATTCTTATACCGTTACAAAAGATGGTCTGGCTTATGTTCCAGGTAATGGAAAGCCAGAGGTCAAGGTTTTGTTTTCAGAGGTCGGTTCAACCTTCTTACTGAATTATTGCAGCTCAAACGGTCCTTACGAGATTACCTTTAAGGATAACGACGGACATAACCTTGCTAGCATTGACACAGATCTCAAGTATCGTGGTTTTGGCCATAATATTCTTGATACCAAGGCTATCATCCTTGCTTTTGCAGCTAACAAGCTTACTACTGAGTTCCCCAATAACCTTGATACGTTAAACACTAAGCTCGGATTTAGCCTCAAAGAGAAAAAGATCACTATCGCAAATGGCGTAATTTCCGGTGCAAAGCATCAGGTCAAGCTTTCCGACATTCGTCGAGTTCAGTGTGTTGCTGGTGGCGCACTCAACAATCTCTTTGTCTTCACTAAAGAAAAAGGTGGTTTCTTTGATAGGGCAGACATTGTAGTTCCCGTCAACGAGCTCACAGTTCCTATTCTTGAAGCAGCAATGAGAAGAAATACTGGTCACGGTATCGATTTCAGTAGGGGCAATGGCTTCGACCAGCCAAACAGCAACTTCATTATTATTCGTTATTTGGACTCTAGCTTCTTCGAGACTGCTCCTGGCGTCTTCAAAGAGGATTGGCAGAAGGACGCTTACGAGTTTGTTAAGTCCTTTGGTTATGATCTTCAAACCATGCTAGGGGAGTAACTCCTGGCGAGAAAAACGTCTTGTCCAAGAAAACAGCCGCCCTCTTGTGAAGGCGGCTGTTTTTGTGTGCGAGAAGATTGCTCTAGTAGTTGAGTCTTACTTCTGCTTGCGAGCCCTTAGTGCAAAGCCTAGAGCGGTGATACTAGAAGCAACCATGCCAACAGAAGCAATTACAAGCTCAGCGACATCGCCGGTGTCTGGCAGAACGCGCTTCTTCTTGGTCTTAGAAGGCTTGTGTGGATCAGGGCTAGGAGTTGGCTCAGGATCTGGTGTTGGCTGAGGCTCAGGCTCTGGATAGTCGTTTGTGAATACCAGAGGAGGCGTGCTTCTGCACTCGCACTGATCAATCTCTGTTACGGTTCCATCTTCAGCGGTCTTAGTAATGTGGTAGGTGAAATCAAGCTCACCATCATCATTCTTAAAGACGGTGTAGGTGAGGGTGTAGACGGACTTGTCGTAAGTAACCCTCTGGTTAGTGCCGGTAACCTCTTTGATGGTGTAAACATAGGTGCCAGGTTGCGTAAAGACTAGCTCACCGAAGTTATTATCGCCAGAAACATCAACAGAAGTCTCAACGCTATCTGTTGTTGCGTTGTTTGGCATTGGGTAGGAAGGATCGTTGCGGGTGAGCGTGAACTTGAAGACATCCTGAGTTGTTGCAGTGCGTGGGTTGCCGCCGTTGTCATCAGGGAGAACTGATGGATAGTCGGTTGGAGCATCTGGTGCGTTACCAGTAACAACCTTCTGGACAACTGGATAGTCCCTGGCTGGCAGTGGATCAGGATAGACATTAGTAAAGACAGCGCCTGTTGCATCGTTATACTCGCCAAGGTCAACGGTAGTAACGTTTCCGTCCTCGTCAGTCTTGGTCATAGTACGTGTTGCCTCAAGCTGGCCAGTACCGTCGTCAACAACGTTATAGGTAACGGTGTAGACGCTCTGATCGTACTGGATGTTCTGGGTGCCAGTAACCTCTTTGATGGTGTACACGTAGGTGCCAGGCTGAGTGAACGTAATGTTGCGGAATACAGCGTCGCCACCGAGAAGCCTGCGTGTACGAGCAGTATTGCCGGTAGATCCCTCAGGCATAGGGCTGGATGGATCAAGGCGTGTCATCTCAAAGATAAAGACGTTAGGAGCGTCGCCTTCGTCTTCAGAGCCATTCGCCAGGAAGTTGTTGATCAGGCTCTCGGCAAAGCTGCCGCTTGCAGTGTCGTCGGCGCTTGTCGCGCTTGCAGTGCTTGTGGCGCCTGCTGCGCTAACGTTACTTGAGCTCAGGTAAGAATTAACCAGAGACGCAGGTGAAGGCCCTCCAGGTATAGGAACAACTGGGTAATCGCCTTCGACAATCTTGGTAACGGATGGCGTCACAATGGTAGGCCTGACATTGTAGACATTTACCAGCGACTGAGTGGTGGTGTACTGCTCGACGCGAGAAATACTGCTTCTAGTTGAAACGTAGGAATTAGGAACGTTCTCGGTGATGGTGTACGAAACAGTATCAGCAGCAGTATTGTCTACGTACTTACGAAGACCCTTGTAGACAATGGTGTAGGTGTTATTGCCATTATCGGTAACCTCAGGCGTAATGGTGCTGGTATCAAGGTTCTTATCGTTAGAGAGAACCAAATTGTTAGCACCAAAATCAGCTGTGGATGGGCGCTTACCAGCTGCATCGTTGTTATCGTCCCAGACCTTATTAATCTTGAGGTCAACGCCTGCATAGCTCAGAGCGTGAGTGGAGAGGGTGCGAGTGGAGTGGTTACCAGCAATGTCGTAGTCAAGAACGCTGCTGAATACGCTGCGATTACCGTCGTAGGAAGCGTCAACGTTGTCGGCAACCTTATACGTGACGTCAACAAAGCCGCCGCTATTTGCAGCAAGTGCGTGCGTTGAAGTAAACAGCACCATGTCGGCCTCAGCAGGATTGGTGACTACGGTGTAGTCGCCAGGCTGTGGAGCATGGTTTGCAGTGTAGGTAACACCAGGGTTCAGCTTGATGTACTGGTAAGAGAAGTTGGAAGAAGAACTTACGCCTTCAAGTGCCAGAGGCAGTTGAGTTGCACCTTCTGGATTGATGCCAGCACCGCGGTCTGCAGACTTAGACAGCAATGGAACAAAGAGCTGCGTGGTATTTGCAGTGTTACCGGTGTTATTGCGGACAGCAATGTGAACAGTTGCGGTGTCATCGCGCTGCATAACAGGGGTAGTTGCGCCTGGATTAGCGGAGTCGTACGTGTAATCAGTTACGGTTCCAGAGACGGCATCCTTTACAGAAAGGGTAGATGCAGCGGCAATAGCAGATGCCTGTGCAATGTTGATACCAGGGCGCTCGGAGAGAGAAACCATGGTCTCGCCAGAGTTGACGCTGTTGCCAAACAGGCTGGTGTACTGGGAAGTGTTCCAGTTGCTGCGGTCCCAGTGCTCGGCCTTAATCTGAGCGCCAATCTCCTTGAAGTCTTTGGTGGTAATGCCAACAAAGTCGTTGATGTGGTAGATACCCTTGCCTGCAAGATCGGTGGTGTGGACATCCATGCTCAGAGTCATGTTCTTGCTGGTAAAGTCTGGCTGATACTGACCGCGAGTCTCGTCGCCAACATTAATGGTGTACTTCCAAACCTTAACAGCTACGCCGTCCTTATCGTACGTTCCTACAAACTCAGGAGCACTGAGCGTGCCGTTAGAAACGGTGAGGTTGCTGTAGGTAAAGCCCTCAGGCATGATGACGTAGAGCACTGGCTCCTGAAGAGGGTTCCAGTCCCAGTTTGCGTCGTCGATGCGACCAGAAATCTTGAAGGTCTCACCGCCGTTAATCTGGGTCTTATCGATGCTACCAACGCCGTTAAGAACCTTAGGCGCGCCGGACTTAGCGGTCAGCGTAACGCCTGCGTCAGGAGTGGTGCCGGTGTTGTAGAGCTTGACGTTAGTGACAACGTCGGCGTTAGTGCCCTTCTTCCAAGAGCCGTAAACGCCGTTGGAGATGTAGCTCCAGCCATAGTACTCGTCAGTGACATGCTTGTTGTTTGGATTCCATGTATCGAGAAGATCGCTCATTGGTCTAATGCCATCGTATCCGCCAAGAATTGGACCAAGGTCAACCTTGATGGAAGTAATGGAGGTATTGATATCAAGACCAAGAGCAGTGTTGGTAATAAGTGCGGAGACACCAGAGGTGCGCAGAATGCTTGGATCAGCAGTTCCGCTCGTACCGTCTGATGCGGTCCAGTGGATTGGACCATAGGTCATACCAGCCTTGTAAGGGATGGTGACGCCACGGATGATAGCGGTCTGGTTCTGGTCGATGGTCATCTCGAGCGTCTTTGGAGCGGTGTCTGTGGAGAGCTCGTTCTTGATGAGGTAGGTGCCAAGACGAACGTTGTAAGTATCGTTTTTCTTGTATGCCCAGTTAGGAGCTGTGTCGACAAGAGCGTGTGTAGTAAGACGCTCTGGGTTAAGACCGTCAATTACGGTAACCGTAAGCGTAGAAGAAGCGTTTGCGGAGGTACGGTTGACGTTTGGAGTGTCATTCCAAACGGACATAGTGAGGTTCTTAATGGTGACGTTAAAGGTTGAGTTGTTAGGTCTGGTGCTTGATGCAGGAACCTTAATCTGTGGCTTAAAGGTGGGGGTTCCTGCGTAAGAGCCTGGCTCGTTCCACTCTACTGTTGCTGTCTTATTGGTGCCGTCGTCGGTAGTAGAGACAACGGTTCCGGCAGTATTGTAGAGGCTTGTCTCGTTAACACCAACAAGTTCCGTATCGCTTGGGTAGACAACCTGAACCGTAGTTTTGCTGTTTGCTTCAGTAAGCACCTTAGAACCTGTTGCAGATACCTGAAGGGTAGAGGTAGTGCCTCCCTTAGATATAACCTCAGTAGACTGATCAGCCCAGAAGCCGTAGGTCATGGCGTCAGCTGCAGTAACAGATGAGGTGTGTGGATCAACGTTTTGTGTTGCAGCGGTGCTCAAGCTAACGCGAATTGCGTTTGCAATAACCTGGCTTGCGCTTTGGTTCTCAACAGCATCGTCAAGCTTGAACTGAATTTCTCCCCTGGAAGAAACCTGGGTCAGGCCGTTATTGGTCATGTAGACCAGATCTCCACTGCGGTTCTTCTCGGAACTTGCGCCAGGATAGCCGTAAGGAAGGGTTCCCGTTCCTGTAGGTGTGGTAACCAGGTTAGAGAAGCTGGTGTTTGAGATGCCACCAACGGTAAACGTTGCACCTGGAAGACCTGTGACATAGAGTCCGTCTCCAAACCTCACGTTGAGGTAGGTTGGCGAGAACTGCAGCGAGGCAGGGATTGTATAGCCAACATTCAAGGCGTAGGTGACTCCCGCCTTAAGAGCAGGAGTTTGACCTGCAAGAAGGTCAGCAACTTGGGCGTGAGTCGACGCATCTTCAATGCTCAGAGCATTGATTTGAAGACCTGTGGTGTCTTCTGCGTAAGCCACGCTAAGGTTGGGCAGCAATGCTGCGACGAATGCAACGGCAGCTAAAAGCAATCCCGCTACAATCCTTGCCTTACTTTTCATAGCACATCCTAACTAGAGCGATACAGAACCAATCACTTTCTTTCTTACTTATTCTTACGACGCTTAGTAATGCCAAGTGAAGTCATTACAGCGGTCATACCAGCGAGAAGTGCAGCAAGAGGTGCTGCAGCAGAAGCATCTCCGGTGTATGGAGTCTTCTGCTTCTTTTTCTTAGATGGCTTAGTTGGAGTGGAAGGAGTCTCTGGAGTCTCATCCTCTGCAACAGTAATAGTGAGCTGGATTGTGTCGTTATCAGTTGCAACAGCATCCTTACCATCTGGCCACTGGACACCATTCCAGGTGAACGAGAAAACCTTGCGGTTGCCAGCAGCAGAGTCAGCGATAGCGCTAAAGGAGCCGGTAACGGTTCCAACGGCGGTAAGCTGAGTGCCTGCGGCAACATTGGAGTCAATGGTGACGCCTGGAATGGTGAGCTTCATCCAGCCATCGTTTGCACTTGCCTCATCAACAATGCGCTCAAGGTCAGAGTACGTTCTAATGGAGGAAGGGTCGCTGAGCTCAAAGGTGACGGTAACCGTACGACCGTTGACCTGAACATCGCTGACCTTAAAGCCGCTACCAAAGTTGGAAACCTGAACACTGGAGGCGGTAAGGTTGCTTGGAAGTGTCATTCCCTCAGGAACAGTCAGAGTTGCTGTGAACTTGAACTTCAGGTTGCTCAGCGTAATGGTGTCATGGTTGGTATTAGGGTAGGCGCGCTCAATGTTGTTCATCTGCTCCTGAATAGAGGAAGCAAGAA
>CALIAD010000115.1 GCA_938041635.1 uncultured Atopobium sp.
ACCGTGATGCCAAGCACTACGTTTGTCACGCGCGGCGAGTTCAGCGATTCTGTTTCCGCGTCTGGATCCATTAAGCCTGTGTCGTCAACCGTGGTAACTCCAGAGGTAGATGGCATTATTCAGGATGTTCAGGTTTCCGAGGGCACGTACGTTCATAAGGGCGATAAGCTCTTTACCATCAAGAATGATGAGCTAGACAAGGCTGTTCGTAAGGCGTCTCAGCAGGTAAAAGCTGCCGAGAACGAGGTCAGTAAGGCTCGTTCGGCCCTGGCGTCCGCACGCAACGGTGTCCTTGAGGCGGGCGAGGACGGACAGGAGGCAAACGCTGCGTCTGTTGCTGCTGCTGTTGAAGCGGCAGAGGCAAACCTGGAGAGCGCTCAGATTGCGCTTGAGGAGGCTCGCTCCGCCTACAACGATGCAATTGCCCAGGCAGATAAGCGTGTAGTCACCGCTCCTTGTGACGGTACGGTTATTGTGATGAACGCGGTGAACGGTGCTTCTGTTGGTTCGTCCGCGCCGGGCTCTGGCAACGCCGGTCCTCTGATTACTATCGCGGACCTTTCTCAGATGAAGGTGAACGTCCAGATAAACGAGGTAGACATTTCTCGCATCGCCGTTGACCAGAAGGCGCAGGTCAGCTTTACAGCTCTGCGAGACCTGTATTGCGACGCCGTGGTGACTCACGTTTCTGCTGTCTCGTCCAACGGTGCCGACGCGGGCGCAAGTTACGATAGTCCTGGTAGATCCATTGTTTCTTACACCGTTGACCTGCTTATCAGCAGTCCCGACGCCTCCATCAAGCCGGGTATGACCGCCAACGTGGACATCATGATTCAGCACATGGACAACGTGCTAACCGTGCCTCTTGTTGCCGTTATGGACGACGGCGATGGAGCTTACGTCAACGTGGTTACTTCTCGTGACGAGAAAGGCTATCCGCAGGTAAAGCGCGTGCCAGTGAATGTAAAGGCGCAAAGTTCTACGACGGCCGTCATCGAGGGCGCCGGTATTGATGACGGCACTGAGGTGATGATTGGCGGCGGTGCTGGCGGTCCATCTCAGGGCGCGGCTATGGACGCTCCGGCAGGCGCAACGTCCGGTGCGACGTCCGGCTCAACGTCCGACACAACGGGCTCCAAAGACTCCAAGTAGGCGACACGCATGTCCAAGGTAATTGAGGTACATAAGCTGCATCGCATTTACGAGACGGCTGCGGGTTTGACGCACGCTTTACGTGGCGTTTCTCTGACTGTAGAGAAGGGCGAGTTTCTCTGCATTATGGGTCCATCTGGCTCAGGCAAATCAACCCTGATGAACATTTTGGGGTGCCTGGATACGCCTACTTCCGGCTCGTACAAGTTAGAGGGACTTGAGGTTGCAGATCTTTCCGACGACGACCTGGCAGAGATTCGCGCCACGCGTCTGGGCTTTGTCTTCCAGTCGTTTAACCTGCTACCGCGCACAACAGTGCTGCGAAACGTTATGTTGCCGCTCATCTACTC
>CALIAD010000116.1 GCA_938041635.1 uncultured Atopobium sp.
CACTTCTTTTAAACACCTGAAATGCTTGCTTACACCACTTTTCGGGACACGACCACTATCTTTTCTTCATCACCGTTAAAGTCAACTCCATAAGCCGCTTCGACCGCAGCGTCATTAGCTTTATGCGCGGAAAGCAAGTCAGTTGGCATCTTATCTGGATCATATAAATCAGCTAATGATTGATTTGGGTATTTAGATCTTGTATCGAGAATTGCTTTTGTAGTCTTCTCAATAGTTTTCTTTTGCTCAGATGTAGCTTCTGGCCACACAAAATTATTATAGACAATGGTATTAGAATAGCTGTAGCCATCTCCAAGACGTCCTGCAACTATTCTCATCCAAGCATTTTGAAATTGACTCATTAATATTCCGAAATGATACAGTGAATCCGTTTCTGCAAAGTATAATTTGTCACCTGGAATCATTCCATTCGTAACAAAGCCAAAAGGCACATAATTTCTACGACTCGATGTCACTTTAGGAATGCCAATATAAGTTACATCATGAAACTTATTACAGGGCCTAAGTAAATGTGGAGTATTTCGTAATTTATATGCGTCTCCTGTTATTTTTTGCTCGCTCCTCCAAATTTTACAGCTTTCCACCCGCTGAGCTATCTCATGATGAGACTGAATATCTTCCTCTGTTGCATTAACCAACCACAAACAATATCGTTTATCACCTTTAATAAAATCAGCTCCCATGGAAAATGGTCGTATCCATTTTTGTGCTGAAGGATCAACAGAAATCAATTTTTCGTATCCTTCTTGGTACATTAATAGAAATCCATTATCTGTTGCCTGAAAGCCTTTACTAACTTCTGGAACATCACAAAGTGGCTGATTTCTTTTATCGATGAACACATTTATTGCTGGCTGCAAATACCCATTAATGTTAACGCAGCTCTGTCTATTGCCATTCTTAAGGAAAAGCAAACGTTGGTTAATCCCCATACGGGAAAACCCTACAATAACGACATATACATGTGCCTGAAGGGAAGCTTCAGAACTCCAAATAAATGATTGCCATGCAAAATCAATATGAATACCGCTGTTAAACAACGGCTCCCATATAGGCTGCACCTGCTGTCCTTGACAGATTGAGTTAGTTGATACAAATGCACAGTAAATAGGAAGATTGGAAATATAATCAGCTGCTTTCTTATACCAACAAGCTACATAGTCAACGGTTTTTACCTTACCAAATAAACTTGCACGATCTTTCTGTTGTTCAGCGGAGTGATTGGAGTAGCCAACAAAAGGAGGGTTGCCCATAATGTAATTGCATTCAGCTGCTGGTAATACACTATTCCAGTCAATACGTAGAGCATTACCTTCAACAATGTGAGCCTTTTCACTTAAGGGGAAATCATCTCCACCAGCATCGTAGAACATTGATGTTTCACCGTTTGCTTTAAGACGACTAATCCAAAGAGCAGTCTCAGCAACTGTTACAGCAAAATCATTAATCTCAATGCCATAGAACTGATTCAAAGAGACGCGTTTTCCTGTCTCTTCCTCATCTCCAAGGATAAAGCCAGTCTGTCCTTTTCTAAGCTCATTAAGAACCGTATCTTCCAACTTACGAAGGCAGGTATAGGTCTCAGTAAGAAAATTACCTGAACCACAAGCAGGATCGAAGAAGGTAAGAGAACAGATTTTCTCGTGAAAATGCTTTAAAGCATTTTCACGTTTACGGGGAGTTGTTCCCTCTTCTGTGCAAATAGACTTGAGTTCTTCTTTAAGATCATCTAAGAAAAGCGGGTCGATTACCTTATGAATGTTTTCTGGTGAGGTATAGTGCATGCCACCAGAACGTCTAGTCTCTGGATTCAGAGTTGACTCAAAAATACCACCAAAGATAGTCGGGCTAATCTGTGACCAGTCGATGTGGGAAGAGACCTCATCCAACAGGAAGCCCTTTGTTTCATCTGTAAAATTAGGAACTTCAGACTCATCTCTGAAAAGTCCACCATTTACATAAGGAAATGCTTTTACTTCAAGATCATACGGGTCTCGCTCAGAAAGATTGGTATCCAATGCGTGGAATAAATTCTTAAGTGCCGTTCTGATTCTATTTGCTGGGACATCTTTCAGATAGTTATAGAAAGCATCTTTTCCAAAGAGTCCTGCATCTTCGCAATACAGGCAAAATACCAAGCGTACACAAAGCACATTCAATGCATGCATCGACTCTTCTGAATCAGGATCAATGTAGCCTTCACGCAATTTGTCATAGAGCTTTCCAATAAGCTCACCTGCTTTGATAGATACGGTCTTTTCTTTTTCAAGGCGACTGTTAGTAGGATCATTAATAAAAGCAAGATACTCTGGATGACTTGCAAGCTCATCAAGAGTGAACTCGAATGCGTTATTAGGAAGTTGTGACCTTCCGTATGCATCACGGTCATACACTCTAAAAGCAGAGAAATTGCACGTAATGACAAAGCGAGGCTGCTCTAACCTGGGAAGCTCGTCAACATAATCAAGTGCTTGAGTTAAAGGGGTCTTTTGTTTTCCTTGACGGAGTTCTTCTTTATTTAAATCAATTCCAAGAGCCTTTTGTTCAATTAAAACACCAGCGTCAGGAATCCACACATCAATAAATCCGCCAGATGAGACATGAAATTCAAAGAGAACATCATCTACTTTTGAATATCCAATAGTGCGTAAAAGCTGTAGCCAAAATTGCTGAGTGTCTCCCTTTTCATAACCTCTGCCTTGCCAACGGGAGACAAAATCTAGGAGCTCTTTCTTATCACAAGGCATATTTACTCACTCTCAAACATTTTTGATGTAATTAGCCAATTCCACACTAACTAATTGTAAAAAATTGCATTGTATTAGGCTATGTTTTACCACTTATAAATAGCACTTATTGCTGTAGAAAATTATTGAAAACACAACTACCTTAACTCTCCCTTGTGCCCGTAAACACAAAGTCTCGGTTAGCGATGTGGGCAATGCCTTGAATAGTGTCACCCTCAACGGAGCCGCCAACAGCAAAGATAACGGGACCCACAAAAGACTCAAGCTTGCCGCCAAAGGTAAACGAGTTGTCGGTAACCTTGCCGTTCTCAATATCAATCTGGACACCCATAGCGGTCAGTGAGCCAGTGAGTTTCTCGCCAGAGGTGATGAGGACAGCGGTACCCTCTTTGGCTCCAACGGGAGAATCCATTTGAATCTTGTATGTTCCGTCGATCATGATACCTCTATTCTGTCCAGGCGTTATACCTGGTGTTTTGTTGAGTTACAGCCGATAGTTTTGCTGAAGTTCAGTCGGACGACTGTAGCGAAACCAGCTGCTGCTTGTACGCCTCTATTCTACCCAAGAAGCACGAGGGGTAGATGTGGTTTCTCGCTAAGGGAAGATTTGTAGGAATTGAATGAAAGTTGGAAATTTTCCGAACGAATGTTTGACGGAGAGTTTCTGGGGTATAGGGACGGTAGATAAATCGCGCGGCACTTCTCGCCACGCTTGTAGAAAGGAACGTCCTATGGACATTTCGCAGGTTAAGAAAGTTGTAGTTGCTGGCGGCGGCGTTTTGGGCAGCCAGATTGCATTCCAGACCGCTTATCGCGGCTACGAGACCACCATTTGGCTGAGGTCTGAGGCTTCAATTGAGCGCGCTCGTCCAAAGATTGAGCACCTCAGAGAGGTGTATCTGAACACCCTGGAGGCTATGAAGAGCGATCCTAAGGCGTACGCATACGGTCTCATTGCTCAGGACGAGATTGCTCCAGAGAAGCTCGACCAGCTTAAGGAGCAGGTAGAGTGCGCATACAGCAACCTCAAGCTCACTTCCGATTGGGACGAGGCTTTTGGTGACGCTGACTTTGTTATCGAGTCCGTCGCTGAGAATCCAGAGCAGAAGATTGAGTTCTACACCGAGCTGGCCAAGCACCTGCCCGAGAAGACTATTGTGGCAACTAACAGCTCAACCATGATTCCAAGCATGTTCGTTGCAGCTACTGGTCGTCCCGAGAAGTACCTGGCTCTCCACTTTGCTAACGAGATTTGGCGCAACCCAATCGGCGAGGTCATGGGTCACGCAGGCACCGCTCAGGAGAACTTTGACATGGTTGTCGCTTTTGCGGCAAGCATCCGTATGATTCCGGTCAAGGTTTTGAAGGAGCAGCCTGGTTACCTGCTGAACTCCATGCTGGTACCTCTTCTGGTCTCCGCTGAGCAGCTCTGGGCTAACGGTGTTGGCAACGTCGAGGACATCGACAGGGCTTGGCGCATTGGTACCGGCTCGCCAAAGGGTCCGTTCCAGATCCTGGACATCATTGGCCTGGTTACCGCATACAACGTTGCTGTCATGAACCCTGCAGCTAAGGATCCTGAGTCCGTACAGGGTCGCATTGTTGCCTCGCTGAAAGAGAAGATTGACAAGGGCGAGACCGGCGTTGCCGCTGGTAAGGGCTTCTACGAGTACAAGTAAGGCGCGGCGCTGGTAGCAAGCGATTTCAACCCGGCATCCATTTCGTGTGGATGCCGGGTTTCTTGTGCGAAAGCGCTGCTAGTGGACGGGGTTTCTCGCCAGGTTGCGGGCGCGCTCTGTACGAGTGCGGCGCGAATCTGACGTGGGCCTAGCGGGCGCCTGATTTCTGCAAAGAATCTGTAAATTTTGCCTAAAAGCATCAAAGAATCTGTGGATTTGCCTGATTTTGCAAAAGAATCGGTAGCTCAAATACTGTTACTGTCTTAGCAAACGTAATAAGTTATTTTGTTATTCAACGCTTGCAAAGAAAAAGGACTTCTCAAAGGCCAGGTAAGCATTTTAAGAAGTCCTAGACAGTCTCAAAGGGTAGCTGCAAAGGCAACTACCCCGCGAGGTGTATCTTTAAGTATACGTGGAGGTCAAGATGATTACAATTAGTTTTGTTGGTCTTCTTGTAGCTATTATCGCTGGTACGATTGTCGGTCAGCTAATAATTTCTTTAATTGAAAAGAGACAGCAGGTTTTGAAGTGTGTCTGGCCATGAGTCGCCTCCCCGCCGTAGAATCGTTATAGTTTCGGTGCTGAAGTTCATGGGAGGTGTGAGTGGTTAAATCTTTAAAACTATTCGTTCGGACCTACGTGTATTGGGTAGGACTCATCCTTGGCTTCGCGATAGTACCCGGTTCTCTACTCTTCACTGCTGGAGTCGCCCCGGTGAACACCCCATCGTGGCTTACCCCTCTAGCAGGACTGCTA
>CALIAD010000117.1 GCA_938041635.1 uncultured Atopobium sp.
GACAGTCTTCAAGCGAGGTCCAGGTAACGCCACGTGGGTAGGTGGGTTTTACCGAGCGCGGTCCAGTAGAAGCTTTCTTGTTGAGGAAGTCGCCTACAAGCTGAGCAGGAGCAACATAGGCTCCGCCGCCCGCTTTAAAGGCCGCTTGTTCGCAGCTGCGTTGCAGGTCAATTCCAGCGAGTACGTCATCTCCTGGAAGATCCTCTGGATAGACGTTAGCCAAGAGACCAGAGTTAGCGTTTTGTCCTGCACGATCAGACAAGCTCATACCATTTGTGACTACGCCGCCCTTCTCGCTAGCTGCAGATACAACATAGCCACCAGGACACATGCAGAATGAGAAAGCACTCCTACCAGAGGGAAGATGAACAGAAAGCTTGTAGGGGGCCGCTCCAAGTACGGGATTGGTTGCCTCGGGACCGTACAACGATTTATTGATTTGAGACTGAAGATGCTCAATTCGCACACCCATAGCAAAGGTTTTTCTCTCCATAGAAATACCTTTGTCTTTGAGCATGACATACGTGTCTCTACTTGAGTGACCAGTCGCAAGAATCATTGTGTGAGTCTTTATTGTTTCAGTTTGAGTTGAGCCATCTGGATTGGTCTTCTCAACCTGAATTGCAGAAAGAGAGCCATCTGAAGCTCGCTCTAGGGAGGCGAGTTTTGTCCTAAATGCAACGGTTCCACCCGCCTCTTCAATCATTGTGACAATGTTGGTCACAACGGCGGGAAGAACATCACTTCCTACATGGGGTTTTGCATCCCATAAAATGTTTTTCTGTGCACCTGCTTTTACAAAAGTCTCAAGAATAAAGCGGTGAGAAGCACTTTTGGTACCCGTGTTGAGCTTGCCGTCAGAGAATGTACCAG
Organism: uncultured Atopobium sp.; assembly: GCA_938041635.1. GTDB lineage: Bacteria > Actinomycetota > Coriobacteriia > Coriobacteriales > Atopobiaceae > Lancefieldella. The sequence continues at coordinate 874 of CALIAD010000117.1, forward strand.
CACCACCAAGACCAAATTGGATGTTGCTCTCAAGATCTAGCTGACCCGTTTGGTTGTGATGTTCTACCGCCGCAGTTCTTCGTGCTGCATCATCTCCGCGCTCAATAAGCAGGGGATTAAGACCAGCCTTGGCAAGCGTAAGCGCACAGAACAAGCCTGCACATCCTGCTCCTACAACAACGGGACGATTCTCTGAGGGAGCAGGTTGCGTTGCTTTGGGAAGCGCAAAGGTATTTGGCTCTGCAAGCTTGATATGCTTTGCTGCAGGCCTACCTTGAATCTTGCTCAGAAGTTTTTGTTCCGCTGCAGATCCACCTTTAAGAGTTACGTGGTAGGTGAGGATAAGAACAATATCGTTTCTTTTACGTGCATCAATTGAGCGTTTATGCAGCTCATATGAGGTAATCTCATCCGCAGAAACTCGGAGGGTACGAAGAAGTGCATCAAAACCCACCTTTGATTCTTTAGCGGGATGCTTACGAAGAGGCGCAACATGAACTTTAATGTTTGATACTTCTAGCATGTTAGTTGTCCTCTTTCAAAGATTCGCAATTCTGACCAGCACTTTTTGCAGCAGCTAGACCGGCAACCATACCGCTCTTCCACGCCCACGAGAGGTTAAAGCCTCCACATTGAGCATCAATATCAAGAGCTTCTCCTGCAATAAACAGACCAGGAACACCGTGTGCTTCAAGAGTGTTTGTGTCCACTTGATCGATGGAAATTCCACCAATACAGACTTGTGGAACAACTTTGGAGGATGTACCGGTAACGGTAAAAGTGATTTTGTGAGCTTTGGCAATAGTGGCTTCAACTGAGTCATGAGCACCCAGGAAAGCAGCAATTTGTGGGTCGAGAAGACCGTCAGTGGTGTGAGCTTCTACAGCTGCTGCAACTTCCTCTTCCGTAAGCTGAGGGAAAAGGTCAATCTCAAGCACGTCACCAGGTAGAGCTGTGCGAGACAAGTTGAAAATCATGATGCCCGAGAGTCCAAATGGTCTAAAGAGCAGCTCACCCGGTTCCTGTTTAAGGATAGTGCCATCTCTCAAAAGAGCTGCATGCGCACGGACACGTTTGCCATCCAGGCTTGCAGGCGGCTCAGGGGTGCAGGTGAGCGCGCAGAGCCCAGGTCGCAGTGAAGTGGTCTGCAAGTTAAGGCTCTCAGCAAGTTTTGTGGTTGCGAGTCCGCCAGTGGCTAGAACTACTGTTGATGCGTGGACCTTGTGGGTTTTCTCGCCAGCAAAGCATTCTTGAAAGGCAACGGTGAAGCAATTGTGCTGTGGATTTACCGATGTGACTTCTCGTCCTAGGGCAAATTGAACGCCAGCTTTTTGAGCACGTCTGAGTAAAAGTGACTGGATGGAGCTTGCTTGCCTGGTAAGCGGGTACATTCTGCCTTCGTCTTCAGTTGCCCACGCAAGACCGCTGGACCTAAAGAAAGAGAGAATGTCTGCAAGGAAGGTGTTTTTGTCCTTACAGACAGCCTGAACAAACTCTGGATGAGAGAAATTCTCAAAGCTCAAATCAGCATTGGTAAAGTTGCAGCGTCCTCCGCCCGTTGCCAAGATAGTCCTGCCGCTTTCCAATGCTTTTTCAAAGACAATAACGCGCTTATTGGCACCAAGAGCCTCAGCAGCAGTGATGGCAGCGCAGAGTCCTGCTGCGCCGCCACCTAGAATTGCTACATCAATGTTGTCTGGCACCATGAACGCCTGAGCTTGCTTAATACGCTGAGCCTGCGCTGCTTGTCGTTCTTTAATGCGCGTTGTTTGAGCCATAGTAAGAATTACCTTTTGTGTTGTGTAAGCACCAGCTTTTAGGGCTTACAGGTCAAGAACGCTCTGCGTGGCGTCAGGGACAAGACCTTGAGGAAGCTCGGTGCTAAAGGTTCCCTTATCGGCGATCTGCGCAAAGGTTGCATCCATAGGAAGCTGTCCCAAAGGTTTGAGGTTAAATGCTGCTGCGGTTTCGGCAAGCTTTGAAGGACCGTACGGCTCGATGCGCTCATCGCAGTGAGGACAGGTGATGTACGCCATATTCTCAATCAAACCAAGCACAGGTACATGCATCATTTCTGCCATGCGAACTGCCTTGCCCACAACCATCTGGACCAGATCTTGTGGAGAAGAAACAATCACAACGCCCTCAACAGGAAGGGACTGAAATACGGTCAGTGCAACATCGCCCGTTCCTGGAGGCATGTCGATGAGCAGGTAATCAAGGTCGCCCCAGTTGCACTGGCTGTAGAACTGCTGGATGGCACCAGCAACAACAGGACCTCTCCAGAGAACAGGGTCGGTTTCGTTTTGAAGCACCAGATTGGCGCTCATAATCTTGATACCGTTTGCATCCTCAATAGGAATAAGCTGCTCTTCAACGCCGTAAGAGCGCTCATCAGAGATGCCAAACATGCGAGGAATTGAAGGTCCGGTAATATCGCCGTCAAGAATACCAACGCGCTTACCTGCGCGAGCGAGGTTAGTAGCAAGAATGCCGGTGACAAAGGACTTACCAACACCACCTTTGCCAGAAACAACGCCAATAACGTGCTTAACGCTTGAGTGCTGATTGAGTTCAAAGCCGGCAGGTGGCTGTGGCTCTTTCTTTTTGCCGTGAAGTGCAGCGTCAATCTCTTTACGAAGCGCCTCACGATCAATATCTACGTCTGCCATATCTCTCCTTATGTAGCAGTTGTATACAGTAACTACTTAATTCTACCCATAGAAGTTTATGGCAAACGAGATGGCTATAATCTTTTCGGCGCACTTTAGCTGAACGTAGGAGGTTCACATGATTTTCTCGTCAATTAAGAATTTATCTGAGAATGACTTTGGTCAGAAATATATGGCCTGTGCTGCGGAGTTTCTAGCAACCCACAATCTGGACGAGCTACCTTTGGGCAAGACAGAAATTGACGGAGATAACGTTTTTGTGAACGTCATGGAGATTGAAACAGCTTTGCCTGGCGAGAAGGACTATGAGGCTCATAAGATTTACGCCGATATTCACGTAGTTATTTCTGGTACCGAAAGCATCGCTGTTGCCCCTCTTGAGCAGTGTGTTCTTAAGGGTGAGTTTAATGCTGACGCTGATTTTGGCGCCTATACCAATCCTGGAGAAGAGACCTGGGTCACCCTGCACGCAGGTGATTTTCTGGTGACACCTCCATCAGATGCCCACAAACCAGGCTGTACGCTGGAGAAATCTGGCTCAAAGCTCAAAAAGGCTGTGATGAAGGTTCGTATTAAATAGGGAAGCGCGCTTGCCGTGTTTTGGCAGCACTATCTTGGGTATACTAGAACATCAGTACGCACAAATTGCATCGGTGTGTACTGATGTTGTTTTCTGTTGTTTGGCAGTTGGCGCATACAAGAAATGCGCATGTCAAACTGGTTATGTGAGGAACTATGGCTTCAAGCAAAATTGCTATCCGTGGTGCACGAGAGCACAACCTGCAAGACATTGATATTGATATCCCTCGTGATCAGCTGGTAGTTATTACGGGACTTTCTGGTTCGGGTAAGTCGAGTCTTGCCTTTGACACCATTTACGCAGAGGGACAGCGCCGCTACGTTGAGTCCTTGTCCAGCTATGCCCGTCAGTTCTTGGGACAGATGGATAAGCCAGACCTAGACTCTATCGATGGCCTTTCTCCTGCGGTGTCTATTGACCAGAAGACCACTTCCAGAAATCCTCGCTCTACCGTGGGTACCGTTACAGAAATCTACGACTATCTGCGCCTTTTGTATGCTCGCATGGGTACTCCTCACTGCCCTGAGTGCGGTCGCGTTATCGAGCGCCAGACAACAGATCAAGTTGCCGATAAAATCCTCGAGGCTGGCCAGGGACGCAGAGCCTATGTCCTGGCTCCTGTTGTTTTGGGTCGCAAAGGCGAGTACGTCAAGCTCTTTGAAGATCTGCTAAAAGAAGGATTTTCTCGCGTTCGTGTTGACGGCGTCGTGCGTGAACTTGATGAAGAAATTACGCTGGGAAAGACCCTCAAGCACGATATTGAGGTGGTTGTAGACCGTATTGTCATTCGTCCTGATTCTTTGGGCCGCATTGTTGAAGGCGTTGAGCAGGCAACTAAGCTTGCTCAGGGCAAGGTAGGCATATTGCTTCTGGCTGATAAATCCAATCCAGAGACTATGCCAGAAGAACTCCTGCAGTATTCACTGGCGCTTGCTTGTCCTATTCACGGTCACTCTATGGATGACCTGCAACCTCGCGATTTCTCGTTCAACGCACCTTACGGAGCTTGTCCTGACTGTGATGGCCTAGGAACTCGCAAAATTATTGATGCTGCGGCACTCATTGCTGATCCAAAACTGTCTGTTTCCGAAGGCGTTTTTGGTAGCCTTTTTGGTCATTCAAACTACTATCCTCAGATTTTGTCTGCAGTCTGCAAGCATTTTGACGTGTCTGATACAACGCCTTGGAACAAGCTACCAAAGAAGGTACAAGACGCCCTTCTCGGTGGCCTTGGTTCAACTAAGATTCGCGTTGACTACAAAACGCGAGACGGCCGCAATACACACTGGTTTACTACGTTCTCTGGTGTTAGAAAGATTCTTTTTGACAAGTATCAAGAGACCACGTCAGAGAATATGAAGACGCATCTTGAGAAGTACATTCGCGAGATGCCCTGTACAACCTGTCACGGAGCTCGCTTAAAGCCAGAAATTCTCTCCGTTACGGTTGGCGAGAAGAACATCTGGGAGGTCTGTGAACTTTCCTGCAAAGAGTCGCTCCAGTTCTTCAAGCAGCTGACTATTACTGATCGTCAGAAGGTCATTGCAGGTCCTATTGTCAAAGAGATTGTGGCAAGGCTACAGTTCTTGGTAAACGTTGGCTTGGATTATCTCACGCTTTCTCGCGCAGCAGCATCGCTTTCTGGTGGAGAGGCACAGCGTATTCGCTTAGCAACTCAGATTGGCGCTGGCCTAATGGGCGTCCTTTACATTTTGGACGAGCCTTCCATTGGTCTGCATCAAAGAGACAACAACCGTCTTATTGAGACCCTCAAGCAGCTCAGAGACCGCGGTAATACCGTACTTGTTGTCGAGCACGATGAAGATACCATTCGTGCAGCTGACTACGTTATTGACATGGGTCCCGGCGCCGGTGAGCTTGGTGGTCACGTTGTTGCTGCTGGCACTCCAGAAGAGATTGTTGAGAACCCTGATTCCATCACGGGTGCGTATCTCACGGGAAAGAAGCAGATCAAGCTGCCAGAGGCCCGCCGCAAGCCTGGCCGTGGAAAGATTAAGATTACGGGAGCTAGCGCTAACAACCTTAAGAATGTTTCTGCCTCAATTGAGCTGGGCACATTAACGGTGGTCACAGGTGTTTCTGGCTCTGGCAAGTCCTCTTTGGTTACCGACACCCTTGCGCCCGCGCTTACTAATGCAGTTCAGCATTCAAAGCGTGTGGTGGGAGAGTATAAAAAGCTTGAAGGCGTCGATCTTATCGATAAGGTCATTGATATTGATCAGAGTCCTATTGGTAGAACACCTCGTTCTAATCCAGCAACCTATATTGGCCTTTGGGATGACTTGCGTGCACTGTATGCTTCAGTTCCAGAATCCCGCGCACGCGGCTACTCGGCCGGTCGTTTCTCGTTTAACGTCCAGGGAGGCCGCTGCGAGGCTTGTAAGGGCGACGGCCAAATCAAGATTGAGATGAACTTCCTGCCTGACGTCTATGTTCCTTGCGAGGTCTGCCACGGTAAGCGCTACAATCGTGAGACGCTTGAGATTCTCTATCACGGCAAGTCCGTCTCCGACGTGCTTGATATGACGGTTCACGAGGCACTAGCGTTCTTTGCAAACATTCCTCGTATTAAAAACAAGCTGCAGACTCTCCACGATGTAGGCCTTGGCTACATTCACCTTGGTCAACCAGCAACCACGCTCTCTGGTGGTGAGGCACAGCGTGTCAAGCTTGCAAAAGAGCTTCACCGTCAGCAGACTGGTAAAACTCTTTATATTCTGGATGAGCCAACAACTGGCCTTCATTTTGAGGATGTCAGACAGCTTATTGTTGTTCTGGAGCGTCTTGTTGATGCAGGCAATACCGTTCTTGTTATTGAACACAACTTGGATGTCATCAAGATGGCTGACCGCATTATTGATATGGGTCCAGAAGGTGGCGATGGTGGTGGAACCGTAGTTGTTTCTGGTACGCCAGAAAAGGTTGCGGCAACTCCAGAAAGCCACACAGGCAAGTTCCTTAAAGAGATTCTTGACCGAGATAACGCACGTCTAGCTGCAGAGAAAAAAGCTCAGAAGAAGCGCGCATAACATGGCGAGAAAAACGGCAAAGGTTCAAAAGACAAATGCAATGAGGGAGCTTGATGCTGCCAATATTGCTTACGAGTTCCAATCTTATGAGGTAGACGAAGACGTTCCCTCTGGAGAGTTGGGTACTCATATTGCAGAGATGCTTGGAGAAGATCCAGACGCTGCATTCAAAACGCTTGTCTGCGTATCTTCAAGCGGAGAGCATGTAGTATGCTGCATTCCTGTAGACCAGGAGCTTGATCTTAAAAAGGCTGCAGCGGCATCCGGTCAAAAGAACCTTTCCATGCTGCCTGTTAAAGAGCTTGAGGGTTTAACAGGTTATGTTCGTGGTGGCTGCACTCCCGTTGGTATGAAAAAGCAGTTTCCCACTATAATTGACGAGACTGCTCAGCTTTTTGAGCTCATTCATATCTCTGGTGGAAAACGTGGACTCAGTTTGACGCTTTCTCCAGAAGATCTAGCTTCATTTGTATCGGCTACGTTTGCAGATATTGTTCGCGAGGTGCACTAGTGGCATATCAGCCCAAACATATGCGACTTTCAGCAGAGTCCTCCGATGGAACTCTGTCTGAAGAAACTCTTAGCAAGGCTCTTGATCAGACTTTTGAAGAACCTCCTGTAGTTGACAACATTGTTGTCCCAGAGACGTTTCATCAACCAATCGAGGATGAAGCGTTTGAGCAGATTGTAAGCCAGAAGCTTGAAGAAGTTGCTGCTGAGGAGAATGGCTTAGCAGTAGAAGATGCTTTTGCTACAGAGGACAGCTTCGTTTCAAACAGCTCTTATAGTGAAGAAGCTTCTGAGGAAGAGGATGCCTCAAAACAGAAAGATTTGGGCCGTTCTACCTCTATGATGAGCGTGCTTGTTCTGATTAGCCGTATTACGGGTTTCTTAAGAACTTGGGCTCAGGCATTTGCTATGGGTGCAACCGTTCTTGCAAGCTGCTATTCCATTGCAAACACCCTTCCCGACCAGCTCTATGAGCTTGTTGGTGCGGGAATGCTCACCACAGCTTTCTTGCCGGTATATCTTTCTATTAAGAAAAAAGTTGGACAGGATGAGGCAAATGCCTATACCTCTAACTTGCTTTCCATTGTTGTTGTCGCAACTGGACTTGTTGCGGTTCTAGGCTTCTTCTTTGCCGCAGAGGTGGTGTATACACAGTCCTTCTCGGCAGGTGCTGATTTTGACCCAACGCTGGCAGTGTACTTCTTTAGGTTCTTTGTTATTGAGGTTATGCTGTATTGTTTCTCCACCATTTTCTCTGGTGTTTTGAATGCAGAGCGAGACTATCTCTGGCCAGCCGCAGCTCCTATCTTTAATAACTTTGTGACTACGGCATCGTTCTTTGCGTATGCTTTCTTGGTTAACACTAATCCTGAGCTGGGCCTTCTTATTCTTGCACTGGGAAATCCCCTGGGTGTCTTAATTCAGGTTCTGATTCAGGTTCCGTCACTTAAGCGCAAAGGGATTAAGCTCTCGTGGAGAATTAACCTCAAAGATCCCGCACTTAAAGAGACGCTTAAGATTGGTGCACCTGCTCTGATTGTTGTGGTTGCCACGTTTGTAACCATGTCGGTGCAGACAAGCTCACAGCTCAGCGTTTCCGCGTCTGGTGCATCCATTGCGGCGTACGCTCGCCTTTGGTATACGCTGCCCTATTCTATTTTGACGGTGCCTATTACCACGGCCCTCTTTACGGAGCTGTCCGATAGCTGGGCAAAAGAGAATATGGATCAGTTCAAGAAGGACTTTAAGCACGGTATTAACCAGATTCTTTTCTTTACCGTACCGTTCATGATGTATCTGATGATCTTCTCGATGCCCCTTGTCTCTATTATTGGAGCAAGCAAGTTCACTGAAGATCAGCTGCTGTTAACCCAGCAATTCTTGATTGGTCAGTCTTTAGCCCTGCCTCTGTATGGCATTGGTATGTACCTGCAAAAAGTCTGTTCTGCTATGCGTCGCATGACGCTCTATGCTGTTTCGGCAACGCTCGGTTCTGTTGTACAGGTTTTGGTGCTGCTGGCGGGCACTTCTCACTTTGGCATGATGTTTGTAGCAACTACCTCGGCTATCTTCTACGTGGTCATTGACACCATTATGTTGATTAGCCTGCGTAAGCACCTTGGTCAGATTGGACTTAAGTCCATGGTGTTTGCGTTTGTTCGCTCAATTCTTTTTGGCCTTGCAGGATCGGCGGCGGCACTTCTGATTATGGTGGGTCTGCGCATTGTTATTGGCGTGCCAGATGGACGAGCACTCTACGGCGTGCTGTATTGCATCTTTGCAGGTATTCCAGCTGTTTTGGTTACCTATG
>CALIAD010000118.1 GCA_938041635.1 uncultured Atopobium sp.
TCATTCATCCAACCCTGAGGTGGGAAGAGATGAAATTGTGGCGTCCAAAAGTCGTTTGTCATAGCGCTCCGCCTTTCGTATTTCTTGCAATTATTATGGCATGCGCGCGCAAAGTTCGTGCAGGTAGGTTTAATTCGTTTTGAGTTGCGGTACAGTAAATGCATACAACATCCAAGGCCGACGACTGTGACCCGCGCTGCCCGCGCTACCCGCACTGCCCGCGCGACCCGCACCACCCATGCGACCTGCACCCGCACTACCTGCGCAGCCCGCGTTGCCCGCACCGCCCGCGCTGCTCGCACCGCCCGTGCTAGCCGCACAGGCCGCGACGCAGCCCCGCCGGTCTTGCCCAATCCAGAAAGGATGCCCATGTCTGAAACCGCAACTCACCAGCTCCCCGATGTCGCCGAGCGCTTCATGCGCTACGTGCAGGTTGACTCCCAGTCCAACCCCGACAACGACACCGTCACCCCTTCCACGCCTGCTCAGCACGAGATGGCTCGCTACCTGGGCGAAGAGCTCAAGGCGCTGGGTTGCACCGACGTCACCGTTGACGAGCACGCCTACGTAACCGGCACCTTCGCCGCATCTAAGGGCGCCGAGTCGGCTCCCGCGCTGATGCTCTGCTCGCACCTGGACTCCGTCATCGACGCGCCTGCCTCGGGCATCAAGCCGCACGTCGTCCACTACGAGGGCGGTGACCTGGTGGCCGGCGTCGTTAACGGCAAGACCATCGCAACCACCCAGGAGCAGGTCCCTGACCTCAAGGATTTTGTGGGCATGGACATCATTTGCTCCGACGGCTCCACGCTGCTTTCCGCTGACGATAAGGCCGGTGTGGCTGAGATCTGTGCGCTGCTCAAGCGCCTGGGCGACAACCCCGAGCTCGCGCATCCTACGCTCAAGATTGCGTTTGTCCCCGACGAGGAGATCGGTCACGGAGCAAGCTTGCTTGACCTGGACAAACTCGGCGCAGCTTACGGCTACACCGTCGACGGCGAGGCTCTCGGCGAGTTCAACTACGAGTGCTTCAACGCCGCCCACGCCGACGTCTACTTCAAGGGCGTCATGGTTCACCCCGGTAGCGCCAAGGACGTCATGATCAACGCAATTACCGTTGCTTCCGAGTTCCAGCAGATGGTCCCGGCCTTCGAGCGTCCTGAACACACCGAGGGCTACGAGGGCTTCTACCACCCAATCGCCATCGAGGGCTCCGCGTCCGAGGTCAAGCTTAGCTACATCGTCCGCGACCACGACGCCCAGATCTTTGCCAACCGCCAGCAGGTCCTGCAGGATATCGCCGCGTTCTTGAACAAGCGATATGGCGAGAATACCGTCCGCGTTGAGATTCACCAGGAGTATCGCAACATGGCCGAGAAGTTCGAGGGCTACGAGTTCCTGATTGATTATGCGCTTGAGGCAAATCGTGAGGTTGGTATTGAGCCCATGCCTGTTGCCGCTCGTGGCGGCACCGATGGCGCTCAACTCACCTTCCGCGGCCTGCCATGTCCTAACATTGCTACCGGCGGATATAACGCTCACTCCGTGCGTGAGTTTATCCCCGTGCCAAGCCTTGAAGTCACTGTTGACCTTCTGGAGAAGCTCGTCGCTAAGTTTGCCGCTCGCGGCTAGCGCCCGCGCGCTCCGAGCCCGCATCGCCCGCGCTTGCGCCGTCGCACCCGCATCGCACACGAGCCGCGCCGCCGTGCCGCGCTCGCACTGCCCGCGACCTGCGCCGTTGCATCGCGCGCGACCGTTTGACGTGCAGCTTTGCCATTCATAGCTAGATTTCTACCGTCTACGCTCCCGTTCACCCTTGTCAACAAAATGGTGTGCGGGAGCGTAGCATAATTATGAAGGGTTATTGTTCTTTTTTTCACGGAGTAAGGGAGGTCGCAATGCTCGCAGTGTTTTTTGGAATTGTTGTCGTTGCGGCACCCGTCATAGCTGCGTTTTTAGAGCACTCGGGAAACGTTGGAATTTCCGAGCGTCGCCACAGCCATCACGATACCTACGTGACTCCTGCCGCGCTTACACGTTCGCTCATTATTGACATGGCATTTGTCAGTGCAATCGCAGTTATTCTCGGCTGGCTTTGCTACGTTAATGTATTTACGCCAAACCCAGACATTGTTATGGCGTTTTTTGCGTCCTTCTCGGTTGTCATGTTTATGGCGTGGTACATCTTGAGTCGTTATAAGGTCTCGCTTTTTGATGACGAGATGGTTGTAGTGCCCTTTGTAGGCTCTGAAATTTCCATCAACTACCAGGACATTAAGCGCATGGAGTGGGTTGGTGGCCGTCGGGGCTCCGGGTTTAGAGATCTTCTAATTTTGACTTCGAATGCGTCAAAGGTGCGTCTCTCGGGTATGATTGGATTAGACCAAGTGTTGCTCAAGATTGATCGCTTTGATGTCTTGGCACATAGTTCAACTAGATAGAAGTACAATGCTGCGACTTAGCTTGTGTCGGCTTAGCTCGTGTCAGCGTAGAGCGTGCCAGCGTAGAGCGTGCCAGCGTAGAGCGTGCCAGCGTAGAGCTTGCCAGCTTGGAGCTGCTTTGGCGTAGGGCTGCGTCCGCTTGGACTGCGACGCGCGTTGCGTTTGCCCAGCTGTGCAGCATGCAGTAACGGGGGACGTTTGTGATTAAGCTTGTTTTATCTGATATGGACAATACGCTGGTACCCTTTGGGAACAGACGCGTGTCGGACTTCACGCGCAAAGCTATTCACACGCTCCTGGAAGAAACAGACATCGCTTTTGGCCCTTGTACCGGCCGAGATTACGTTGAGCTGATGCGTCTTTTCAGCCTCGATGAGGCATGTATGCAGACAGGAGTTATGTCTACCGGCAAGCGCGTGCTGTACAAGGGCAAGACTATCTCGCTCTCTATCTTCGATCACAAAACGTTGCAGGGTGTCGCAGATGCTCTTGCTGACGAGAAGAACATGTTCTTGGTCTGCTATCCAGAGAAGACTAATCTCTTTAACCCGGCATATGTTGTCGGTCCGCTGGACAAAGACATTCTCGCCGATTACGAGCGCAAACTGGTGTTTGTCTCGGGCATTGTTGATCAAGTCCCGGACGACGTCGATTTTGTTGCCGCAACAATTGCGTGCCCAGGCACGGAGGAGGACATGGAGCGCTGTCGCCAAAAGGTGGCCGCAGCTTGTCCAGACGTGTACACCATGTCGGTGGTCCCTCAGTGGTTTGACGTGCTGCCCAAGGGTGTGTCCAAGCTGACCGGCTTTGAAACGCTCCTGGAAAGAACGGGCATTTCTCCAGAAGAGGTGCTTGTTTTTGGAGATGGCGAGAATGACGTCGAGATTTTAAGTAAAGTTCCGCACTCGGTGGCGGTGGCAAATGCAATTCCAGAGGTCAAGCAGGTAGCAAAGCACCACGTAGGTGCATCTGCAGATGACGGCGTTGCGCATGCCTTGCTTGAGCTGGTACGCGCAACAAAAGCAGGGGAGACTCCCCGTTTTATGATGGAGAACTAGCATGATTAGACTCATTGCATCGGACATGGACGGTACGCTACTGGACCAGAATTCCGAGGTTCCGCCAGAGACATTTGAGCTCATCGAAGAGCTGTACAAGCGCGGCGTTCACTTTGTGGCAAGCTCAGGTCGTCGTTACGATACGCTGCGTTGGCTGTTTGAGCCGGTCGCGGATAAGATTGACTACGTGGCCTCTCTTGGCACGCAGGTCTATGTAGAGAACGAGGTCATCGACCGCGAGGTTTTCTCGTCAGCTTCTATTCGTAAGCTGTTTGAGTTGACATCCGAGTTTGACTGCATTCACCTGGTTGTTTATGACCGCACGCATACGTATCTGCTGGACGATCAGAGTTCGTTTGTGCGTGAGTTGGATAAAGACCTACCAAACGCCGAGCGCGTGTTTGATCCGCCTTCACCTGACGTTAGCATCATCAAGGCTGCTATTTGCTGCGATTCAAGGGCTCGCTCCATGGATATGGCTATGATTCTTGAGCGCGAGATGGGCGATAGACTTTCGTTTATGCCTTCTGGAGAGACCTGGATTGACGTGGTGCCTCGTGGTGTGAACAAGGCTACAGGACTTGAGCAGATTCGCAGGTACTATGGCATTTCTCGCGACGAGATTGCCGTGTTTGGCGATTCTATGAACGATTACGCTATGCTGCGTTATGCGGGCACTGCATACGTTATGGACAACGCTCGCTACGCGCTCAAAACAATTGCCTCCAAGGTCATTGCACCCAACACCGAGCAGGGCGTCCAGAAAGAAATGCGTCGAATTCTGGAAGAGCTGGCGTAAGGGCTTGGCGCCGTTTACCAAATTGTTCAGCATGACCATTTGGCGATAATTTCATACCGTTAGCCCCGTTCCTTTCCAAGTTTGATGGACTTATTTCGAGAGTTGAAATAAGGTAGTACAGACAGAAATGGAGAGGAGGGGACACGTATGTCAATTGTCAGCACTAAAGATATTGCCTATTCCAATAAACGTGCCGTTATTAAAGCATTGTGCGAGAAAAACGCTCTGTCTCGTGTTGAATTGGCTCGTGAATTATCTCTTTCTCCTAGTACCGTTACTACTATTGTTCAAGATTTGCTTCAGTCAAAAATGGTTGAAGAAAGCTCAGAGCGCGTAGTAACCGCTGGTAGATCAAAGACGCTTCTGCAACTTGCTCCAGAGTTTGGTCTCTTGGGACTTGTTCGGGTTTCTCGCCAGAGTCAGGAACTTGTGCTCGTTGACATGGCTCTTAACGAGTACGCTCGTACCACGCTGTCAGAAGAGGCTCCTTCGGGAGAAACTCTACTTGAAAGTATTAAAACTGCTCTTACAAGGTTTATTGTTGACGGCTCAATTCTTAAGGGAATTGGAGTTCTGCTTGAGGGCGATGTACTTGAATCAGAGCTTTCCGTCATGTATTCAACGGGTCATGATTCGGCAACAATTTCCCTGGTACAAGCGTTAGAGAGTTCCTTCAGGGTAGTGGTGAAGCAATTTGAGCAGAGTGACTTTGCTCTTTCTCAAGTAGAAAGCTCAAACAACATTGAGGATGTTTCTTCATACTTGCATCTCTCATTTGGAACTCGAGTTGTAGCTCAAGTTGTCAGCAATAACACCCCTCTTCCTATGAAAGAAGGATTAAACGCAGACATTACTCAGCAACTTGTGAGCGTAGACGGCCTGCAACTTGATAAGTTAATGAACCTTATCAGCACGGTTCAGAGTCTATTTTCTCTTGATGCTGTGGTTGTATCTGTGCCCGAAGAAGATATCTCTACTTCTTTGATTAAGGAAGATACGCTAAATAAGGCGTTGTCTACTCCTGCCTTTTTGGCGCAAAAATTTGCTCAGTTTGAAGCATTTCCAAAACTAATCGTAACAAGAATGACTTCAACAAACTTATTAATAGATGCTGTTTCTGCTCTAAGGTTTGCTTGTCTTTGTCCAGAAACTGTCCAGCTTTGGAAACGGGTGCTTGTTTCTGGTTGGCGTCCAGCAAGTTCTACGTAGTAAATCGGTAAGACTTACGCAGGTTATGTGCAGGAAACCAGCAAGGCTTGCGTAAGAAGCCAGCAAGGTAGATGTAGGGAAGTAGTACGCTATGTGCCGCGCTGGAACAAAGGTGTTTCTCGACTTTGTCTGCTCATCAAAGTCGTCAACATGGTGCTGAGGCATCTATAGAAGTACGTGTAGGTTGTTTGAAGGAAAGATAGCTGCACTTGCTATCAAACAATGTGTTCCTAAGGAGGAAACATGGTTCAGGGTATTTTGATCCTCTTGGTCTTTGTGGCTGTAGCTGCATTGATGATGACTAAGAAGATTCCAACTCTGCTTGCCCTGCCACTGATGGCCATTTTGATTTGTGTCATCGCAGGCGTTCCAATGTTTGGAAAAGACGGCGACGGAAAAGAAATTGGCTGGCTGACATCAGTATTTGAGGCTGGCACCGTCCGCATGGGCGCCGCAATCATGGCTGTTATTTTTGGCGCATGGTTGGGTCAGCTTATGAACAAGACTGGTGTTACCGAGACAATTATCAAGAAAAGTGCAGAGCTTGGTGGCGATAAGCCCCTGGTAATCACCTTGATTATGTCTATTGCAGTAGCTGTCCTCTTTACTACACTTTCTGGCTTGGGATCCATCATCATGGTTGGCTCAATCGTCCTGCCAATTTTGATTTCTGTTGGTGTTCCCGCAGCTAGTGCAGCATGTATCTTCTTGATGTCATTTACCACTGGTCTGGCACTCAATATTGCCAACTGGACAACCTTCGCAAAGCTTTTCAACCTAGACATTGCTCAGGTTCAGGGCTTTGAGGTTTATCTTGCTGTTGCAACTGGTATTGCAACTTTGATTATGATTGTTGTTGAGTTCAAGCGTAATGGCATTAAGTTTGCCTTCAGCGCTCCAGTTGCTGAGCAGAGCAACTCCAAGCAGCTCACCGGTGTTGCTGGTGGTCTTGCAATGCTTACTCCACTCATTCCTATTGTGCTTGTTGCTTTCTTGAAGGTTCCTGTTACTCCAGCATTTACCGTTGGTATTCTGTGGTGCCTGCTGTTTACCTCCAAGAGCTTTAGCAAGGCAATGAACCTTCTTGCAAAGACTTGCTATGACGGCGTAACCGACGCTGGTCCTGCAATTATCCTGATGGTTGGCATTGGTATCCTTTACCTTGCAGTTACCAACCCAACGGTTAAGGCAGTTCTTAACCCATTCCTGCTTGGCATCATGCCACAGAACCTTATTGCATACATCGTCTTCTTTGCGGTCCTCTCGCCATTGGCTCTGTATCGTGGACCTATGAACATGTTTGGTCTTGGTTCTGGCATCGCAGCTCTTATCATTGGCCTGAACACCCTGAATCCTCTTGCTGTTATGGGCGCATTCCTCGCTGCAGAGCGCATCCAGGCAGGTGGTGACCCAACCAATACTCAGAACGTTTGGACTGCAAACTTCTGCGAGGTTGACGTCAACACCGTTACTCGTAAGATGCTTCCTTACCTCTGGGCAGTTTCCATCTTTGGTGTAATTCTGTCTGGTGTTCTGTACTTCTAAGTTCTGACCTTGGGGCGAGAAGACCCTCTTGTTGTGGTCTTCTCGCCTCGTTTTATCTTTGCAGCTGATGGATTGCTGTAAATCAAGGAGGAAACGTGAAAGTTCGTATTGGAATCGACGTTGGCGGAACATTTACTGATGCTGTTGCCATCGACAATGATACGTACGAAATTATCGGCACGGTTAAAACACCTACTACGCATACCGCTGAAGCAGGTGTTGCAGCAGGTATTGTGCAGGTGCTTCATGGTGTTATGGAGCAGCACAACATTAAGCCTGAAGATGTTGTCTTTATTGCTCACGGTACTACCCAAGCAACAAATGCCCTGCTTGAGGGCGATGTTGCACAGGTTGGTATCGTAACGCTTGGTAGTGGTCTTCAGGGAGCCAAGAGCAAGAGTGACACCAATGTTGGCGATATTGAACTTGCTGCCGGTAAATTCCTGCGTACCAAAAATGCTTTTGTAGATACCTCTTCTGATGTTGAAGCTGGCATTAAGAGCGCAATCGAGCAGCTTTTCTCAGATGGTTCAACTTCTTATGTTGCCGCCGAGGCATTTAGTGTAGACGATCCAACTAACGAGAATGCTGTTATTGCAGAGTGCTCTGATAGAGAAGTTCCTGCTACGGCTACAAATGACATTTCTAAGCTTTACGGCCTGGCTATTCGTACTCGTACAGCAGTTGTTAACGCTTCCATCATGCCAAAGATGCTTGAAGCTGCAAACATGACTGACAAGAGTATTCGCGAGGCAGGCATTGAGTCACCACTTATGGTTATGCGCTGCGACGGCGGTGTTATGACTGTTGATGAGGTCCGTCATCGTCCAATCCTAACCATTCTTTCTGGTCCTGCAGCTGGTGTAGCTGGTGCTTTGATGTATGAGAAGCTTACCGATGGCCTGTTCTTTGAGGTTGGTGGCACTTCTACCGATATTTCTTGCGTTAAAGACGGCAAGGTTATGGTCAAATACGCAGAAGTTGGTGGCCACAAGACGTACCTCTCGTCACTAGATGTGAGAACCGTTGGTATTGGTGGCGGTTCTATGGTGCAGATTTCTGATGGCAAGGCCGTTGACGTGGGACCTCGTTCTGCTCACATTGCTAACTTGGATTACGAGGTATACACCGACGCAGAAAAGATTGTTAATCCACGCCTGGTTGCTGTTCGTCCTATGGATGGAGATCCTGAGTACGCAGCTATTGAGTGCGATGGTGGACTTCGCGTTTGTTTGACCATGGCTGGCGCTGCAAACCTTGCAGGCTTTGTTCCTGAGGGGGATTATGCATACGGCTCTGTTGAAGCTGCTCGTGCGGCGTGGGCTCCTCTTGCAGAGAATATGGGCATGAGTGTTGAAGATGCAGCAGCTCAGGTCCTTGCTTTTGCCGCAAAGAAGAACGGTGCTGTAGCAGAACAGCTTATGAAAGACTACGGCATGGACCCTCGCACAACCGTTTACGTTGGCGGAGGCGGCGGAGCTTCTACGGTAGTGCCACACTTGGCAAAGACCATGGGTCATACGTTCCGTATTGCTAAGAATGCTCCTGTTATCTCAACTATTGGCGTTGCTCTTGCTATGGTCCGAGACATGGTTGAGCGCAGTGTTACCAACCCAACCGACGATGACATTGTCAGCGTTAGGCGTGAAGCAGAAGCTCGTGCTATTAAGATGGGAGCAGCTCCTGGAACTGTTGAAGTTACTGTTGAGGTTGATACCCAGCGTCATGTTGTCCGCGCGATTGCTGTTGGTGCCACTGAGCTGCGCAGTAAAGACGTTAATGCTACGCGCTTGAGCGCAGACGAGCTTAAAAAACTTGTAGTAGAGAACCTTGGCGAGGGTGCAGAAAATGTTTCCGAGGTTGCTCACTCTTCTGAGCTCTTTGCTTACACTGCAACAACTACAGAAAAGAAGCTCTTTGGTCTTCTCACCAAGAAACGCACAGCTCTTCGTCTTATTGATTCCGAGGGTGTTATTAGACTTCAGCGTCCTAATGCTAACGTACTCCAAGAGACCATTAGTTCTTGGCGCAAGGGAGTAACAGCCCTGGTAGAGGACTTGACTGTTTATAACGACGGTGGAGCCAATCTGCCAAACGTCTATGTGGTAGTTGGCAAGCGCATCATCGATCTGTCTGGAATGACTTCTCTTGAGCAGATTTTGAGCCTTGCAGCAGTGGAGTTGGGCGGCTATCCGTCTGACGAGCCTGTTATCATCGCTGCTACACTTCGTTTAGGCGATTAAACTCACATGCAGAACGCAGATCACACTTTGGCGAGAAAATCGGCGAACCTTGAAGTAGAGTCTAATGCTGGCCCTGCTTCGAGGTTTCCGTTTCCAACTCGTGAGCTTGCACGTAAAGAGCTCTCGTGGGATCGCTTTGCTGCTCGAATTCCTGAAGAGGATAAAGAGTGCGTGATTGATTTGGCTTGGTCAAAAGGTGAACGTGCTGCACATATGGTGTTTGAGGAGTCAAACGGTCAAAGTGATTTCTTTAAAATCTGCAAAGATGCAGGCATGACAATTATCAAAAAAGATATGGATTGTGTGTATGGAAATCAGCGATATTTCAGCGATTATGTTTCTGGTACAAAAGAAATCACACTCTATGAGCAGTCATGCGCGTTGTGGGCAAAACAAAATCAACTTGAGCCGCATGAAGCTCAAAACCTCATTCTGATGCATGAGTTTTTTCATGTCTTGGAGACGACGCGACTTGGATTAACCAGCAAAGAATACACCGTTCCGCTTATTACTATTGGTCCTTGTAAGCTGGGAAAAACAGGCATTCACGCACTATCTGAAATTGCAGCACATGCGTTTACCAATACTTACTACGAATTGCTACATAACGTTTCTGGCACAGGAGGAAACAATGAATCATAAAGAGATTACCTGGAACAACCTACAGATTCCTGTTGTTGGAAGTTTTGATGTAGTTATTATTGGCGGCGGCGTCTCTGGCTCTGCCTGTGGAATTCGTTGCGTCAACGAGGGTCTTTCTACACTTATTGTGGACAAGTCAAATCTGCTTGGAGGCTCTGCTACACGAGCGCTTGTGTGCCCTATGATGCCGTCATATGTCCGCCATTTGCCAGTTCTTTCTACCATCGAGCAGCAGCTCTTGGCTTCAGGTGACGCTACGCGCGACGATTACACTACCATGATCTGGTTTGCCCCTGAGCGTTTGGGAGAAGTGTATGAGCAGCTCTATACCACTAAAGGTGGACAAATCCTCTATGACACGTCTCTTGTAGCTGCGGTTCTATCTGATGCCGGTGACGAGAAAACCATCACACATGTTATTCTCGCCTCAACAGAAGGTTTAATCGCAGTAGCTGCTCAAACATGGATTGACGCATCGGGCGACGCGGTTTTATCCCGAGCCGCTGGTGTTCCAGTTGCAGCTGGTGATGAGGACGGCATAAATCAGGTCTGCAGCCTGCGTTTTACTATGGGCGGAATTGATGTTGAGCGCTATAGGGAGTACGTGCTCTCACTTGATGATCACTTCTCGCCATTGGTTGAAGGATATTTCTTTGAGTCCGCGATGGTAGCGGGTAAGAATTTTAAGCTGGAGCCAAAGTTTCGCGAGGGAATTGAAGCAGGTATTCTTGAAGAAGAGGACTTGCGCTATTACCAGATTTTCTCGCTTCCTGGAAAACCAGGTTGCATGGCGCTGAACTGTCCACATATTGCAAGCATGCGTACAAACACCTCGGGAGCGGCGCGTTCTAATGCAACAGTTGAGGCGCATGCGCGCATTCGTCGACTGGTAACGTTCTTACAGCGTATGATGCCTGGATTTGAACAAAGCTACCTTATGGAGCAAGCTTCGCTGTTGGGTGTCCGTGAGAGCTGGCGTGTTGAAGGTCAGACAATGCTTACCGAGGAAGATTACGTCAACCAGGCTCGATTTGACGACGGTCTTGTTCGCGGCGATTGGTACATTGACGTTCACTCCAATAAGGGTGGACTCTTCCACAAAAACACCTACGAGCAGGGTGACTATTACGAGATTCCATTCCGGTCGATGGTCACCAAACACATCAATAACCTGGGCGTTATTGGACGTTGCATCTCTACGACGTTTTTGATGCAGGCAAGTGTTCGCATTATCCCAACAGTCACTGATATGGGAGATGCTATGGGCACGGCATGTGCTCTGGCAAAACAGACGTCAACACCACTCGCTCAGCTAGATGGCGTGGCGGTCCGTGCTGAAGTTGAACAAATGAAACCTGTGAATTCATAATTGCTGTTTAAGAATTGTGGAAGCTGTGATAAACTTCTACAGTCACGGGCGATTGGCGCAGCGGCTAGCGCAGGTGCTTTACACGCACAAGGCCGGGAGTTCAAATCTCTCATCGCCCACCATGGAAAACTCACGCGGCGCCCTCGGGTGTCGCGTTTTTTCTTAGGAGTGCAATGAATAACCAGTTAGAAAGCGCGTTTTCTGGCGAGAAACCCGCGCAGGCTGGAGCCGACACGCAGGTCGACGCTGCCGCGCAGGTCGCGCGTTCGTTCGACCGCGCGTGGGACCAGATGCGCCCCGTCACCCTCGAGCGCAACGTTATGAAGAACGCTGACGGATCGTGCTTGGTCACGTTTGGCGATACGCGCGTCCTGTGCACCGCTACCGTCGAGGAAGGCGTTCCCGCGTGGCGACGCAGTTCTCGCGCGGGTTGGGTCACGGCCGAATATGCCATGCTACCTGCGTCGACTAACCGCCGCACCAAGCGAGAGCGCGCCAACCGCAAGGGTCGCTCCATGGAGATTGAGCGCCTGATCGGCCGCTCGCTGCGCTCCGTTGTTGACCTCAACCACCTGGGCGAGTACACCATTACGCTGGACTGTGACGTTCTTCAGGCAGATGGCGGCACCAGAACTGCCAGCATTACCGGCGCTTGGGTGGCATTACACGACGCACTCTATTCACTTGTCGAGAAGGACCTCTTGCCCAGACTTCCTCTTACAGGTCAGGTAGCTGCGATTTCTATGGGTTACGTAAACGGTCAGCCGCTGCTGGACCTTGACTATCCCGAGGATTCTCATGCGGACATTGACATGAACCTTGTGGGAACAGAAACTGGACAGATAATTGAAGTACAAGGAACAGGCGAGGGCGGTCCGTTTGATCGCGAGCAACTCAATCAGCTGCTCGATCTTGGTCAGGCTGGCATCGCTCACCTTGTTGACCTGCAGAATCAAGTGACTGGATTTAGGGAGTAACCATGAGTCAAAACAGTGAAAATCAGGGTTCTAACGCTGTGACCTTTGATCCAAATACAACTGTGGTTGTTGCAACGGGCAACGCTCACAAACTTGTTGAGATTGAGGCTATTCTTTCCAAAGTAATGCCTGGTATGAGCTTTGTGGCTTTGGGCCAGCTGGGCGATTTCCCTGATCCAGAGGAGAACGGTCAGACGTTCCGCGATAACGCTCTAATCAAGGCAATGGCTGCTCTTGACGAGGTAGATTGTGTGGCGGCCATTGCAGACGACTCCGGTATTTGCGTTGACGCTCTGGACGGAGCTCCTGGAATTTATTCTGCTCGTTATGCTGGCGAGCATGGCAATGATGCTGCAAACAATCAGAAACTGCTGGCAGAGCTTGCCGACGTTGCTGACGAGGACCGTACTGCTCGCTTCCACTCCACCGTTGCTTTGGTTTATAGAGACGGATCTGTGCTGGTAGGAGAGGGCGACTGCGAGGGCGTTATTGGCCACGAGCCAAAGGGTCACAACGGCTTTGGCTACGACCCACTCTTCTGGCCAGAGGATGCTCCGGGTAAAACCATGGCAGAGCTTGAGCCTGACGAGAAGAACGCTATATCTCACCGTTTCCACGCTCTGCAGAATCTTTCCGAGCAGATTCTGGGATAGGCACGGCGTAGGTTTCACGTCAGATTCGCGTCAGATTCGCGTCAGGAACGCGACAGAAACACGCCATATAACAGGTCAAAACCGGTCAGCGAGATATTTGTTCTTCTCGCCGACCGGTTACTTTTTTGCTTGCTTCAAATGTTAAACTAAATGTAACTGTGACTTCTGTCTTGGAGGTAGACATGAGGATTGTTCGCACCCGCGATTACGAGGACATGAGCAGAAAAGCTGCAAATGTTATTTCTGCACAAATCATTCTGAAGCCAAATTGCGTTCTTGGTCTGGCAACTGGTTCAACGCCAATTGGTACCTATGCTCAGCTCGCTGATTGGTGCAAGAGGGGAGACCTGGACTTCTCGCAGGTTTCTACGTATAACCTTGACGAGTACCGCGGTCTTTCTCACGACGATCCTCAGAGCTATCACTATTTCATGCGCAAAAACCTCTTTGACCTGGTAAATATTGATCTTGAGAACACTCATGTGCCCGATGGCTCTAATCCTGACGTCGAGGCAGCTTGCGCCGAGTACGATAGGCTTGTTGCTAAGGCTGGCTATCCTGACCTGCAGCTTCTTGGTATTGGTCACAACGGTCACATTGGCTTCAACGAGCCTGACGACCATTTTTCCAAGGGTACGCACTGCGTTGACCTCACCGAGAGCACCATTCAGGCAAACAGCCGCTTGTTTGAGCGCATGGAGGACGTCCCTCGTCAGGCTTACACCATGGGCACGCAGACCATCATGTTCGCGCGCAGCATTCTGATTGTGGCTAGCGGCGAGGACAAGGCTAAGGCTGTTTACGACATGTGCTACGGCAACGTTTCGCCTCAGTGCCCAGCCTCTATCCTGCAGCTTCATACTAACTGCACCGTTATTGCTGACGAGGCCGCCCTCTCGCTTTGCCCAGTTAAGTAAAGTCTGGTTGACCCAAAGCTTCTTAAAGTCTCCAAAAAGCCTCGAAAAGCATCTGCCGAGAAAAAAAACAAAACTCCCATTCATGTGAATGGGAGTTTTTTTCTTGCAGTTTATGATATGTAAGCGTTGTATGTGCACGTTTAGTGACGCTCCGAAAAATATTAATAGTCCTTGAAGTAACGACTGAGAGCAAAAAGGACCTGGTAGTTAAGGCCAAGCACATAGTCGCCGTTATTGGTATGAACCGTGCGAAGCGTAAACTCAAGATTGTCACCAATCGTGATTTTATCGCCATCTTTTTTGCCAACACGAGACATATCACCAGTTGAAAGTGGGAAAACTCTACCGGCTGGATTGACCGAAGTAACAAAGAATATAAAAGGCTCGACGGCGTTTTCACCAGGGTTAATGTGCAACTGTTTGAAAATCTGACTGTTTGTTGACACGTAGACTACTTCGTTTTTGTCGAGCAGCTTCTTCAGTTCAGGAAGAGTCGCTGCTACCCAAGGTAGATCATGATGAACAAAGGGATTGTCGCTCGCGAGCGACTGCGCGATAGGCGAGCCGTACTGATAGACATAAACCATCTTGTTGTAGAGCTCGTTGACGTCATTAACAGAGGTCTGAGCTGGTGCGGCTTGGTTAGCCTGGACAAGCTCGATAAGGTTCATGGAATTGAGCTGTTCAGATGAAGCGCCTTTGGACTGTGCTTCAGAAACAGTCAATCCACCAAATGCGAACGACCCTACGCTAAATACCAGGCAAAGCGCTGATAAAGCAACAAGAGCTTTAGATGATTTCTTTTTGGAAAGGAATGCGATTCCGATAGCAAGAGCAACAAAAATAAGCACGATATACCAGGTCTTACTGATGGCATATCCCAGAGTCTCAGTCATTGGGCCTCCTTGTGTTTTGAAGTTAGTTACTAATTTTATCAGAGGACCCCTATTTGTCATAAATTTGTTGGGGTTCTGACGCGCTGTCGTTGCAAGTCCGATGCCAACCTGATGCAAATCTGACGCGAACCTGACGCGATCTTCTCGCGATCTTGACGCAAACCTGACCAATCGACTGATGTTGTTCCCGTGACATTTGTCGTAAAACCTTGAGATTTTATTTTCTACCTCGTATAGTGGAGTTTCGGAAATTCTGACTATTGTTTGTCGACCGGTACATATCTCCGACACTCCACAACGTGTCGCACCGCAAACGTACTGATTGACTTGGAGGATTGATGGAAAACGAGATTCCACCAGTTAATCGTGTAGACGAGATTCACGAGAAGCTCAGCTCTCTTCAGGGCCAAAAACTCAAGGTCAAGGCTAACATGGGACGTTCTCGTATTGTTGAGCGCACAGGTACCCTGGTTATGGCCCATCCATCTCTTTTCATCGTTGAGGTTGGTGAGCGTCGCGGTCGCACTGCCCGTCAGTCCTACCAGTACGTTGATGTTCTGACCGGCACTGTTGAGCTTTTTGATTTTGAGACCGGTGAGCGTTTGTTTGACTTCGAGTTTGAAGAGTAGTTCAGAAGCGCACGCATTACTTCGACTAGGCTCACACTCATGGCTGCCTCGTTGTCCAATTTTGGACGCCAAATCATTCAGATTCCTTGCAAGGTCAACCTTCACCTGGGCATTCACACTCAGAAAGACCAGCGAGGATACCATAAAGTAGATTCACTCATGGTTCCCGTTGCGCTGTACGACACAGTTGTTGTCGATGACGCGCCGGAGCTTACGGTTACGCATGAGCCGCAGCTCTGCGTGTTGCCCGAGCGTACAACAACCTGGAAGGCCGCGGTTCTTCTCGCCAATAAGCTGGGCATTTCCCCAGATGTTTCCATTGACGTGCAAGTTCACATTCCCGAGAAGGCCGGTCTGGGTGGATCGTCCGCTGACGCTGCCGCGACACTCTATTTGCTTGCCCAGCGTTGGGGCGTTGACCCGCTGGATCCACTGGTAGTTGAGGTAGCCAAGGCTGTGGGCGCAGACGTTGCGTTCTTCTTAGACCCACGACCATCGCTTATGCTGGGCGCAGGAGATACGCTGGTAGAAACCTATACATCTATTGTTGACGCTCCTCTTGCCATTGTTTTACCAGCAGAAACAGGTGTCGTTACCAAAGAGGCATACGACCAGTTTGATGCGTCACCAATTGCATCGGAGTCCTACGAGAATCTGTCCGCACTTTTGTGTGACGCAGGCAATTCTGGTGCTACCTCTGATCACGATGCAAGTAAGCAATTCATTCAGCAGGCAGCAAGCTTCCTCTTCAACAACCTTGCCCCTGCAGCAAAATCGCTAAAACCACAGGTGGCTGAGGTAGAGGAGTGGCTAAAGGTGCAGCTTGGAGTTCTTGGCGCTCAGGTTTCCGGCTCAGGTAGCAGCTCTTTTGCGCTTTGCGAATCACAGGATGCTGCCGACGCAATTGCAGCCGCAGCTCAAGCAAAAGGTTGGCGAGGCTTCTCCACTACCTGCAAGTTGTAGTGGTAACATAGAGCGGCAAATGTTTGATGGATTTATCCCATCGGACGAGGTAAAACATAACGGGTTGTGGCTCAGCTTGGTAGAGCGCTCGGTTCGGGACCGAGAGGTCGCTGGTTCAAATCCAGTCAACCCGACCATTTTTCCTGATAATCAGTGAACTATCGTCATTTTTTGTCGTGAAATAAGCGTTTTGACAGTCAAAGTGGTAAAAAATGCGTTTAGTTGGAATATACAAAAACGCATGCATTCCATGCAGGTCATCTACCAGTATAAACTCTCGGTCCATTTTGACTGAAACTTTTATGAGAAAACCCAACTGGGAAAACGCAAGTGCCAAAACGCCGAACTAGAAAATAAATTTCCAACTAAACGGATTTTTTACCCAAATCAGACACTGCTTTCCGTCATATCAATTTCTTGATTAGTTTTCGTGCATATCCAAGGCTGTTTATACGTTTTTGGTTTGGCGGACACATAATCGCCCGGACCTTGCGTCAACCGTTCCTCAAAAGTCTACAAGACAGCTCCATGAGAACACTTCCTCACTGTTTTGAGCTTCATTTTGCAATCAAATGAACATTGTGAACGTTTAACCTCAGCAAAACATAAATAATTTTGCACAAAATAAACACAAATGGATTACAATCAGTTAAAAGCACTGAGCTCGTTTCGTTGCGTTGCAGGACCGCGTGCGTTCGAGTTCGTACTGTTGTGTCGCAGGATCACATGGACGTCGCAGTTTGTTGTGTCAGTTTGTTGTGTCAGTTTGTTTTGTCAGTTTGTTGTGTCAGTTTGTTGTGTCAATTTGTTGTATCGCGTTTTGTTGAAAGGGGTTTTGTATGCCTGTTGTTGAGTTTTTTGTAAACGTGTTATCAACACCAGCCATCCTAGTTGGTCTTGTCGCCCTGCTAGGTTTGGCGCTTCAGGGAAAGCCAATTGAGGATCTCATCAGAGGCACTCTCAAGACCATCGTTGGCTTCCTCGTTCTTTCTGCAGGTGCAGGTTTCTTGCAAACTGGCTCCCTTCTTGCCTTTGGCGAGATCTTCAACTTTGCCTTTGACATGCAGGGTGTCGTCCCAAACAACGAGGCCGTCGTCTCGCTGGCGCTTGGCGAGTTTGGTCAAGCAACCGCAATCATTATGTGCATCGGCATGGTCCTGAACATTGTCCTCGCACGTTTTTCTCGCTTTAACTACATCTTCCTCACCGGCCACCACACTCTCTACATGGCAGCTATGCTCGCCATCATCCTGCACGTCGGCGGCCTTTCCGGTTGGATGCTCTACATCTCCGGCGCATGCCTGCTTGCTCTGATCATGGTTCTGTCTCCTGCATACTGCCAGCCAACCATGCGCAAGGTTACTGGCAGCGATTCCGTTGCACTTGGCCACTTCGGCGGCGCTGGTTACTGGCTTGCTGGTATGGTCGGTAAGCTCTTTGCTTCCGATCGCGAGAATAGCACCGAGAATATCAAGTTCTCCAAGCGCCTCATCTTCCTGCGCGACAACACCGTTTCCATTGGTCTGACCATGATCGTCATGTTCTTGGTTATCACCGGCGTTGCCGTCAGCCGTGGCCTTCTAACCCTGGTACCTGCAGGAACTACCGCTGCAGAGTTTGCTTCTAACCCACAATATGCTGGCCTTCAGCACCTCGGCGACCTGCTGAACATTGGTACCGAGACCACCACTAACTGGATTGTCTGGGCATTTACCCGCGGTCTTTCCTTCGCTGGTGGCGTTTACATCATTCTGTCCGGTGTCCGTCTGATCATTGGCGAGATTGTTCCTGCATTCAAGGGTATTGCTCAGAAGCTTGTCCCTGGTGCAAAGCCTGCAATCGACTGCCCAATCGCATTCACCTATGCTCCAAACGCCGTTATCATCGGCTTCCTGAGCTCCTTCGTTGGCGGCATCCTGGGTCTGCTTATCCTAGGTGTCATTAACGCACAGATCGCAGCCATTGCTCTGATCCTCCCAGGCGTTGTTCCTCACTTCTTCTGCGGCGCAACCGCAGGTGTCTTTGGTAACGCAGAGGGCGGCATCAAGGGCTGCATCGCTGGCTCTTTTGTCCACGGCCTGCTCATTACCTTCTTGCCTGCACTGTGCATGCCAGTCTTTACTCTCATGGGCTTCACCTCCGCTACCTTCTCCGATGCCGACTTCTCCATCATGGCTCTGATCTTTGGTAACGTTGCTCTGAATGTCCAGGGTGCAATTCTTACCGGCATCTGCGTTGTCTGCTTCTGCCTGCCAATCCTCTTCAACCTTGTTGCTCCTAAGAAGGCTGAGGAGAAGAAGGCCGAGTAGAAAATCCGTTCGCAGATTTGCGGCTAAACATCAAAGAAGCTGCACAAAATGCGAGTAGAATCTAAGTATCTAGGTCGGGCTTCGTCCTTGGATGGGGTCCGACTTTTTAACCCACGTAAACCCACAGATCACACGTGGTGAATTGAAAGGGGCTTTTATGGCTATCCAGAAGATCCTTTGCTGTTGCGGAAGTGGACTTGGCTCCAGCCTTATGGTTGAGATGCAGATCCAGGACGTCCTGAACGAGCTGGGCGTGAGCGGCGTCGAGGTTGAGCACTCAACCGTTTCCGACGTTACTCCTGGCGCAGCTGATCTCTTTGTTGTTGCTCGCGACCTTGAGGATTTTATCGCCGGCATTCCAGAAGACGAGAAGATCGTTCTCTCCAACATCCTTGATAAGGATGAAATGAAGGAAAAGCTTACCGAGAAGTTCGGTCTGTAAGCGCGGTTTTTGCATGCGGTTTTCGCGCGCAGCTCCGGCTCGCGCGTGGCGCCGACCTACTGCGTTTCTCGCACGCAATACGTGAAAGGAAATTACATGGACGTCGACCTTAAACAGGTTGCTCGTGAGGTGCGCAAAAGCATCCTCACGCAGGTCTTTACGGCTAAATCCGGCCATCCCGGTGGCTCGCTTTCTGCAACAGAAATCCTGACGTATCTCTACTTCAAGGAGATGCACGTAGACCCCACCAAGCCCAACTGCCCCTGCAGAGACCGTTTTGTGCTCTCAAAGGGTCACGTTACTCCTGCGCTCTACGGCGTTTTGGCCGAGCGCGGTTTCTTCCCCAAGGAGGAGCTCAAAACTTTCCGCGCGCTCAATTCGCGCCTTCAGGGTCACCCAAACATGAACGATACTCCCGGAGTTGACATGAGCACCGGCTCCCTGGGCCAGGGTGTTTCTACTGCTGTTGGCATGGCGCTGGCCGGCAAGAAGTTCAACAAGGACTACCGCGTTTACGCACTCTTGGGCGACGGCGAAATCGAAGAGGGCCAGGTCTGGGAGGCTGCTATGTTTGCCGGCAACCACCAGCTTGATAATCTTACGCTTATTGTTGACAACAATAATCTGCAGCTTGACGGCACCCTTGAACAGATCAATACACCACAGCCAATTGGCGAGAAGTTCAAGGCGTTCAAATTCCACGTCATTGAGGTGGCTGATGGACACGACTTTGAACAGCTTGCTGCTGCATTTGCTGAGGCTCGGACTGTTAAGGGCCAACCAACCGTCATCATCGCCCACACCGTAAAGGGCAAGGGTGTCTCCTTCATGGAGAACCAGGTAGGTTGGCACGGCAAAGCTCCAAACCAGGAGCAATACGAGCAGGCTATGAAAGAGCTTGAGGGAGAGGTGGCATAACATGGCAGACGTACAGAAGATTGCCACCAGAGAAGCTTATGGAAAAGCCCTGGTCGAGCTTGGTAAAGAGCACGACGACCTCCTGGTCTTTGACGCTGACTTGGCAGAGGCTACTCGCTCTGGAAAATACGGCGAGGAGTA